>DASXTX010000001.1:0-2804 GCA_036505195.1 Actinomycetota bacterium
GCGGCCCAGGATCTGCCGTTCCCACCTCGTGACCGCAGCCGTCCCGGGCGCGGATACCTCGACGAACCCGAGCGACCCTTCGATGTAGTAGCCCGGTCCGCGGTACCGCTGCCGAACCATCAGGGTTGCGGAGCCGGCGCCGGCTGAGAGAGTAGTCGTCGCCGACTGGTGCCGGCCGCCACCCGGCGTCGCCGGCCCCAGCGATGGCGAAGCGTCCGTGCAGGAGGTCAGCACGATCAACGTCGCGAGTGGGATGGCCCTCCACATACCTGGGAGGACCTTAATACGTGACCGGGAGTCGAGTGCCGGGGCCCCCGAACATTGATCACGACCAGTCGTAGCCGCTCGCCCCGATGGCCGTACCCGGCCCCCGAGCACCGTTTCGCCGGCGACAGCATCCCGGAACTACAGCCTGGCCCGCACGCGGAATACGCCGGGTCACCAGGTTGCTGCGAAGTACCGGCCCCGATCCTCAAAGGTTCTCCGCCGCTCCAGCGGAAGAGTCCCTCCCCGGTGACGTAGACGATCTCTGGCCCCGCGGACACCCCGGATCAGGTGGGATGAACCCACCGCCTCACGGCTGCCAGCCCCTCGGCGTGGAATCCAACCAGCTCCAGGCTGCTGTCCTGGGCCCCAGATGGGGTTCCTCGCCGAGCTCGATACCCTCGTCCCCGTGCGTGTCGAGCAGGTAGATCCAGCTCGGGGTTGCGATCGCGACCCTTCGGGATGAATGAAGCAGGTCTCGCGCGGAAGCTCTACCCAAGGCCGAGCCCCCGTTGCGTGGGTGAGGGTATCTAGACCATCAACGGGTGAGGTTCGGGTCTCGGCGAAGCATCTGTGCATTGAGGGCCACGACTACGGTGCTGGCCGACATCAGGAGCGCACCGACCGCCGGCGCGAGCAAGATGCCGAGCGAGGCGAGGGCGCCGGCCGCGAGCGGGATCGCCACGACGTTGTACCCCGTCGCCCAGGCCAGGTTCTGGACCATCTTCCGGTAGCTCGCCTTCGAGAGGCCCACGACGCGCGTAACGTCGCGCGGGTCGCTCCGCACGAGGACGACGTCCGCGGTCTCGATCGCCACGTCGGTCCCCGCGCCGATCGCGATGCCGACGTCGGCCTGCGCGAGCGCAGGGGCATCGTTGACGCCGTCGCCGACCATCGCCACGCGCAGTCCCTTCGCCTGGAGCTCCTTGACCCGCTCGGCCTTGTGCTCCGGAAGGACCTGCGCGAAGTACTCGTCAAGGCCGAGCTCCCGGGCGACGCTGCTCGCGACATCCTCCGAGTCCCCGGTGATCATCGCGACCCGCACGCCCATGTCGTTCAGGTGCTGGACGGCCTCGCGCGACTCCGGACGGATCACGTCGGCGAGCGCGATCGTGCCGATCACGCGGTCGTCCTCGATGACGTGCACGACGGTCCTGCCCTCCGACGACCACACCTTCGCCTGCTCGGCGAGGGGACCCTCGGCGCGTACGCGGAGCGTCTCGAGCAGGCGCGGTCCGCCGACGTAGGCGTCGTGCCCGTCGACCTTCGCATGCACGCCGCGTCCCTTTAGCGCCTCGAAGTCCGAGACCGATGAGGGCTTCACGCCCCGGCTCGACGCCTCCTCGACGATCGCTCGCCCGAGCGGGTGCTCGCTCCCCTCCTCGAGCCCGGCCGCAACGGCGAGCACACGCTCCTCCCCCGTGCCGTCGGCCGCAACGCCGACGACGCCGATCTCGCCCAACGTCAGCGTTCCGGTCTTGTCGAACACCATGACGTCCAAGTCCCGGGCCACCTCGAGCGCGAGGCGGTTCCGAACGAGCAGGCCACTGCGCGCCGCGAGCGTCGTCGAGATCGCGATCACGAGAGGCACGGCGAGGCCCAAGGCGTGCGGGCAGGCGATCACGACCACGGTGACGGCACGCTCTGCGACGAAGTCGGACCCACGGCCGGCCAGCAGCCACGCGATCATCGTGACCAGGCCGGCCCCGATCGCCACGTACGTGAGCACCATTGCCGCGCGGTCGGCGATCGCCTGAGCGCGTGACTTCGAGGCCTGAGCCTCGGCGACGAGCCGCATGATGCCGGCGAGCGCCGTCTCCTCGCCGACCCGGCTCACCCGGATCCTGAGCGCTCCCGACCCGTTCACCGTTCCGGCGACGACCTGGTCACCCGCTCGCTTTCCGACCGGGCGCGACTCGCCGGTGATCATCGACTCATTCATTTCCGACTCGCCGTCGATCACCTCGCCATCGACCGGGATGCGGCCGCCGGGGCGCACGAGGACGACGTCGCCGGCCTCAATGGCCGAGACGGGGACCTCCTCGGTGCGATCGCCCGCGACGCGCTCGGCGGTGTCGGGCAACAGCTTCGCCAGCTCGGAGAGGGCCCCTTGCGCGCGTCCGACTGCCCGCATCTCGATCCAGTGGCCGAGCAACATGATGTCGACGAGCGTCGCGAGCTCCCAGTAGAAACCCTCGCCCTCCACCCAGAACGTCGTCGCGACGCTGTACAGGTACGCCGCGGAGATCCCCACCGAGACGAGGGTCATCATCCCGGGAAGGCGCGCTCGGAGCTCGTGTCCCGCGGACCGGATGAAGACCGACCCCCCGTACACGTAGATCGCCGTGGCGAGCACGAACGAGACCACCCCGCCGCCCGGCAGGTCCGGCGCCTCGAGCCCGAAGAGCTCCCACAATCCCTTTGCGTACAGAAGGACCGGGATCGTCAGCGCGAGGCACACCCAGAAGCGGGTGCGAAACATCTCCACCGAGTGCCCGGCGTGGCGGTCGTGCCCCTGGGCGTGCTCCCCGTGCTCCATC
>DASXTX010000002.1:0-24132 GCA_036505195.1 Actinomycetota bacterium
CTTCAACGCGCTCGCCTACGTGCTCGCCGGCGCGGGTTCGGCGGGTGTCGAGAGGGTCGCCGTCTCGACTGGACAGCTGGTGGCGTTCGGACCGGGCGACGCGATCCGCCTCGAGGCGTCGAAGGGCCAGGAGTCGCGCTCGCCCGAGCTCGAGGTGCTCCTGCTCGGCGGCCGCCCGATCAAGGAGCCGGTCGCCTGGTACGGCCCGTTCGTGATGAACACGAAGGCCGAGCTCCTGCAGGCCTTCGAGGACTACCAGGCCGGCAAGCTCGGCACCATCCCGGCCGCGCACCACACGCCCGACCACATCGTCGAGTCCGGCACCGACGAGTCCGGCACCGACGAGTAGGGACCGCCCACGCGGGCGGCCCTTCCGACTCCGCTCTCCATTCGCGTCCCCGCGCCGTCGGCGCTAGCGTCCGGAAACCGGCGAGCGCCGGGATGGCCGGCGGATGAGAGCCGGCGGGTGGGAAGGAGAGTGTGGTGTCGACATCCGTTCGGAGGACGGTCGGGGTAATCTCGGGACTGGTCCTGTTCGTCGCGGGAGCGGCCACGTCCGCCGCGTTGCGGCAGCACGCCTCGAGCGCGGAACGGGCGCCGGTCCAGCTCCCCGCGTTCGATCGCGCCGTGTTCCTCAGCCACGTCAACGATCCGGCGACGACGCCGCTGTTCCCGGGCGACCCGGCGTTCTCGATCCACCCGGTGTTCACGATCCCCGACGACGGCTTCCACCTCGAGCTCGTTCGCGAGGGCGCGCACACCGGGACGCACTACAGCGCGCCGTGCCACTTCCACCACGGTGCCCTCTGCATGGACGACCTCTCCCCCTCCGATCTGGTGCTCCCGGCGGTCGTGGTGGACGTCCGCGAGGAGGTCGCTGACGACCTCGATCACGTCGTGCGCGTGGCGGACCTGCTGGCGTGGGAGGACGAGTTCGGCCAGATGCCGACGGGAGCGGCCGTGCTGCTGCTCACCGGATGCTCGGACTTCTGGGCGCGGGGCGATCGCAACGGGGACCCGAACTACTTCAACTGCGGGACCGGGAGGTCCGGTGTCCACCAACCGGGGTTCTCCCGGAACGCGGTCCGGTGGCTGATCCGGACCGGCGTCCTGACGGAGACCGGCGCGCTCGGGACCGACACGTTCGGGCCCGACCCCTCATCCGACGCTGCGTTCCTGCCGACGTGGCTCACGCTCCGTAAGCACCGACTCACGATCGAGAACCTGACGAACCTCGACGCGCTCCCGCCGACGGGTGCATGGGTCGTCCTCGGGAGCCCGCGCAACGCGAACGGCTCGGGGGCGCCGGGAACGGTGTTCGGCCTGATCCCGAGCGGGTAGCCGGTCCGGGTCCCGCGGGTCGGCTCAGGCGAGGCGGACGGCCCGGATCGACGGGAGGTGTGTGGCGGCGCGAGTCCAGCGTTCGCCCGCGTCGTCCGAGACGAAGACCTCACCGTCACCCGTGCCGAACGCGACCTCGGATCCCCGCGCGTCGAGCCAGCCGGAGTCGATGTTGCCGTCGAACCACTCGGGCAGCCCATCGGTGCAGCGCTCGAACGTGGAACCCGGTTCGAGCGCGGTCCGGTAGACCGCGCCCCGGCCACCTCGGGGGCCGTTCGAGACGGAGAGCAGGATCCGGTCACCGGCGACCGCGACCGCTCGGGCATAGGTGGCATGCAGACCCTCGCGTTCGATCCGCCAGCTCGAACCCCCGTCCACGCTCACGGCGAGCCCGACGGCGCCCGCGGCGAGCACGACGTCGGGTTCGGTCGGGTGCGCGACGACCTGGTGGACGTCCGCGTCGATGTCGATGGTCGGCTCCCAGTTCGCCCCCGCGTCGACCGAGCGGGGGATGCCGCCTACGTGGACGTTCGCGTGGAGCCGCCCGGCGAGGTCCTGGGCGATCGAACGGACGGCCGGCGGGCCACCCCACGGCGTGAACCAGGTGTCCCGGCCCTCGACCGTTCCGAACGACTCGACCGGCGCGAGGGGGCCATCCTCGCCGACGAGCCGGAGCAGGTGGGCCTCCTCCGTGCCGGCGATCAACCCGTGCGAGGTTGGAGCCAGGCAGGCGAGATCGAACGCGTCGCTCCGTGCGACGTCCGACCACGTCCCGTCCGGCTCACGCCGCACGATCGAGCGCCCGTCGGCGACCGCCCATGCTCGGCCGTCGCGAACCTCGAGGGCCGTCACGGCTCGCGGCCCGAACGACGCCTCCGTCGTCGCGCTCTCGTCCGGCAGCTCGAGCATCCCCGCGCCGGTCCCGACCATCAGCCGCATCGTCATCGGGGTGGCCTATCCGCCGAACGCGGCCGCTGCGGCGCGCTCGATCTCCTGCCGCGGGACGTCCCGAAGGTGCTGGGCCATGCCCCAGCGATGCCCGAACGGATCGGTCATCTGACCTTGCCGATCCCCCCAGAACTGGTCCGCGAGAGGGTGCAGGATCTCGGCGCCCGCATCGAGGGCTCGATCCCAGAGCGCGTCGACGTCGGCCGTGAACAGGTGGAGGACGACGGGTGTGCCCCCGAGGCTCTGCGGGGAAAGGATGCCCGCCTCGGGGAACTCGTCCGACACCCTGACCGCCGAGTCCCCGAACCACAGCTCCACGTACATCAGCTTGCCACCGGGCAGCGCGAGACGGTCGCGTTCCTCCGCCCCCAGGGCGGCCACGTACCATTCGGCAGCCCGAGCCGCATCTCGAACCACGATGTGCGGTGTGATGGTGTGCGCCCCCTCGGGGATCGCGCTGACCGGGCTCACGTGATGCCTCCTCGCGGTCGGGCCGGGTCCGCTACTCGGCGTCGCGGTGCCGATGGTCCGTCTCGCGGGCGATCCGCGCCGCGGTGCCGGCGATCTTCTGCACCACGGTGAAGCGCCCACCTTCGGACACGAGCTGGTCGACCTCCGGGTTCTCGTGATCGGTCGCGATCGCGAAGCGCGTCGGGTACCCGCGGACGGCCTCGTACTCGATGCGCGTCAGGGTGATCCGGGCTCGGCACACCGGGTCGCTGCACTCACACACGAACAGCTCATCGGTCTCGTGATCGAGCGCGACGACCCCGCGCGTCTCGGCGATCCACTCGTTCCGGTCGCGCGAACGCGATTCGTTGCGAACCTCTTGGTCCCGCCAATCGCTCATACGTTCACCCTTCCAGGCGATCAGGATGCGAGCTCGAGGATCTTCCGGATGCCGTCGTCGATCCGGAGCCGGCCACCCCAGCTCGTCACGCGTTGCTCGCACGAGATCACGCCGAGCCACCCGGCCCCGTCGATGTGGTCGAGCCCGTCGATGTCGAGGACGACGTCGCCGGGCCGGCCTCGCATCACCGATCGCAACAGGGCCGGCACAGCGGAGGCGTCGAGCCATCCGGCGAGATAGAGGTGGAGGGCACCGTCGGACTCCTCCACCAGTACCGAGAAGCCTTCGGAGGGAACCTGCATCGCGACTCGCTTCCCGGAGGATCGGATCCTCCCTCGAGGGAGCGTGCCGTTGGGCTCCGAGGTGCGCCGAACATCGGCGCGCGCGGCCGGGAGCTGGGGTCGCCCACTCACGGTACGCCGAACGCTCCGAACCGGCAATGTTCGGGCAGGGGCGGAGGTTCCGACCCTGCCGGTCAGCCTGGTAGTCCACGAGACGGCTGGGGTAGGCTCGATGCGTTGGAGAGATTGCCATGAAGGATCAAGGGGGCGCCGAGCGGCTCCGGATCCTCGTCTCGGACGGACAGGGGCACCGCCTGGACGAGGTCCTGCACACCGTGACCCTTCTCGGCCACGAGGTCGTGGGACAGACGGCGCTCGGCGAGGTTGCCGCGGCCAGCGCGTCCGTGCGTCCCGACGCCGCGATCGTGATCGTCGGGGAGAGCACCGAGCGCGCGCTCGAGCTGATCGGGCGGATCGTGACGGAGGCGGCGTGCCCGGTGATCGCGATCCTGGACGTCGAGGACGAGGCCTTCATCCGCGACGCCGCCAAGCGCGGGATCTTCGCCTACATCACGCTGGGTCGGGACGCGTCCGCGCTGCAGAGCTCGCTCGACGTCGTGTTGTCCCGGTTCGCCGAGTACCAGGGCCTCGAGGGCGCGTTCGCCCGCCGGGCGATCACCGAGCGGGCCAAGGGCATCCTGATGGAGCGGCACTCGATCGACGAGAAGCGCGCGTTCGAGATGCTGCGTGACGAGGCCCGGCGCTCCAACCGCAAGGTCGTCGACGTCGCCGATGCGGTCGCGACGAGCGTCAACCTCCTGCCGCGCTGGCAGGCCGACTAGCTCCGGCCATCCACTCCCTGCGCCGTACCCTGGTGGTCGAGCACCGGAGGAGGCACGCATGCCCGAACCGAACGACTGGAACGCCGGGATCATCGAGGAGTTCCGCGCGAACGGCGGCAGGGTCGGTGGGTACTTCGACGGCGCCACGCTGTTGATCCTCCACACCAAGGGCATCAAGAGCGGCCTCCCGCGCCCGAAGCCGCTGGTGTATCTGCCCGACGGCGACCGGTTCGTGGTGTTCGGCACCATGGGCGGCGCACCGACCGATCCGATGTGGGTACGCAACGTGCTCGCGGACCCCGAGCCCTCGGTCGAGCTCGGCGATCGCACGGTGCCCGTGCGGGCGTTCGAGATCACCGGCCCCGAGGCCGACGAGCTCTACGCGCGCCAGGTGGAGCGGCGACCCGGGTTCGCCGAGTACAAGACGAAGACGTCCCGGTGGATCCCGGTCATCGCGCTCGAACCCACGACCTGACCCGTTCCGGTCAAGCCGCGCGGTCATCGGGCCGAAACATCTCAGGTGAGTTCCCGCCGCGAGACCCCTTGGACGAGGATGGGCGACGCGCTCGCCGGCCGAAGGACGCGGCGCGGCGCGCACACGAGGTATCGGGAGGCCCTCGTCGCGCATCTCGTCATGAGCCTCGCCGACCTTCGGCTCAAGAGGCGAGCTCAGGAGCGTGCCCGCCGGCAGGTTTCGAGCTCCGCCTAGTTGCCGACTACACTGCCGGCGTCGTTCGGGCGCGAAGGAGGCAGCAGGTGGGCGAGCGACCGCGCCGGCACGACGAGATCAAGGGAGCGACGGTCCTGCTGACCGGGTGGTCGCAGGGTCGCGAGCGCGAGATCGCCGAGGCGCTCGGCACGATCTCGACGCGGCCGGTCGATCTCGACGACGTGGAGCTCCCCTTCGTCGCGCTCCCGAAGGTCACCCTCGAGAAGGCGGAGGCCGCTCGAGACCTGTTGGTCGAGGCCGGTGGGTCCGTCGATCTCCGGGACGCGTGGGTCACGCGCGACGCCCCTCGACCGGTCGCGACCAGGCCGGTCTGTCCGTTCTGTGGGTCCACGAAGACGCAGCCGTACACGCACGCCGGACCCGCGGCCCGAACCTCGATGAAGTGCACGACCTGCGGTCAGCGGTTCCGCGTCTCGAACCGCTGACGATGGCCTCAGTCCTCATCGCTGCGCCGGAGCCGCTTCGTCCGCGAGCGACGCTTCTTGGCCGCCAGCCGGCGTTCGACGGCGCCGCGTCTGGGCTTCGTCGGGCGCCGGCGAGGCGGCGGCGGGGCGAGCGCGTCGGCGAGGATCTTCGCCATGCGTTCGAGCGCGGCCTCGCGGTTGCGGAGCTGCGAGCGGTGGTCGGAGGCCCTCACCGTCAGAACGCCGTCGACGAGCCGCCGCGAGAGCCGTTCGAGCACCCGGGCGCGCTGGACCGGCCCGAGCGCGCTCGTTCGCACGACGTCCAGGCTGAGCTCGACGCGCGAGTCGGCCGTGTTGACCGACTGGCCGCCCGGCCCCGACGAACGGCTGAACCGCCACGTGAGCTCGCGCTCGGAGATCACGACGGAGCGGGTCACGCGCAACGGACCGGGCATCGGATCCTTCATACACTCCGCTCGTGAAGATCGGCGTGATCGTGCCGGCGGCGGCGAGCGACTCGGACGGCGGGAGGCCGTCGTGGCCGGCGATCGCGTCGTTCGCGCGGGCCGCCGAGGCGCACGGCCTGGACTCGGTCTGGATGTTCGACCACTTCTTCCACAAGCCGTCGAGCGGACCGATCGACGGGCAGCTCGAGGCGTGGACGGTCGTGAGCGCCCTCGCCGCCGCGACCGAGCGCGTCGAGATCGGCACGCTCGTCCTGTGCTCGAGCTTCCGGCATCCCTCGATGGTGGCCAAGATGGCCGCGACCGCCGACGAGGTGAGCGGCGGTCGGCTGATCCTCGGCCTCGGGGCCGGGTGGCACGATGCCGAGTACGACGCGTTCGGGTTCCCGAAGGACCGCCGCGTCGACCGGTTCGAGGAGGCGCTCGCGATCGTCGTCCCGTTGCTGCGCGGCGAGAAGGTGACGTTCGAGGGCGAGTACTTCACGGCGCGCGACGCGGTGCTCGAACCCGCGCCGTCGCGCGACATCCCCATCCTGGTGGCTGCGTTCGGCCCGCGGATGCTGCGGCTGACGGCTCGCCACGCGGACGCGTGGAACACGGCCTGGTTCGGCGAGCCCGACGAGCGTCTGCGCGGGCGCCTCGAGGCGCTCGACGCGGCGCTCGCGGCGGAGGGCCGAGACCCCGCGACGGTCGAACGCACCGTCGGCATCGAGGTCCGGGATCCGTCGCTCGGGGCGGCCGAGCCAGGGGATGAGCCAGGGGATGAGCCAGGGGATGAGGAGGACGGCGAGGATCGCGCGTTCGGCGGGTCGGTCGACGAGCTCGCGGAGGCGATCGCCGCGTACGACGAGCTCGGCATCGGCCACCTGATCGTGGTCCTGCAGCCGATGACCGAAGCGTCGCTCGAGCGGCTGGCGCTAGCCCTCGCCCGGCGCTGAGGTTCGCGCCGCGCCGGCGCGTTGGCCGGCGGTGCGACGCCACAGCAGGACGAGGCTCGCGATCGTGCCGGCAAGACCGAGCGCCGCGGCCACGAGGAAGACGCTCGCGTAGCCTTCGGGGCTGTCGTCGGGCGTGCCGTTGACGATCTGCGTCCCGATCGCGAGCACCACCACCCCGATCCCGGCGCCGACGACCAAGGCGAGGCCGGCGGCGATGCGCTCCCCCGCCGGCAGCACGATCCCGAGCGCACCCGTCGCCACCGCGCCGATCCCCACGAGTGAGAGCGCCAGCGTCGTCTTCATCTGGGCGTCCATGCACGCGATGCTGCTCGTTCGGGCGGGGCCGGGCAAGGGCTGCCACCGAAACGCAATGGAACCTGGTCGGGTTCGTCGCACGTGCTGTTCGGTGGACGGGTGGTTCCGGACCTTCAGTGGCCGCAGGCGCACGCGCCGCCGCAGGCACAGCCGCCGGCTGCGTGCGGGCGGGGCTTGGACGAGGACGCGGTGCCCGCGACGAACGAGAACTGCCGGCGAACGCGTTCGCTGCCGCACGACGGGCAGGCGAGGGCGGTGTCGACCGAGGCGGTCATAGGGCGCCGATCTTCGAACCGGTGCTCGCATGCCATGCATAGGTACTCGTACGCGGCCATCGCTTGCAGGATACCCCGAGGATGGGACGTGTCGGCGGGTGCGTCTAGGGTTCCCGGGTGGAGGGGGTTCAACTTCCCGAGCCGACCGATACCGATTTCGGTATCACCCCCGATCGCGAGGACGCGGTCACACGGGGAGAGCCTCACGCTCGGCCCCCAGTCCGGTGCCCGATCGACGAGCGGAGCGGCGGAAGACCACGAACGCGAGAGCGATGACCACGGTCGAGGTCAGCAGCATCAAGGTGCCGATCGCGTTCACGGCCGGCGACGGAGCGGTCCTTGCGGCGCCGTAGATCGCCATCGCCACCGTCTCGTTGGATCCGTCCTTGGCCAGCTGCTTGACCATCACGAAGTCGTCGAGCGTGAACGCGAAGATGACCGCCGCGCTCGCAAAGATCGCCGGCGCGAGCAGCGGGATCGTGATCCGCCGCAGCGCCTGCAGGGGCGACGCCCCCAGATCCATCGCGGCCTCCTCGTACTCGGGACCCATGGACAGGAGCCGGGCGCGAACGATGATCACCGCGTAGGGGATCGCAAGCAGCACGAGCCCGAGGAGCTGCGCGGTGGTCCCCAGGCCGACGAACCGGAAGGGGTTGACGAACAGGAGGAACAGCGACACGGCGATGATCAGCTCGGGCGTGATGAACGAGAACAGCATCACGAAGTTCGAGGAGCCGGACCCTCGCCCCCGCCACTTGTCGAGCGCGAGCCCGAAGCCGACGCCGATCGGGACGGAGAGCAAGACCGCGCCGGTCGCGAGCTTCAGGCTCTGCAGCACCGCGTGACGGAGGTCGGGGTCGTGCAGAACGGACTCGTTGGGGTCGCTCACGTACCAGCGCATCGAGAACCCCGCCCACAGCGAGATCGACCGGGTGCTGTTGAACGAGAACAGCGCGGCGGTCAGGACCGGGACGAGCGTCCAAACCACGTAGGCGATCCCGATCACCCACAGGAAGCGCGGCCGCGCCCATGGATTGGTCATCAGGTCGCGGAGCCTTCTGCGGGTGGCTCTGGTCGACGCCCTTACGCTCACGCGGCACGCTCCCGTCCGGCCCGAGCCGTGCTCCGCAGGTAGTAGACGATCGGGACGATCAGGAGCGCCATCAGCACGAGGATCAGCGCCGAACCCCGCGATACGAAGATCGGGACGTCGAGCGAGTCGATGATGAAGTTCCCGATCATCCTCGTGCCAACCGTGTTCGCGAGGAGTTGTTGCGTGTAATAGTCCCCGAACATCGGGAGCCCCGCGATGATCACGCCGGCCAGGATCGCCTGCCGCGTCTGCGGAAGGGTCACGCGGAAGAACGTTCGCGCGGGGCTCGCCCCGAGGTCGCGGGCCGCCTCCAGCTGGGCGAGCGGGAGCCGATCCAGGGCCGCGTACAGCGGCAGAACCATGTACGGGACGTAGCCGTAGACGAGCCCGGTGACGAGGACCCACGACTTCCCGGAAAGGAACGGATACGGCGCGCCGAGGAGGCCGACGTCCTGGAGGACCCGGTTGACGTACCCCTGGTCCTGCAGCAGCCCGATCCAGGCGAGCATCCGCAGCATGTAGGAGAACCAGAACGGCGCCAGGAACAGCGCCAGGAACAGCCCCTTCGCCCTGCCCGCGTGGCGCGCGAGGAAGTACGCGAACGGATAGCCGATCACCAGGCACACGAACGTGGCCCCTACGACGTACGCGATCGTGCGGAGGAAGGCGGCGTAGTAGATGCCGTCGCTATGCGTGAGGTTCGACAACGTGAAGGACAGGATGCTCGTGTCCCACCGCAACGGATTCCACACGAGCACGGGGCTCTGGAAGATCGGATCGAGGGTCCCGAACGTGACCGACAGGATCACGTAGAACGGGAGCAGGAACAGGACCAGCAGGTACAGCATCGCCGGCGCGGCGAACGAGGGCCACAACCAGCGCGGATAGCCGACGTCCCGATCCGGCGCGGACGCTCGAGAGCGCCGCGCGATCGCCTCGCCGCTAGACACCCGCCTGGATCTCTTGGTACGCCGACTCCCACAGCGTGCTGACGTCGGGCGCGAGCTCCAGCTCCCGGTAGCCGGCGCTGAACTGCTCCTCGGTGACCACCGTCGACGCGAGGTGTTCGGGGACCACCTGGTTCCCGACAAGCGTCTCCGGGTTGATCGTCGTCAGAGGCGCCTGATAGCCCGAATACGTCGTGTAGTTGGTGACGGAGTTCGTGGCATCGAGCACCCAGTCGATCAGCAGGTGCGCCAGCACCGGGTTCTTCGAACCCTTGATCAGGACGACCGTGTCGTTGTCCACGTTGCCGGGGATCCCGTCCGTTGAACCGGGCCAGTAGTAGGAGATGTTCGGGGCCGTGTCGCCGGCCGGCAGGAAGTAGAACGCCGAGCCGACGTTGCCCGACCACGACTGGTGGAGCCACGTCTTGCCCTGCGGGACGTCCACGTAGTCGCTGTGGTCGAAGCGGGCGTTGGTGGCCGCCACGACCTCGGCGATGTCGCTCTTCGCCTGGTCGATCGTCGCGGGATCGCCGGTGTTGACGTCGGTGATGCCCCGGCGGAACATCGCCATCCCCAGGGCGTCCCGTGAGTTGTTGAGCAGGGCCGTCTTGTTCCGGGGCGCGCCGTTCCAGAAGATCTCGTAGGGGTTGTCGAGCCCGGCGATGTCCGTGTCGATCTCGTCGTTCCGCCACATGATCCCGGTGTTCCAGATCGCCCACGGGACCGAGTATCGGGACTCCTGGTCGTAGAACGGGCTCTGGAGCGCCGGCCACACGTTGTTCGCGAGGTTCGGGACGTAGTCGTGGTTGATCGGCTGGAGCAGGCCGCCCGCGATGAGCTGACCGAGGACGAACAGCTGCACGCCAAACATGACGTCGAATTCATCGGGCGAGGCCCGGAGCTTCGCCACGCCGCCGGCCATGTCGGGGAAGATCGTCTTCTCCACCGTGCAGCTGTACTTCTGCTCGAAGGCTCGGATGATGGACGGCGAGACGTAGTACGGCCAGCTCAGGTACTTGAGCGTCGCGCCCGTCTCCGGCTGGAGACCGCTCTCGATCGGCTGGTTGTCGTCGGGGATGTTCCACGTGACGGGCGCATCCAGACGAGCCAGCGGATACGGGGCGCCACCGACGCCACCGGTACCGTACGCGTTCGAGCCGCTCGCGCCGGCCCCGGACTCGCCCGAGGGCTCCTCCTGCGCTCCGCCCGAGCAGGCGGCGAGGATGGCCGCCATCGTCGGCATCGCGACCCCGGCGACGCCTGCTCGACGGAGGAACTCTCGACGGCTGAGCGTCCTCGGATCGAACGCCTTCGGATGTTGGGGAACCACGTGCGACACCCCTCTCGCGGGCTCCGTTTCGGAGTATGACACAGGCCACCTCCGACGGTTTTCGGCTCATTGCATGCGACCACGCGCCGCGATCGGCCAGACGACGTCGACGCGATCGCTCCGATAGCCGAGCAGCTCGGAGAACGAATCCACCACGGGCGGGTGCGAGTTCGGGATCAGCCTGACCCGTTCGCCGATCGAGAAGGGCCGGGCCCCCTCGGGAACGGAGACGATTCCGTGCTCGTCCGCGAGGCGGGCGATGGTCGCCTCCTCGTGCCCGAGGATGAGGCCGTAGCCGTCGGCCCCGACCGGCGGCGACCAGCTGAGGCCTTTCGATCCGACGTCGATGATCGCGCGATCCGGTGAGGGGACGCTGACGACGGTCGCCAGGACGCAGAGCGCGCACTGCTCGTCGCTCACCGAACCCATCGAGACCTGATACCGGTCGTTGAAGATGTAGCTCCCGGGCCGAAGCTCCGTGATGGCGTGGTGGTCCGCGGCCGCCCGCGCCGTCGCGCTCGCACCGACGCTGACCCGTTCGACGTGGATGTCCGCCGCTCGGAGCCGCGCGGCCACCTCGCCCATGATGTCGTAGGACCGCGCGGCTTCCCGGAGCACCGCGCTCCGATCGGTCAGGTCGTAGATGTGACCCTCGTACGCGAGGATGCCGGCGAAGCGCAGACCGGGCAGCTCGTTGGCCACCGCTCGCGCGAGCGAGGGCGCGTCCTCCGGACGAACGCCGCATCGATGGTAGCCGTCGTCGACCTCCACCAAGGTGTCGAGCGTGAGGCCGTCAGCAGACGCTGCCTCGCTCAGCGGCCGTGCGCCCTCCATCGAGTCGACGAGCGTCGTGAGGCGGACCCGATGAGCCAGGTTGGTCAGCCGGCGGAGCTTTCGAGCCCCGATGATCGGGTAGGCGATCGTGATGTCGGGCAGCCCCGCGTCGGCCATCACCTCGGCCTCGCCGAGCTTCTGACAGGTGATCCCCACCGCGCCCGCCTCCACCTGCCGGATCGCGAGCTCGGGGATCTTGTGGCTCTTGACGTGAGGCCGAAGCGCGATCTTGCCATCTCGACCGAGCCTCGCCATCGCCTCGATGTTCGAAGCCATCCTGTCGAGATCGACGATGAGGGCCGGGGTATCGATGTCGTCCAGGGCCGTCCCGGGCTCCACGATCGACGTCCCCGCTCCCCGAGTCGTCACGGGGATACTCTGACGTGTCAGCCCGAGGTGCGCGCCGCGCGCTTCTCCTCGTAGTGCGACGCCATCGCGTCGAGCATCGACAGGTAGTTCGTGATGCCGTCCCGAGCCTGCTCGGCCTCGTCGGACAGCCCCGTCACCTTGTCGATCTTCCAATGCGTGAACAGGACCGGCAGCACGACCTCGTCGTGGTGGATCCTGAGGTCGTAGATCCCCGCCTTCGCGATCTCGATCGCCTTCTGCTTGAACTCGAGGATGTCGAGCCCGGGCATCGCGAACCCGGTCACCTGGCGGTTGATCGCGAGCATCATCTCGGAGGGCGCGATCTCGAGCGCCGCCTTCCCGAGGTCGCGGTAGAAGACATAGTGCAAGTTCTCGTCGGTCGCGATCCGAGCCGTGAGCTTCTCGATGATCGGGTCCTGCGTGAACGTTCCGGTGTTGCGGTGGGCGATCCGCGTCGCGAGCTCCTGCAGCGTCGTGTAGACGACCCCGTCGAGCGGGTCGAGCGCACGCGCGCCGCCGTCGCCGTCCGGGTAGTAGCCGCGCGAGACCTGGTCCATGCGGCCGCGTTCGAGCACCACCGGATCGAGGCCGCGCGTGACGGTCAGGTAGTCGCGCAGGACGATCGCGTGGCGGCCCTCCTCGGCCGTCCACCGGCGGACCCACTCGCCCCAGACGCCGCCTCGGCCGAAGATCTCCCAGAGCGCCAGGTGGTAGTAGGGCAGGTTGTCCTCCGTGAGCAGGTTCACCTCGAGCGCCGTGCGCGAGACGATCCCCAGGGCGCTGTCGGTCTCCTCCCACGGCTCGTCCACGTAGTTGCGGCCGACCTCGTACGGGACGTACTCGTGCGGGAACCATTCGGTGGCGGCGGACAGGTGCCGTTCGAGGCCGCGGAGCATGGTCGGCTCGAGGAGCGCGAGCATCTCGGCGGGCGGGGTCGGTTTCGTGCGTGCGTTCGTGAGCATTCGAGCCTCCAGCATCAAGCCTTCAGCCGAGTGTTTGGGGCTGAACGCGCGCGGCCGTGGGTTTGGGGCCGCGTCCCTGCCCACGGGTCATGGGCGCGGACGAAGTATACCGGCTCCCTCAGTCCCGGCGGGAATGTCGGCGGCCGGCGAACTGTTGAATTTGTGCCCGCCGACCCACCGGACGAAACCTGGAAGGAACAAGAATCATGTCCACCTGCACGATCTGCGGCGACGAGCTGCATCCCGAACGAGCCGAGAAGTACGACTACTGCACCAAGCGTTCGTGCCGCGAGCGCGCTGCGAAGGCGCTCACGATCGCCTCGGTCGGCGTGAACAAGGCCGCCGACCAGTTCGTGGTGCTCGACGATCGGACCGAGCGGGAGATGGCGAAGGGCCGCTTCAAGAAGGAGCCCGAGGCCTCGGGGTCGCCTCGGCGTCCGCGAACGCCGGCGACCCACGCGAAAGAGCCCGTCCCCGAGCTGGTCCCCCGCTCCTCGGCCCGGCCGTCGAGTCCGAGATGGAGCCAGGCGCAGGAGCGGCTGGCGCTCACCTACCGAGCCATGGGGCTGACGCCCGAGCAGATCGGGGGCAAGCTCGGCGTGAGCCCGTACCTCGTCACGCAGATCCTGCTCGCGGCCTCCGGCCGCGGCAAGCGCTGACCCGGCCCCGAGCGCGAAGTGCGTACCCGCCGTACCCTGGAACGGTGACGGTGGCTCGTGCCCTCGAGGCCGTCCTCGGCCCCGATCTCCCCATCGCGGTGCGCGCGTACGACGGGAGCCGGTTGGGGCCCGCCGACGCGCCGGCCACGCTCCTTGTCCGTTCGCCGGTGGTGTTCCGGCGTCTGATTACCGCGCCGGGCGAGCTTGGTCTGGGTCGCGCATACGTGTCGGGCGAGCTCGACGTCGAGGGCGACCTCTACGCGGCCCTCGCCGCGCTGCGCGACCGGATCCCCGACCTGCGGGCGTTCGGCCCGCGGCAGTGGGCGGAGGTGCTCGGGCTCGCCGGCTCGTCGGCGCTGCGGACAGGGTTCGGCGCGCTCCCGGTCCCGCCGGAGGAGGCGCGCCTCGGCGGGGTCCGGCACTCGAAGGAACGGGACGCGGCCGCCATCGCCCACCACTACGACGTCTCGAACGCGTTCTACCGGATCGTGCTCGGCCCCTCGATGACGTACTCGTGTGCCGTGTGGGAACGCGAGGACGTCCCGCTCGAGGACGCGCAGGCGGCGAAGTACGAGCTCGTGTCCCGCAAGCTCGGCCTGGAACCAGGGATGCGGCTGCTCGACGTCGGGTGTGGCTGGGGCGGGATGGTCCTGCACGCCGCCGCGAGCCACGGCGTGCGGGCGGTGGGCGTGACGCTCTCGCGGCGTCAGGCCGAGTGGGCCGAGAAGGCGGTCGCCGAGGCCGGCCTCGCCGATCGCGTCGAGATCCGGTACCAGGACTATCGCGACGTGCGCGACGGACCGTTCGAGGCGATCAGCTCGATCGGGATGTTCGAGCACGTGGGGCTGTCGCAGCTACGGGTGTACTTCGGCGGGCTCCGACGACTCCTCCGTCCGGGCGGGCGACTCCTGAACCACGCGATCGCCCGGCCGCCGAACGCCGGCCGCACGCGCTTCCAGCCGAACAGCTTCATCGACCGCTACGTCTTCCCCGACGGCGAGCTGCACGAGGTGGGGAGCGTCGTCTCGACGATGCAGGGGACCGGGTTCGAGGTCCGGCACGTCGAGAGCCTGCGCGAGCACTACGCGCTCACGCTGCGGGCGTGGGTGTCGAACCTCGAGGCGAGCTGGGACGAGGCCGTGGCCGAGGTCGGCCCGGGCCGGGCGCGCGTTTGGCGCCTGTACATGGCGGCCTCGGCGCTCAACTTCGAGGCCGGCCGGACGCAGGTCCATCAGGTCCTGGCGGTTCGATCCGACGGCGGCCGTTCAGGGCTGCCGCTCCGTCCGAGGTTCGAGGAACGCCCGCTGCAGCGTTGAGGGGAATGGGCTCAGCTCGCCAGGTCGCCGACGATGAGCACGTCGTCGCCCGCGACGTGGACGGCCCGGCGCTCGAGCCGGATCGCGCTCGCGACCTCCGTGATCCCGAGATCGTTGACCGCGTCGGTCCCGCTCCCCATCACGCGCGGCGCGATCGCCACCACCAGCCGATCGGCGAGCCCCTGGGAGAGGAAGGACGTGATCACGCGTGCTCCTCCCTCCACAAGGACGGATCGGACCCCGTCGTCGAACAGCGCCTCGAGCGCCGCGGGCAGGTCGACGCCGAGCGGAGCGGCCGGCACCACGACGACCGCGACGCCGCGGCGACGGAGTTCGGCGCGCCGCTCCGCCGACGAGGCGCTCGTCGTCATGATCGTGGTCACGGCGTCGTCATCGAGCACGCGGGCGTGATCCGGGATCCGCAGCCGCGCGTCCAGCACGATGCGGATCGGCGATGCGCCGGGGACCATCCGGACGGTCAGCCGCGGATCGTCGGCCAGGACCGTGCCGACGCCCACGAGCACCGCGTCGCAGGCGGCGCGGAGGGCGTGTGAGGTCCTGCGCTCCTCCTCACCGCTGATCCACCTCGCGTCACCCGTCGCCGTGGCGATCCGGCCATCGATCGTCTGCGCGTACTTGACGACGACGTAGGGGCGCGAGGTCCGAACGCGGACCTCGCCGAGCAGGGAGGCGACGTCGGGAGGTGGACCCGACCGGTCGGGGAGCGGCACCCCCATCGGCGCGAGATGTCCCATCGCGGCCTGCTTCGTCGAGAGGTAGCGGACGTTGCGCGCGTGCGCGGCCGTCGGCAAGCCGACGACCGCTCGCACCGCGATCCCCTGCGACTCGAGCGCGACGGCCTTGTCCCGGTTGTTCGACATCAGCCGGACCGAGCGGACGCCCAGGGCCTGCAGGCAGGCGGCGACCTCTCCGAAGGTCCGCTCGTCGACCCGGAATCCGAGGTGCTCGTTCGCCTCCGCCGTATCGAACCCCCGATCCTGCAGCATGTAGGCCCGCAGCTTGTTCGCGAGGCCGATCCCCCGCCCCTCGTGCCCCGTCGAGTAAACGAGCACGCCGCGCCCCTCGGCGGCGATGGTCCGGAGCGCATGCCGCAGCTGGACCCCGCAGTCGCAGCGCAGGGAGCCGAGCGAGTCACCCGTCACGCATTCGGAGTGCATCCGGACCAGGACGTCCTCGCCGTCGCCGATTCGACCGCGGCACAGGCACAGATGGACCGATCCCGCCCACTCGAACGCGTGCGTCTCCCATCCGCCGAACGGCGTGGGCAGCGTGAGGTTCGCGATCTCTCTGGGGACGATCGTGGTTGCGGACACCGGCAGGAATGTTCCCATCCGGGTCTCCTCGCAATCGCGGACGCGGTTGGTCGCGGGCGCCGACGGGTACCGGAACTGGGTGGAGGGACGCGCGCTCCGGTTCGTCGCCCCCCGCCGTGTCGAGATCCAGCGCGTGGAGGTTCGCCCCCCGGGCCCCGAGGAGATCCTCGTCCGGACGCGATGGTCCGGCATCAGCGGCGGGACGGAGCTGCTCGCCTACCGAGGGGAGCTCGACCCCGATCTCGAGCTCGATGAGTCGCTCTCCGCGTTCGAAGGGAGCTTCGCCTACCCCTTTGCATACGGCTACAGCTGCGTGGGCGAGGTAGAGCGATCCCGGGCGGACGGGTTCGAGGAGGGTTCGAGCGTCTTCGCGTTCCACCCCCACCAGGACTGGTTCACGGTGCGCGCCGCTGACGCGGTGCCACTGGACGCCGTCGACGAGCGCGTGGCAACCCTGTTCCCGCTGGTCGAGACCGCGCTTCAGGTTTCGCTCGACGCCGGCGCGCGCATCGAGGAGCCCGTCGTGGTCCTGGGGCTCGGGCCGATCGGCGTGCTGACGGCGGCCCTGCTGCAGCGCTCGGGAGCCGATGTGGTCGGCGTCGATCCGCGGGCGGACCGTCGCACGACCGCGATCCGGTTCGGCGTCTGGGCCGTGGACGCCTCGGAGATCCGGCGAGACGTGGAGATCTCGACCTCGGGCGCGGGCGTGCCCCTGGTCGTCGACGCGACCGGGATCCCCGGTGCCCTTCCGCTCGCGCTCGAGCTGCTCGCGCACGAGGGAGAGGCGCTGGTCTGCAGCTGGTACGGGAACAAGGAGGTGGCGCTCCCGCTCGGCGGCGCGTTCCATCGGCGCCGGTTGCAGATCCGGAGCACGCAGGTCTCGACGATCCCCTCGCGCCAGGCGGATCGATGGGACGTGCCGAGGCGGCGACGTGCCGCGGCCCGCCTGATGACCGAGCTCCCGATCAAGCTCCTCGCGACGACCGAGGTGGCGTTCGAACGAGCCGCCGACGCCTACGCCGCGCTGGATCGCGGGGACGAAGGCACGATGCACGTCGCCCTCAGGTACTGATGTTCGAGGTCGGCGCCTCGACGTCCTTCCGGGCGTTCCACGCGATGCCCGATCGACCTCCGCCCGAGGACGAGCGACACCCGCACGACTACCGCGTCGAGGTCGTGGCCGAACGGGAACGGCTGGACGAGCGCGGCATGGTGTGCGACCTCGACGTCCTCACGCGCTCGCTCGCCGATGTGGCTGGAGACGCCCGCGACCGCGACCTCTCCGAGGTCTGCGGGGCCGAGGTCGTGACGGTCGAAGTCTTCGCGGCGTGGATCCACCATCGGCTAGCGGACCCGCTCGGCGGTGACGGGGCCGAGATCGTGGCGGTCCGCGTGTGGGAGTCGGACGACGCCTTCGGGGGGATCCGTGCGAAGGTCTGAGGTCGAGGTGGCACACCTGCGGCTCGCGCTCGTCACGCTCGGCGATCCGCATCGGCGGACGGGCGGGTACCGGTACCACCGGATGATGGCCGCGGCCGCCGCGGACCACGGGGCCGAGCTGAGGTTCGGATCCGTCCCTTCGCTCCCATGGCCGATCCCCGCGCTGCCGGCCGCGTGGACGCTGCGCGCGGCGGCCGAGGGATCGGACGCGATCCTGCTCGACAGCATCGCGGCGGCGTTCGTCGCGCCGTGGATCCGCCGGGTGCGCACGCCTGTCGTCGCGGTCGCGCACCAGCCGCCGGGTGGCCTCGACCATGGACGGGCCCGTGCATCCGCCCAGCGCGCGCTCGACGGCGTCGCGTACCGATCGGCGGCGGGGGTCATCGTCGCCGGCGAGGGACTGATCGACGACCTGCGCGCGATCGGCGTTGCATCCGAGCGGATCGCGTTCGTCCCTCCGGGGTGCGACGTCCCGGTCGCAGCAGGACCGCCCCTCGACCTCCGTCGCGGCCGTGACGCCTCGGTGCTCTGCGTCGCGAACTGGACGCCGCCCAAGGGGATCTTCGAGCTCGTCGAGGCGTTCGCGACGCTGCCGCAACCGTCCGCCACCCTGTGGCTGGTGGGCGAGACGGATCCCGATCGCGGATACGCGGAACGCGTCCGACGTCGGATCTCGGCGCCGGACCTCCGCGACCGCGTGGCCGTGCGCGGCTCGGTGCCGATCGAGGAGGTCGGCCGGCTCTACCGCTCCGCGGACGTGTTCGCGCTCTGCTCGTTCGCCGACGCGTACGGGACCGCGTGGGCCGAGGCGCTGGCGGCCGGCCTCCCGGTGGTCGGCTGGCGCGCCGGCAACCTCCCGCGCCTCGCGGACCACGGTCGGGAAGCGCTCATGGCCGAGCCCGGCGACCTCACCGGCCTGGCATCTGTGCTCCGAGCGATCACGACGGATCGGACCCTGCGCGACCGGCTCGCCGCCGGCGCGCGGAGACGCGCCCGGACCCTTCCGACGTGGACGTCGGCGGCGGACCGGTTCTTCGCCTCGGTCCGCGCGTTCCTTGGGTCCGGCTCGACATGACGGCCGACCTGCGCGCCGTGCTGTTCGACTTCGACGGCACGCTCTGGGACTCCGAGACCGCGGTGTACGGAGTCTTCCGCGACCTGTACGAGGAGCACGGCCACGAGCTCACGCTTCCGACGTGGTCGGCCGCGATCGGCACGCTGGGCGGGTTCGACCCGTACGCGGAGCTCGGCCGCCTGCGCGGCCTCCCCTTCGACCACGAGGAGATCGCGCGAACCGAGGACCGGGTCCGCGCCGCCGCCGACCACGTGCCCCTGCGACCGGGGATCGCCGCGCTCCTGCGGCAGCTCGACGACGCGGGCGTGCCGCGGGCGCTCGTGAGCAGCGACCGGAGCGAGTGGCTGGTCACGCATCTCGAACGCCTCGGGTGGCCGGATGGCTGGTCGGCGATGGTGTGCGCCGACGGGGACGCGAAGCGTGCAAAGCCGAACCCCCACCTCTACCTGGCCGCCCTCGAGCTGCTGGACGCACCGGCGGACGCGACGTTCGCCGTCGAGGACTCGCCGAACGGGATCCGGGCCGCCAAGGCCGCCGGCATCCCGTGCGTGTGCATCCCCAACGAGGCCACCGCCGAGCTCGATCTGTCCGAGGCCGACCTTGTCTTCCCAACGTTCGAGGGCCTCGACGTCGAGGAGGTGTGGAACGCGCTCGGACGCGGTGGGGTTCGGCCGGACCGGAGCGGGTAGGAACCGCTTGGACGCGCTTTCGACGGTCGGGCGCCGAAGGAAGGGGTGATGTCCGGTGGACGTCGCGACGGACGAACGGGCACGGCAAGGTCTCCAGGAGCTCCTCCGCTCGATCGGCACCGACCTATCGCTGCTGATCCGGCAGCAGGTCGCCCTCGCGAAGGAGGAGATGCGGGGGATCGCGGCCGAGAAGGCCACCGGTGGAGCACTGCTCGCCGCCGCGGCCGTCTTCGCGTTGTTCGTCCTCGGGTTCGCGAGCCTGGCCGGCGCGGCCGCGTTGGACCTCGTGCTGCCCCGTTGGGCCGCGTTGCTCATCGTGGCCGGCATCTACCTGGTGCTGGCCGTGATCGCCGTGCTGATCGGACGGAACGCGCTCGCGGCTCCCGCGACCCCCGAGCGGACGAAGCAGACCGTCAAGGAGGACCTCGAATGGGCCAAACGCAAGCTGCAGCGGTAGCGGACATCGACCTGACGCGGCGCCGGCTGGATTCGGAGCTCGAGGAGCTGGCGACCTACCTGCCGCCGACCACGGCGTGGATGAAGCGCGCCGCGACGATCGCGGCCGGCGTGGTGACCGGCTTGGCGCTGATGACGTTCGCGCTCCGGCGTTGGCGTGAGGGTCGGACCGACCGCCACCTGCGCGCGATCGAGCATCGGCTCGCCAGGATGGAGGATCGGCTGCCCCGTCGGTAGCGGCGCGAGCCTTCGCCGCCGAAACGCCACGCCGTCCCGCCGGGAGGCCTAGCGACGCCCGAAGTGCAGGACGCGCGAGAGGAGCTCGTCCGACGGCCGGCCCTCGTACGCGGCCTCCCACCCGACGAGGTCGGGGCGGGGGCCGAAGAGCACGATCACCGTGCCGTCGCGTTCGGGTCCGGGGTGCAGACCGCCCTCGACCCGCCAGCCGTGCGCGCCGCCTCGGACGAGGGCGGCCGACGGCGCGGTGAATCCCTCGGTGCCACGCCCGCGCAGCCGGGCGGCCTCGCGCCGGCAGGCGACGTACGAACGCGGTCCCCCGGTCATCGCGGCGCGCGGGAGCTCGGGCTGGGCGGCGGGGAGGTCGCCCACGTCGACCGCCCACAGCGAGCGACGGATCTCGGCGACGTCGCGCGGGTCGGTGATCTCCTCGTGACGCAGGAGCTCGGCCCACGCGCCCTCGGGGCGGTCGGCGAACGTGTTCACCGGGCCCTCGCCCTCGGCGTTCCAGCGACCACCGGGCTGGCCCGCGGTCTCCCACAGGAACGGGAAGCGCGGGTCCGTGTGGCGGAAGACGATCACGTCGCGGGCGAGGCGGTGAGCGCTCGGGCGAGCGCGAGGACGCGTTCGGCGTCCGCGCCGTCGGGGTCCCAGGCGCCGGTCAGGAGATCGTCCGGCCCGCGACCGCGGAGCGCGGTGCGGGGTCGCTCGAACCACCGGCGCACCCCCACCTCCGAGTACGCGCCGCGGAGCTCGGCCACGATGCGCGCGAGCACGTGCAGACGCGCCGCGACGACGTCGGGCGTCGGGCGTTCGTCCTTGGCGTACCGACGCAGGCTGGCGACCGAGACGCCGAGGAGCTCGGCCAGTCGCTCGGCCCCGAACAGGTCGAGCATCGCCGGCCACTCGAACGCCGGCATCGGCGAGCCCTCGAGCGCCAGCCCCAGCTCGCGCAGCGCGGCGGCGACGTGGCCGGGGGGCCTCGCTGGGCGGTGGAGCGACGCCGCCGCCGACTCCCCGATCCCCACCTCCGCGGCCCGCGTGGCCACGGCCCGGATGACCTCGAGCGTGAGCTCGTCGACGTCGTCGGGCAGCAGGCCCATCGCCTCCATCGACTTGAGCACGTCGATGGCCGCGTCCGTGGTCTCGGGATCGTCCAGCGGAGCCTCGATGGAGCGGATCTGGAGCCTACTCATGCTCCATATCGTATCCGAACCCGTTCCGGCCGTCACGGTGGCCATCTCGGCGACGGTACCGGCGACCGCCGACGTGGACGATCCACGACGCCCTCGATCCGTACGCGCCTTGCTAGCCGTCTCGGCGCGAGCTTAGGCTCGTCGGGTGAGCCGGTCCCCCGTTCGGCGCCGACGTGCCGTGCTGGTGTTCGCGATCGCCATCCTCCCGTGGGCGGCGGTGTCACGGGTCGGCGAGCGGAGCCCCGCGTCATCCGGCGCGGTCCCCAACGCCTCCGCCACGGTCGAGGCGTTCACATCGATGCCGGTCGTGGCGTCGGATCGACCGAGCACCCTGCTCTTTCTCCGGCGCACCGACAGAACGCAAACCACCGCCACGACGCCCGCCGGCCTCGCGCTCGCGCATCCCTCGGCCCTTGCGCGGGAAGCCTGGCCGGCGAGCCCGACCGCACGGATCGTGCCGCTCGCGCTGCACCTGGCGGGACGAGGTCCACCCCTGTTCGCTGCCGCCTGATCGCGCGCAGCGTTCGAGCGATGCGTCGAACCGACGCGCTCGCGCGACGTTCGCCACCGAGAAGCGCTCGAAAGGGGACGATCATGACCACTGCCGATGCCGTCCGAGAGCATGCGCTCGCCCTGGCCCGGACCTCCGTCGATCGAGACGAGGCGGTCCGTGAGCTCGAGGCCTTGTGCGGCGGCCGACGCGTCGCCGTCGTTAGGGCTCGCCAGCAGGTGCTGAGCTCCCCGGAAGGTTCCGAAGAGCCGGCCGTCGGTCGCGCCGTGGAGCTCCTCGATGAGCTGCTCGGCCGGCTGCCGGCCTAGCGGGCGCCGATGGATACCCTCGATCGATCGCCGGCGCGCACGACACCGAGCAAGCGGGTCGAGAACGTCGGGTACGCGCTCGTCGCCGTCGGGTATGCCGTGATGACCCTCGGCATCCTCGAGGTCGGCGGACTCTTCAACGTCGTGGTCGGGCTCGCCGGTGCATGGACGGGCTGCGTGTTGATGTTCGTCGGGGAGGGAAGACGGGAGTCCGATGACGTGGCGGAGTTCAGGAGGCAGCTCGACGAGCTCTGATCGGTCGCGAGCGGCGGGGAGCACACGATGTCGGTCGTGAACGAGATCCCGCTCCCCGGGATCGGCGTCCGCTACGAATTCGTCACGGAGGACGGGGACCGGGTCGCCGTCGTGCACCACCGTTCCGGCGTGCGCGAGCTCGTGCTGTTCGAACGCGACGATCCCGACACGTCGCACGACCTGTTGCGCCTCGGGCCCGAGGATAGCCGGACCCTCGCCGAACTCCTCGGCGTGTCGCAGGTCGCGAAGGACCTCGCCGAGCTTGAGCGCGATGTCGAGGGGCTCGCCGTCGACCGGCTGCCGCTCGGCGCGGCAAGCCCGTTCGACGGGAAGGCGATCGGAGACACGAGGGCGCGAACTCGAACCGGGGTCTCGATCGTCGCCGTGCTGCGCGGCGATGAGGCCCATCCCGCCCCCGGTCCCGAGTTCGCCCTGCGTGGCGGCGACACGCTCGTCGTCGTGGGGACGCCTCGGGGGATCGAGGAACTGGCGATCCTGCTTCGCCCGGGTTGAGCGGTGCACGGTTCGGCGTTCCTGCTCGAGCTCGGCGGGGTCATCCTGCTGCTCGCGATCCTGGCTCGGGTCGCGCAGCGCTTCGGGTTCTCGCCCATCCCGCTCTACCTCCTTGCTGGACTGGCGTTCGGCCAGGGCGGGCTCGTCCCGCTCGTCACCGCGGACCGATTCATCGCGGCGGGGGCCGAGATCGGCCTCATCCTGCTGCTCTTCTCCTTGGGACTCGAGTACTCGGCTCGGGAGCTCGTCGACGCCGTCCGAACGTCCTCCCGGGTCGGTGCGATCGATCTGCTGCTCAACTTCACGCCGGGGTTCGTGGCGGGGGTGCTGCTCGGTTGGGGGGTCGTCCCCGCGATCTTCCTGGGAGGCGTGACCTACATCTCTTCCTCCGGCGTGATCGCTCGGACCCTCGACGACCTGGGGTGGATGGGCAACCGCGAGACCCCGCTGATCCTGGCGATCCTGGTGATCGAGGATCTGGTGATGGCGGGGTTCCTGCCGTTCGCGACCGTGCTGCTCGTCGGCGGGGGTGCCTGGCGAGTCATCGTATCGATCGTCCTGGCGGCGCTCGTCGTCGCCACGATCCTGACCGTGGCCGCTCGCTACGGACCGGCGATCAGCCGCGCGGTGTTCAGCGACTCCGACGAGGCGCTCCTGTTCGGCATCCTCGCCGTGCTGCTGCTCACCGCCGGAGCGACGGAGGCGCTGAACGTCTCCGCCGCCGTGGGCGCCTTCCTTGCCGGCATCGTGTTCTCGGGCCCCGCGGCGGATCGGGCGCGCTCGCTCCTCGTGCCGCTCCGATCCGTGTTCGCCGGCACCTTCTTCCTCTTCTTCGGGTTCGAGGTCGATCCGGGCACGATCCCGAATGCGTTCCCGGCCTCGCTGGCGCTGGCGATCGTCGGTGCCGCGACGAAGATCGCAACCGGATGGATCGCGGCTCGTCGCGGCGGCATCGGCCGTCGAGGCCGCATCCGAGCGGGGACGGCGCTCGTGGCGCGAGGCGAGTTCTCGATCGTGATCGCGGGGATCGCGGTGGCGGCGGGTGCCGAACCCGATCTCGGACCACTCGCGGCGTGCTACGTCCTGCTGGTCGCGGTCGGCGGATCGCTCTTGGCCCGCCTCGCCGATCGGCCGGCACGGCGCGCTTCAACTCGGCGCTGACCGCCGCGCCTCAGCGAGGACCGGCCGTGGTTGGCTGAGCGCCTGAACCCCTCGAAGGC
>DASXTX010000003.1:0-3005 GCA_036505195.1 Actinomycetota bacterium
ATCACCCATCTCTCGGAGATCCGGGACCAAACGGCCGGTGCCGGGGAGCGACTCAAAGCCGTGCTCGAGGCCTACGCCTTCCTGTCTCGTCACTCCCGCGGACACCAGGACGCCGGGTTCGCAGAGCTGCTGCATCGAGACGATCGGATGGGGCGGGCGCAGCGGCAGGTCCACGACATGATCCGAGACCTGGTAACGGCGGCGGCGAAGGCGGGGGAGGTCCGGGACGATGTGCCTCCAGACGAGCTCGCGACCTATTGCGTCCATGCCCTGACCGGAGCCGGCACCCAGCATTCGAAGGCCGCGGTCCGCCGGCTCGTCACCGTCACACTGGCTGGCTTGCGCCCTCCTCGGTGACCCTCGCGTTCGCTCATCACGGACATCGCCGGAGGTCGCGGGACGGGAGGAGGGCGTACTCGCGGATGTTGGGTAGCTTGACGACGTGAGCCACGACCCCGAGCACGGCGTGCGACATAAATGGGCGTCGACCGACCCGAAGCCCAAGGCTCCGGAGCACGCGGGACACAGCGCGCACGCCGGTCACGCGTCGCCGGCCAAGGGCGACGCCGTTCATGCTGGCCACGGAGCTCACGCAGACAACGCGGGGGATGCCGATCACGCGGGTCATGCCGGGCACGTCCCTTCGCCGGGCGCAATGGAGCACGGGGAGCACGCCCAGGGTCACGACCGTCATGCCGGGCACTCGGTGGAGATGTTTCGGATCCGCTTCTGGGTGTGCCTCGCGCTGACGATCCCGGTCCTTCTGTACGCCGAGGGGCTGTGGAGGCTCTTCGGGCTCGAGGCGCCGGACCTGCCGGGCGGCGGGGTGGTCTCGTTCGTCCTCGCCACGGCGATCTACGCCTACGGAGGGTCCGTCTTCATCCGGTCCGCAGGACACGAGCTCCGAGCGCGCCTTCCCGGGATGATGACCCTCGTCTCGGTGGGGATCTCCGCCGCCTACCTGTACAGCGTCGCGACGACGTTCTGGGTGGAGGGCGAGGGTTTCTACTGGGAGCTCGCGACGCTCGTCGACATCATGTTGCTGGGCCACTGGATCGAGATGCGCGCGGTTGGACGCGCGCAAGGGGCCCTCTCCGAGCTGGCGAAGCTGTTGCCGGACACGGCCGAGCGCGTCGCGGACGACCGCACCGAGGAGGTCCCCGTCTCGGCCATCGAGGCCGGCGACGTCGTCTTCGTGCGTCCCGGCGGGCGCGTCCCGGTCGACGGCGAGGTGATCGACGGCGAGTCCGAGATGAACGAGTCGATGATCACCGGCGAGTCGCGCCCGGTCGGAAAGCGACCGGGTAACCAGGTCGTCGCCGGAACGGTGAACGGGTCGGGAGCGCTCAGGATCCGGGTGAGCCGGGTCGGCGAGGAGACGGCGCTCGCCGGCATCATGCGGCTCGTCGCCGAGGCTCAGGCCTCGAAGTCTCGCGCTCAGGCGATCGCCGACCGCGCGGCCATGGTGCTGACGTACGTGGCGATCGGGGCCGGCCTGATCACGATGATCGCGTGGCTGCTGGCCGACCGTGGGGCCGACTTCGTGGCCGAGCGTGCCGTCACCGTGGTCGTGATCGCCTGCCCGCACGCGCTGGGGCTCGCCGTGCCGCTCGTCATCGCCATCTCGACGACGCTCGGGGCGCGCAGCGGCCTGCTCGTTCGCAACCGCCTCGCGCTCGAGGTAGCCCGCGACCTGGAGCTGGTCGTATTCGACAAGACCGGAACGCTCACGCTCGGCGAGATCGGCGTCGTCGGCGTGGCGGCCGACGGTAAGGCCTCGGAAGACCACGTGCTCGCCGTCGCGGCCGGGCTCGAGCAAGGGAGCGAGCATCCGCTCGGCCGAGCGATCGTCGAGGAGGCGTCCAGCCGCGGCGTGAAGCCCTCGGCGGTCTTCGACTTCGAGGCGCAGAAGGGACGGGGGGTCCGCGCCAAGGTCGAGGGGCACGAAGCGTACGTCGGCGGCCCGCGCCTGCTCGAGACGCTCCGCGTGCGCACAGACGGTCCCGTCGCGGAGCAGGCGAAGGCGTGGTCGTCTGAGGGCAGGACCGTCGTGCACGTCGTCGAGGACGACCGCGTGATCGGCACGATCGCGCTCGCCGATGTGATCCGTCCAGAGTCGCGCGAGGCCGTCCAGCGCCTGAAGGACATGGGCGTGCGGGTGGCGATGATCACCGGGGACTCGGAGGACGTGGCGAGCAGCGTCGCGCAGGAGCTCGGCCTTGACGAGTACTTCGCGCAGGTCCTTCCCGAGCACAAGGCCGAGCGGGTCAAGGAGATCCAGGCGAAGGGACTGCGCGTGGCGATGGTCGGCGACGGCGTTAACGACGCCCCTGCGCTCGCCCAGGCCGACGTCGGCATCGCGATCGGCGCGGGGACCGACGTGGCGATCGAGGCCGCCGACGTCGTCCTGGTGCGCAGCGACCCGCGCGACGCCACGCGCGTCGTGGGCCTCTCGAAGGCGAGCTACCGGAAGATGGTGCAGAACCTGGCCTGGGCGACGGGGTACAACGTCGTGGCCATCCCGCTCGCGGCCGGCGTCCTCGCCTCGCTCGGCATCCTGCTCGCGCCGGCGTCGGCGCGCTCCTGATGTCGGCCAGCACGGTCGTCGTGGCCCTGAACGCGCAACTGCTTCGCCGAGACCCGAACCTGGCGGGCTGACAGTTCTGGAGAACGAGGCCAGGGCGTACCTTGACCAACTGAAGTGGCTGACGGCGGGGCTCCGGGTGCTCTCCTGCGGGCCGAGATGGCTACGCACCGGGCATGCTCACACCGGGGCACAAAGGGGCTGACTTCCCCTCTTTGGGCGGGGTCGGGCCTAGCGGTCCGTGGCAGGTCAAGGGATATGCTGCCCGATCGGCTAAACGGGACGTCGCCTCGAGAGCGGCAACTACCCGGCGTTAACGAGTTTCCCGAGCTCGCGCGCCAATCCGATTCACCGTTCTCCTTCGAAGACCGGTCAGGTCCCACCTTGTGGGGGGTTTTGGGGAAGGAGTTAGGCTAAACCC
>DASXTX010000004.1:0-11814 GCA_036505195.1 Actinomycetota bacterium
ACCCGACGGTCACGATTGGACGGCGGAGTACAACGCCGATCCCGCCGACGCGTTCGTTCCTGCCGTGTCCGTGACGCCGGTCGATGTGCGCGTCGAGCAGGTCCACACGGCGAGCGGACCGCGTGACGCGCCGGGGGATCCGCCGATGATCGCTGACGGCTCGGATCTCCGGGTCTTCTTCATCGGCACCGGCGGCTTCGAACCGGGCGACCGGCGCGTATTCTTCCTACGCTGGACGCGGATGTGGTTGTCGGACGGGACCGCGACATCCCTCCTCTACGGCGACGTGACGCGCTCGTGGGTCATGACGGGTGAGGGAACGGTGTTCCCCTGGGACAGCTGGCAGCGGTATTCGCTCGTGTCGGCGGCGCGACGCGGCGACCTGTCTCTCGCCGGAACGACGTGCCAGCCAGCCCTGACCCCGGATCGCTTCGCACACGTTGTGCGACGGGAGCTGCAGAGCCCCCGGCCGGACTTCGCGACATTCGAACGATGGCCTCCGGGGCCCGTCCAGCGCGAGGTCGCCGAGCACGAGGACCTGCCGGAGGAGCTCGACGACCCGGGGTGGTGCCCGCCGCCGTGAAGCTTCCGGCGGTCGGCGCATCCGAAACCGCATCGTGGGACGAACGTTGGCTAGCTGGCCCGGTGGTGGCTCCTCTCTCGGGTTCGGACACTCGCCCGGCGGCTACCCCGCCCACTTCTGCGCGATCTCCTCGTCGGCGATCTTGCGCTGAAGCATGATGATCCCGTCGAGCAGCGCCTCGGGCCGCGGCGGGCACCCGGGAACGAACACGTCGATCGGGATGATCTGGTCGACCCCCTTGGTCACCGAGTACGAGTCCCAGTACGGACCTCCGACGTTGGCGCACGATCCGAACGAGATCACGTACTTGGGCTCGGGCATCTGCTCGTAGACGCGCCTCAGGACCGGTGCCATCTTGTCGGTCACCGTGCCGGCGATGATCAGCAGATCCGCTTGCCGGGGGCCGTGCGCCACCGGGATGACCCCGAACCGGATGAGGTCGTGCTTGGACATCGCGGATGCGATCAGCTCGATCCCGCAGCAGGCCAAACCGAAGTTGAGCAGCCACAGGGAGTAGCGCCGACCCCAATTGAGGATGAACTTCATCGGCTGCACCGAGGCCAGCTGGCTCCGCTCGAGAAGACTCATCGTCGTTTCATCCGATCACCCTACGTGCGGGACGTTCTGGTTCAGCCGGAACAGGTTCGTCGGGTCGTAGCGGCCCTTGATCTCGGCCAGCCGTTCCCACGTCGCGGCCGGGTAGGCCTGCCGCACCCTGGCCTCTCCCTCATCGCCGAGGAAGTTCACGTACGCGCCCACGGGACCGCGCTGCACCGCCTCGGCGAACGCGTCCACCCACGCCTCGTGCGTGGCAGCCTCGGCCGGGTCCCCGTACAGAGCGACGGCGTTCACCATGAGCCGCCGGTCCCGGTGGGCGAACGCCGTGGACTCGTTGGGCACCCGCGCCATCGCCCCGCCCAGCACCCGGATCTGCGTGACGGGCATCTGCGCGGTCGAGGCCTCGAGACGCTCGACGATCGTCCCGGCCGCCGCGTGGTCGATCGCGTCCACGAACATCGTCCGCAGGACCGCGGTCGGGTGGAATCCCGCTTCCTCCGGCGGGTAGATCTCGCGGTAGGGCATAGTCCTGAGCATGTCGACCACCGGCTCGGCGAGGGCTCGGAACGGCGTGAGAGCCTTCTCGCCGTCCTCCACCTGCCCCGCGTAGCACATCAGGCCGAGGATCACGAGCTCGCCGCGCCGCTCCTCGGGCACGAACGGGAGCGGCGGCGCCGGCATCACGTTCGCGATCGCCGAGAGCTCCCACGGCGCAGCATCGGCCTCGGCGACGAAGCCCTCGATCGTCTCGGCCGTTGCGGGAAGCATCAGCATCCCGCCGACGACCGTGTCGAGCTCGTGCAGGCGGAACCGGAACCGCGTCGCGACGCCGAAGTTCCCGCCGCCACCGCGGATCGCCCAGAACAGGTCGGGGTGGGCGTCCTCATCGAGGTACAGGAGGTCGCCGTCCGCCGTGACGATCTCGGCCGCGAGCAGGTCGTCGATCGTGAGCCCGTGCTTGCGAACGAGGTAGCCGATCCCGCCGCCGAGCGTGATCCCCCCGATGCCGACCGAGCCCGTATCCCCCAGGCCGACGCCGAGCCCGTGCGGCGCGATGGCGTTCGTGAATTCGGCCGCGGTGAACCCCGTCTCGGCCCACGCGGTGCGGCTCTCGACATCGACATCGATCGCCTTCATCCCCGAGAGGTCGAGGACGATCCCGTCGGACGCGCTGTGGCCGGCGACGCTATGACCGCCGCTGCGGACGGCGAGCTCCACGCCGCCCTCACGCGCGAGCCGGATCACGGTCGAGACGTCGGCCGCGTCGGCCACGCGGGCGATCACGGCCGGCCTGCGGTCGTATCCACCGTAGAAGATCGTGCGGGCCTCGTCGTACCCGTCGTCGTCGGGAGCGATCACCCGCCCCGTCAAGCGATGACGAAACTCCCGGACCAGGTTGGTGTCGGGCACAAGCGACATCAAGCCCTCCTCACTCGTCTACCAGGACTAGACGAACGAGACCCGGCTGGTGTGACACCGCAGGAGCCTGGGAATTCTCGACCGGGAGCATCCGAGCCCATCGAGAACCTCGATCGAGGAAGATGGGCCCTTGGTCACCTCTCGCGCCGGTCAGCGCCGGCGTCCCGCAAGTTCGATAGGGTTGGTTGCCTTCACCCGACCGGACGAGGGTCGTCATGGCGTCAATCTCTGAGCGAGAGAACCGGGAGATCGAGGCGGCCAACGCCGCTGGCGACACCCCGGTCGTCTTCATCCACGGCCTCTGGCTGCTGCCGAGCAGCTGGGCCAAGTGGGCCGACTTCTTCAAGCAGGCCGGCTACGCGCCCCTGACGCCGGACTGGCCAGACGATCCGGAAACGGTCGAAGAGGCTCGGGCGAACCCGGACGTCCTCGCCAAGAAGACCTTGAAGCAGGTCGTCGACCACACCACCGAGATCATCGATGCGTTGGACAAGAAGCCAGCGGTGATGGGGCACTCGACCGGGGGCTTGCTGGCGCAGATGCTCGCGGGACGGGGCCTCTCGGCGGCCACGGTGGCGATCGACCCCGGGGTCTTCCGCGGCGTTCTGCCTCTGCCCGCTTCCGCGCTCAAAGTGGCGGGCCCCTTCCTGGTCAACCCGCTCACGCGCAGCCGCGCGATCACGCTCACGTTCGACCAGTTCAAGTACGGCTGGGCGAACGCGCTTGACGAGAAGGAGGCGAAGGAGCTCTACGACACGTTCCACGTCGCCGGGTCCGGGATCTCTCTCGCTCAGATGGGCAACGCGAACCTCAATCCGTGGACGGAGTCGAAGGTGGACACGAACAACCCCGACCGAGGGCCCCTGCTGATCATCGATGGCGAGAAGGATCACACGGTGCCGTGGGCGATCGCGAACGCCGCCTATAAGCGGCAGATGGGCAACCCCGCCGTGACGGAGATCGTGAAGATGCCGAACCGAGGCCACTCCCTCACGATCGACCACGGCTGGCTCGAGGTTGCCCAAACGGCTCTCGACTTCGTCAGGCGGTTCGTCCCAGCCAAGCCGAACTCCTGATCGACTGCGAGGAGGACCGGACCTCGGTCTAGGTGGCGACCCCGAGCGAGCGTCGTTCAGCCGCGGTCGCGGAGAGCTCGCTCCAACTCGTCCAGGTGCTCACCTCGGTGCTCGCCGCGGGCTGGATAGATGGGACTATCCGGGTCGAGCGGAACCATCCGTTCCAGGGGCAGCCCGGCTACGCGTGCGTCCGTCTCCTCCGCGATCCGCAGGGCGAGTTCGGCTGCCGCCCTCGGTGCGATGGCATGGATGATCGGGCGGGTCGAATCGTTGAGCCAGTCACCCTCGGGTTCGGCGTCCGAGGGAACCCACGGCTCGCCACGATCGATCTTCTCGGCCAAGACGAGCACCCGGTTGTCCCAATACGCCATGTGCCCCAGCACGCCCGCGACCGTCCAGTACTCGTTGGCCGGCGCTGCGAGGGCATCGTCGTCCACCCTGTTGATGAACTCCCGGAGACGCTCGCGCTCGCGGTCGTTGACCTGGATGTACGGGCGATCGTCCGTCACCACTGCGTCCTACCCACGGTGGAAGCCTTCAATCGAGATCCTCAGCAACGTCAATCTTCGCCTCACCTGGACCACCTTCGAGGCCACCGCCACTTCCTGCCCATCAGATGGACCATCGGCACCTTCCTCGAATAGCCGGTCGTTCACCCTCTCATTCCGCGGACTCTGAGGCACGTGCACCCCGTGGGATTGTTGTTGTCGACCCCGATCGCTCACGCCTTGCTCACGTCGCAACGAAGACCTCCACAACGGCACCAGGAGACACAGGACGAGACGTAGAGGGCGGGAGCCGTGCCGACCCGACCGTCGATCCGTGCCGGAGGCGGGTGCCCGGATCATGGACCCGCCGCTACTCGATGGTGTCGCTCGGCGACCAGGGGCTGCGACGAGGGATCCAGGCGGGCACGTGCTCCCGGTACGCCCGGTAGTCGTCTCCGAACTGCTCGGTGAGGTGGGGCTCTTCGTAGACGCGGACGAACGACGCGACGGCCAGCCACACGACGAACGCGTAGCCGAACAGGATCGGCCGACCGAGCAGGAGCGCCTGCCCGACGATCGTCGCCAGGACCGCGAGGTACATCGGGTTGCGGACGAACCGGTAGAGACCGCCGACGACCAAGGTCTCGGTCGGCGCGACGGGCGCCGGAGTGCCGCGACCCTCGCGAACGAACCGGGCGAACGCCTGCAGCAACACGACCACCCCAGCCGCCGTGAGCACCGCTCCGAACGCGCGAACAGCGGTCGGCCACGAGATCCCCACGTCCCAGCCGGTCAGCCACCAGGGGATCGCGCCCGCCACGACCCCGGGCGCGAGGACGAAGAACACGACGGTGCCGATCGCCGCGTTCATCCTGCGCATCCGCGGCATCGTGGCAGGTTCGAAGGGGTGGCGGCCGACCAGAATCAGCAGTCGTGAGGTCAGTGGATCGTCGGTACGAAGGACGCTTGACGCGCTACGACCGGGAGGCGAGCACCCGTCGGATCGCCTCGACCGAGCGGTCGACGTCGGCCTCCGTGGTCGTCCAATTGGAGACCGAGATCCGCATCAGCCGACGCCCGTGCCAGGTCGTGCCGCCCATCCAGCAGGTGCCCTCGCGCTGGATGCTCTCGATCACATCGTCGGTTCGTTCGTCGTCGCCGAACCCCACCAGGACCTGGTTGAGCACGACGTCGTTCGCGATCGTGACGCCGTCGATCGCCCCCAGCTCCTCCGCGAAGCGCCGCGCGAGCGCGCAGCAGCGCTCGACCAGGTCCGCGAGCCCGTCGCGACCGAGCTCGCGCAGCGCGGCCCACGTCACGAACCCCCGCGCGCGACGGGAGGACTCGGGCACGTAGTCCGCCGGGGCGCGAACCGACCCCTCCCCCTGCCCGACGAGGTACGCCGCCGTGTACGACATCGATGCGGCGTGCGCGTCCGGATCCGCGCAGAACACGAACCCCGAGTCGTACGGCAGGTTCAGCCACTTGTGGCCGTCGACCACCCAGGAGTCGGCCGCCTCTCGACCGGCGACCAGGTGCTCGAACGCCGGGCTCGCCGCGGCCCACAGGCCGAACGCCCCGTCGACGTGCACCCAGGCACCCTGCCGGCGCGCGGCCTCGCACGCGACGACGAGATCGTCGAACGCGCCGGTATTCACGTTGCCGGCCTGCACGATGACGATGGTCGGTTCGCCCGAGCCCGCCTCGACCGCCGCGACGAGCGCGTCGGCGTCGACGGCGCCGTTCGCGTCGCTTCGGACCGCCTCCACCGAACCCACGCCGAGCCCGAGCAGGCGGAGCGAGCGGTCGATCGTCGCGTGGCGTTCCTCGCCGGCGATGACGCGAATCCTGGGGGCGCCGTGCAGGCCATCGCGCTCCACGTCCCATCCCGCGCGCTCGAGCACGCGGTGGCGGGCCGCCGCGAGCCCGACCGTGTTGCCCGCCTGCGTCCCCGTCACGATCCCGAACGAGGCGTCATCGGGCAGACCCAGCGACTCCTTCAGCCACGCGCCCACGATCTCCTCGACCAACGCCGCGGCCGGCGACGACGCACCGTTGAACGCGAGCTGGTCCCAGCCGGTCGTGAGGATGTCCGCGCCGACCGCGGCGTCGAGCGATCCCCCGACGACGAAGCCGAAGAAGCGAGGGCCGGCCGAGGACATCAGCGCGGGTTCGACCGCAGCGGCAAGCTCGTCGAGCACGGTCGCCGCGTCGGCTCCCTCGGCCGGGAGCTGGCCGCCGAGCTCGGCGCGAAGGCGTTCGAGGTCGGCAACCGGACCCACGCGACGTTCGGCGAGGGACCCTCGGTAGTCCACGACCCGGTCGGCGGTGCTCGTCAGCAACTTCCTCAGGTTCGACATCGGGCCATCATCGCGCACGGGGTGGGGCGGCGACGACGGGTCGTCCGTACGGGCGAGACGGTCGTATCGTTGAGGCCAGACCTCGGACGGGAGCCGACATGGACGACCAACAGATCGTCGAGCGGATCAACGAGCTGGCGCACCAGGAGCATCAGCTCTGGGAGGCCGAATCTCGCGGCGAGGCGAGCGAGACCGAGCGCGAGCGCCTGATGGAGCTCCAGGTCACCCTCGATCAGTGCTGGGACCTCCTCCACCAACGCCGCGCGCGGCGGAGCGCGGGGATGGATCCGGACGATGCACAGGTTCGGGACGCGCGCGAGGTGGAGGGGTATCTGGGCTGACGCGTCCCGAGCGGCCCGCTCTGGACGCCGAGGCAGCCGGTCAGACGGACGAACGCTCCTTGAGGCGGTCGAGCTCGGCCTCCAGATGCTGGACGCGCTGCGCGAGCGCATCGCGCTCGTGCTGGATGGCCTTGAGTTCGTCCTCGACCTGGCGGCGGGCCGCGACCTCCTCCTTGAAACTGGGGTGCATGTACGCGGGCGCGTTCTCGTCGGGGACCTGATCCCGCTTCCGCCGTCGCGGGGGTGGTGCGGTGACCGCCGAACGCTGCCGCGCCGAGCGGCGCTCGAACACCCCGATCACGAAGAAGACGATCGCCGTCACGAGGGCGAGGCCGAAGCACACGATGGCGGCGGTGATCGCTCGCCCCACCCACGGGTACCAGACCTTCCTGGACTCCTCGACGATCGCCGTGTGGGACCGGACGAGCTCGGCGGCCACGAGCGTCGGTGGCGACCCGATCTCGAGCGCCGTGAGCGTTCGGAACCGGTCGCCGTCGACCGAGCTCTGCGACGTGCCAGCGATCACCGCGTGGATGTCGTCGCGCAGGGCCGGCTCGTGGTTGCCGACGAGCGATGGCTGATCGGCGAACAGGACCGTGCCGTCCTGGGCCAGCAGCAGCACGCCGTTGATCGGACCCGCGAGCACCCGTTCGTCGAGGGCGGCGAGGAGCTCGTCGTAGCGAGCGCCCTGCACCGGCCCCTGGGCATCCGCGGGGACGAGGAGGGGTTGGAGCACGTCGACCGAGAGCTTGCGTGCGTCCCGGGTCGCGTCGGACTCGAGCTCGCTCTGCAGGTATCGGGTCACGCCGTAGGCTGCGCCCGCCCCGACGAGGAAGATCAGCGCGAGCGTGATGAAGACGTCTCGCAGCTGTCGCCCTCGATACCTCCGATCGGGCATGGGTGCCCCCGTCCCTGCGTCCTGCCACGGTTATCGGCGGCCGGGGCCCGGAACCTGAGCGCGGTCCGGAACCGTTTGGTCTCCGTGCCTGAGCGCGGTCCGGAACCGTGTGGTCTCCGTGCCTGCGCGCCGGACGGGACCGGCCCGGGCCGCCCCGGCGCTACGCGGACAGGAGCCCCGCCAAGGCTCGGAAGGCCCGACCGCGGTGGCTGATCCGGTCCTTCTCCTCGTCGCCGAGCTCGGCCATCGTGCCTCGTTCGCCCTCGGGGACGAAGATCGGGTCGTAGCCGAACCCCCGGCCCCCCCGCGGCGTCGCGACGAGGGAGCCCTCGCAGACGCCCTCCGCGTGGAGCGCACGGCCGTCGGGCCAGGCGATCGCGGCCACGCACCGGTAGCGGGCGGTCCGGGCACGGGACGGCTCATCGGCGATCACCTCGACCAGCTTCGCGAGGTTCTCGGCATCGCTCGCCCCCTCCCCGGCGAACCGCGCCGAGCGTGGCCCGGGCCCACCGTCGAGCGCGTCGGCCTCGATGCCGGAGTCATCGGCGATCGCCGGCTCGCCCAGCGCCGATGCGATCGCGCGTGCCTTCTCGAGGGCGTTGTCGAGGTAGGTGTCGTGAGGTTCGGGGACGTCGGGCCAGGGCCCGGGATGGTTCTCCACGGTGAGCCACTCGACCGGCCAGTCACGGCAGATGCGACCGAGCTCGCGGAGTTTGTGGGGGTTCTTCGTCGCGATCGCGAGGCGTTCCGGGAAGGGCACGGGCTACGCGAGCGCGTCGCGTTGGATCTGCGTCAGCTGCTTGATCCCGGTCTCGGCCAGATCGACCAGGGCGTCGAGGTCGGCCCGCGAAAAGGGCTCGCCCTCCGCGGTCCCCTGGATCTCGACCAGCCGCCCCGAACCCGTCATCACCACGTTGCAGTCCACCCCGGCGCCCGCGTCCTCCTCGTACGAGAGATCGAGCAGCGCGTGGCCGTCGAGGAGTCCGACGCTCACGGCGGCGACCGTGTCGGTCAGGAGGTCGCCCTCGATGGCCTTGCGTTCGGCCAGGCCGCGAAGCGCGATGGCGAGAGCGATGTACCCGCCGGTGATCGAGGCGCAACGGGTCCCCGCGTCCGCGACCAGCACGTCGCAGTCGATCGTGATCGTCCGCTCGCCCAAGCGCTTCAGATCGGTGACCGCTCGGAGCGAGCGACCGATCAATCGCTGGATCTCCTGCGTCCTGCCGCTCGGCCTGCCCTTGTTCACCTCACGGAAGGTGCGTTCGGTCGTCGCGCGCGGGAGCATCGCGTACTCGCCGGTGACCCAGCCGCTCCCGCTGCCCCGGAGCCACCGAGGCGCCTCGTCCTGGACCGTCGCGGCCACGAGCACCTTGGTGCGGCCCATCGAGAACAGCACCGAACCCTCGGCCCACTCTTGGAACCCGAGCTCGGCGGCGACCGGTCGCAGCTCGTCGGTCGCACGGCCGTCGGGCCGAACCGTCACGAACCGACCTCGAAGCGCATGCCCTCGACGGCGCTGTCGATCGGGCCGGGGTACTCCTCGGCCGCCTGGTCCTTCGAGATCTCGTGATCGAGCGACGGCCAGATGTGGGTGAGCACGAGCCTCCCGACGCCCGCCTCGCGCGCGTGATCCCCGGCCTGCCGCGACGACATGTGGAAGGGCAGGAGGTCGTCGCGGTCCTGCCAGGTCGCCTCGGCGAGCATGAGGTCGGCGTCGCGCGCGAGCACCTCGACGTGGTGGGTGGGGCCAGTGTCGCCCGTGTACGCGAGCACCTGACCGTCCGCGGCGACACGGAAGCCGAGCGCGGGCAGCCCGAGGTGCGCCATCGGCTCCGTCTTGACACGGAACGGGCCGATGTCGAACGCCTCGCCGGGCGCCACCTCCGTGAAGGCGAACGCCGTGCGCATCGCCACCTGCGAGTCGATCGACACGAGGTCCGCAAGCCGCTGGGAGAAGTCGGTGGGCACGAACACGGGCAGACCCGGCTCCCCGAGCTCGCCGTAGTGCCACGCGTAGAAGGCGGGGTACAGGTCGACGAAGTGGTCGGGGTGCTCGTGCGAGATCACGATCGCGTGCAGGTCGGGGATGTCGATGTACTGCTGCAGGTTCGCGAGCGTCCCCGTGCCGGCGTCCATCCACAGGTTGAACCCGTCGTGCTGCACCAGGTAGCCCGAGGTCGCCGTGTCGGCGTTCGGCCAGGTTCCGCTCGCGCCCAGGACCGTCAGCTCCACGAGACCCCCTCGACCACCCGGACGTCGACGGGAGCGACCCCACCCACGACCGGGCCGAGGAAGTGGTGCGCGACCCGTCGGAACTGCGCGGGGTCGCCGGTCGTGAGGAACTCGTACCGAGCCTCGTCGCCTTCCCCGTCCTTGGCCGCCCGCAGCAGGGAGGACGCGCGGAGCGCCGCGTACACGTCCTTGGCGGTCTCCTCGGCCGATGACACCAGCAGGACGTCCTCCCCCATCACCATGCGGATCAGCCCCGAGAGCATCGGGTAGTGCGTACACCCCAGGATCAGGGTGTCGATCCCCTCCTCATCCAGCGGCACAAGATACCCCTGTGCGGCCCCGAGCAACTCGTCGCTCGAGGTGTCGCCGGCCTCGACGTGCTCCACGAAGACCGGGCACGCCGCCGAGAAGAGCCGGACGTCCGCACCGGTCCGGGCGATCGCCCGCTCGTAGGCGCCGCTCGCGATGGTCGCCTCGGTGCCGATCAGGCCGATCCGATGGTTGCGTGTCGCGTGCACCGCGGCCCGGACCCCCGGGTCGATCACGCCCACGACCGGCACGCCGTGGGCGTCCGCGACGTCGGCGATGGCCGCGACCTCGATCGAGTTGCAGGCGACGACCAGCATCTTGACGTCGCGTTCAGTCAGGTACCCGGCGATCTCGAGCGCGAACGTGCGGATCTCCTCGAGCGGCCGCGGACCGTACGGGAAGCGGCCGTTGTCGCCCACGTACAGGATCGGTTCGTTCGGCAGCAGGTCGAAGACGGCGCGGGCGACGGTGAGGCCGCCGACGCCGGAGTCGAAGATGCCGATCGGCCGCGGGTCGCTCATCCCATCGTCCGTAGCCGTCGTCCGCTCACGCGGTCATCATCGGCATCGCCTGTCTACCACCACAAGGTCTCGGAGACGTTCTTCTCGGCCCGCTCGAGCTCGGGTGCCCACGCCTGGGTCGACAGGTACTTCCACCCACCGTCGGCGAGCAGACACACGACGTCGCCACGTTCGAGCTCGGACGCGACGCGGAGACCGACGTGGAGCACCGCCCCGGAGGAGATGCCGGCGAAGACGCCCTCGCGCTCGGTCAGGTGGCGGGTCGCGCGCACCGAGTCCGCGACGTTCACCAGGAACCTCCGGTCCAGCACCGACTCGTCGAAGATCGGCGGGACGAACCCGTCCTCGAGCGAACGGAGCCCGTACACCAGGTCCCCCAGCTCCGGTTCCGCCGCGATCACCTTGACTTTCGGGTCGTGGCGCTTCAGGCGCCGGCCGACCCCGGTGAGGGTGCCGCCGGTCCCGAGACCGGCGACGAAGTGCGTGATCTCGGGCAGGTCCCGGACGATCTCCTCGCCGGTGCCTTCCTCGTGCGCCCGCGGGTTCGCGGGGTTCCCGTACTGGAACGGCATGAAGTAGCGGTCGTCCTTCGCGAGCCGTTGCGCGATCTCGATCGAGCCGTTCGTCCCCTTGTCGCCGGGCGAGAGCACGATCTCGGCGCCGAACAGCTCGAGGAGCCGGATCCGCTCCTCGCTCGCGTTGTCGGGGATCACGACGGTCAGCCCGTACCCCTTGCGCCGGGCGACCATCGCGAGCGCGATGCCCGTGTTGCCCGACGTGGGCTCCAGGATCGTGCGTTCGGGGGTGAGGTCGCCGGAGGCCTCGGCCGCCTCGACCATCGCCTTGGCGATCCGGTCCTTGAGCGAGCCCGTCGGGTTCTGCCCCTCGAGCTTTGCCCACATCCGGACGCCGGGGGGGCTGAGGCTCGGGAGGCCGACGAGCGGCGTGTCGCCGATCGCGTCCAGGACGTCGTCGAACCTCATCGCAGCGGATTATCCCAGCGCACAGGGTGAGGGGCCGGGGTCCTTC
>DASXTX010000005.1:0-6800 GCA_036505195.1 Actinomycetota bacterium
GGGATCCCGGAGAGGTCGGGTCGCGCGATGAGGACCAGGACGGTCACCACGACCGCCGCGGCGACCTGCGCCACCACGACCGTCCGGCCGCTCCCGATGCGGCGGCCGGACATCGCCGCCCACAGATCCGAGAACCCCCAGCCGAGGGCGGCCGCGAGCCCGTAGATCACTCGGTTCTCCGGTACCGCGAGTCGCGCCAGGCGATCGCGGCCTTCAGTCCCTCCTCCTGGGTGATCCGCCGGAACTCGTCGCGGGCGGGAAGGTTGGCCGTCTCGATCATCACGTCCAGCTCCGTATTGGCATCGAGCGCCGCCCGCAGCCCGGCGATCTGCCACACGCGGTTGATCGACGCCTTCATCGTTCGGACGACGAACGGCTCGTTCTTCGCGATCTCGTCCGCGAGCGCCATCGTCGCGTCGTCCAGCTCGTCGCGCGGCACGACCCGGTTCACCAGACCGATGCGGAGCGCCTCGGCGGCCGGGATGCGGTCTTCCCCGGTCAGGATGAGCTCTTTCGCCGCGCGCACGCCGACCACCCACGGGAGGAACATCGAGACGACACCCGAACCGAACCGGATGTCGACGTACCCGAACACCGCATCGTCCGAGGCCACCGCGAGATCGCAGGCGAGCATCAGGTCGGTGCCGCCGGCGAGGCAGTACGAGTGCACCGACGCGATGACGGGCTTCGGGAGCTCGAGGATCCTCAGGAGCCGCTCCGTGTCGCGGTCCAGCTCTCGCTGCCACTGCGCCGCGTCCTTGGTCCCTTCCTCCGCGTCCTGGTTGAGGTCGTACCCGGCGCAGAACGCCCGCCCGGCGCCCCGGAGCACGACGACGCGGACGTCGTCGTCCCCCGCCGCCGCGTCGAACGCGGCTTCGAGCGCCTCCATCAGCTCGGCGTTCAACGCGTTCAGCGATGCGGACCGGTTGAGCGTCAGCCGTCGGACGGGGCCGAGGTCCTCGATGAGCAGGACGGGACCGTCCTCGCGCGGTTCGGTCATCACGTCCGACGCGTCGTCATGAAGTCATCTCGGTCATCGACTCGGTCGTTTGGCTCATCGTCCGAAGTCCCCCGGGCCCGCCGGATGATACACGCGGCCTTGAACCGCGCTTCAAGCGCGCCGTTCGAGCCTCAGCCGCGCCCGAGGAGTTCGAGCACCTGCGCGGCAGCTCGCTTGCCACTGCGGAGCGCGCCCTCCATCGTTCCCGAGTGATCCCCGGCGGTGTGCTCGCCGGCGAACGCGACCGCCCCGTGCATGCGTTCGAACTGCGGCCGCCGCGAGAGCGAGGGGTGATCCCAGGCGGTGTACGCGCCTCGCGAGCACGGGTCGACGGCCCACACCTTCATCACCGCGGTGCCGTCCGGCCGAAGCTCGGGAGCCAGTTCGACGATCTTCCTCAGCCACGTCGTCGGATCGCCGCTCCCCGTCGCGAGCCCCTCCTGCGGCAGCTCGCTCCCGGCGAACGAGGTCACGGCCCGGCGCGGTCGCCCATCGGCGCCATCGGCGACCCAGAACCAGAAGGGCAGATCCGCGCACTGGATCGCGCACCGTTCGGGCTCGCCCTCGAGCGGGACGGCGAGCTTCGACGCCACGCCCATCGGCAGCCCCTCGAAGGCCTCGCGCTGCTCGGTCGGCAGCGGCGGGTCGAACCCGAGCCCGGTCACCAGGCGAACCGGCACCGCCACCACGACGGCGTCCGCCTCGATCACACCGCCGCCGGTCCCGATCTGGACGCGGCCGCGTCGTTCGGCGACGCTCGTCGCGCGGACCCCGAGCCGGACGTCCGGGAGCAGCTCGGCCGCGGCGTCAGCGATCGACCCGTTGCCGCGCTCCATCCGGCGGTAGACGGCGGGTTCGGCGGCCAGGCGTCCCGCGTGCCAGCCGGCGCGCCAGGCGACACGATCGAGGTCGCTCGCGAACGTCCCCTGCAGGCGCGCCTTCGCCACGGCACGCGCCCGGTCGTCGCCCGGGACGGCATCCAGCATCGAGCCCATCGAGCTCCCGTCGGCGGCAGAGGCGGCCAGATGCGCGTCCGCGGCCTCGAGGAACGCGTCGAGCTCCGCCATCGGGACTGCGGCCCGGCCGCGTGGCTCCCGTCGCAGGTAGTCGATGCCGGCCTCGCTCGCGGTGAGCCCGAGCCGGTCGATCGTGGCCCGCAGGACGTCGTCGTCGGGCATGATCCACTCCGCGCCGAGCTCGGCGATCTCGCCGTTCTCGAGCTCGATCGAGAGCACCCTGCCCCCCACGCGTTCGCGCGCCTCGAGCACGGTCACGGAGAGCCCCGCGTCGTGGAGGTCGAGCGCCGCGGCCAGCCCGGCGAACCCGGCCCCCACGACCACAACGTTCACATTCCGCACGCACCCACGATAGATTGGCTTGCGGAGGGCGAGCGCCCTGTGGTACCCAGGCCTTTGAACGGCGCTTCAAAGAGGCGCCGGAACGAACCCCGAGGAGGCGACGAAGCATGACCAGGGACCCTCGCCAGGCTCACGGTCACGACCTGAGTAGGCGCGATTTCCTCAAGAGGACGGCCGGAGCGGCGGTCGCGATCCCCGCCGCCGCCGAGATCCTGGCCGCGTGCACCAAACCCGGCTCGACCTCCTCGGGCGAACTTCCGTACAAGCTCGCCCGGCCGGAGAACCCGGTCACCCTGCCGATGAACGGCGACCCGATCCCGTCCGACACGCCGATCGAGCAGGGGGCCGAACTCCAGATCCTCAACTGGTCGCAGTACATGTGGAAGTACGTGCTCCGGCAGTTCGTCGAGGCGCACCAGGCCGAGGGGATCACGTACACGGCGGCCTCCACGTTCCAGAACATGGACGAGGCCGTGGCCAAGTTGGAGGCGGGCCAGAAGGCGGACGTGTTCTTCCCGACGATCGACGTGATGGGCAAGCTGGTCGCGGCCGACCTCCTCCAGCCGCTCAACCACGACCTGATCCCGGCACTGGAACAGGACAACTGGGGCGTCTTCCAGGACCCGTATTACGACAAGGGTTGGCGCTACTCGGTCCCCTATACGATCTACACGACCGGGATCGGCTACCGGCGCGACCATATCCCCGACGACGTGATCCACGGCATGGACAACCCCTGGGAGATCCTGTGGGACCCCCAGTATGCGGGCAAGGTCGGCGCCTACCCCAGCTACCGCGACGTGATGGCCATCGTGCTCATGAAGAACGGCATCACGGACCTCAACACCGGCAAGGAGTCCGACCTCGAGACGGTGCGTCAGGACCTGCTGGCCCTGACCGACGCCGTCGACGTGCGGATCTCCTATGCCGGCGCGTACGCGAAGCTCCCCAAGGATCTGTTCACGCTGATGACCGCGTGGTCCGGCGACATGGTCGCGGGGTGGGGATACGCCCCCCCGTACACCCAGCAGGCGTACGAGAACATCGGCTACTGGTTCCCAGCCGATCGCAAGGGCCCCGTCGACAACGACCTGATCGCGATCCCTCGCAACGCCGAACACCCGGCGCTCGGCCATGCCTTCATCAATTTCTGGCTCGAGTACCAGCACGCGATGGACAACTTCTCCTGGAACGGGTACCAGCCACCGCAGAACCAGGCGGACCCCGACACGCTCACCACGACCGAGGGCCTGTACTCGGAGATCTCCACCTGGGCGGCGCCGGCGATGTACGTGTCTCCGTGGATGCCCGACGCGATCGTACGGCAGGAGGACTTCCAGGTCGGGTTCCGCGAGGGGCCGCTGTCGCCGGACGTCGACGACCACTGGCACGACGTCTGGGAGGAATTCATCGCCGGTGTCTCAAGCTAGCGCGCCCGCTACCCGGCGTTCGAAGCGCCGGGCGCGCCGCGCCGCTCACGAGGGGGTCCACTACCCTCGCTGGTTCTGGCCCTCGTTCTCGCTCCCGGCCATCGTCTGGCTGCTGGTCCTGTTCGTCCTGCCCCTGTACACCGTCGTCTCGATCGCGTTCGGGACGGTCGATCCGATCCTTCGAGGACCGCTCCCCGTCTACCAGCCCTGGTACTGGAGCACCGAGCAGTTTGGCGAGACGCTCGACAAGGTCTTCGGGATCTTCGGCCCGGTCTACGTCCACACGTTCGAGTACGTGATCGCCGCGAGCGCGATCTGTCTGGTCCTCGGGTACGCGGTCGCCTACTACGTCGCGCGCTACGGCGGCAGGCACAAGGGCCTGCTGCTCGTGCTGTTGATCTCGCCGTTCTGGATCAGCTACCTGATGCGGATGCTGGCGTGGATCAACCTGCTGGACAACGACGGATACATCAACCGGTTCCTGATGTTCGTCAACGTCGTCGACCACCCGGTCGGTTGGCTCGAGGGCCGACCGTTCACGGTGGTCATGGGGCTCGTGTACGGGTACATCCCGTACATGATCCTGCCGCTGTACGGGTTCCTGGACCGCATCGACGTCAACCTGCTCGAGTCGGGCCGCGACCTCGGTGGGAGCCCGGTCAGCACGTTCTGGCGCGTGACGCTGCCGCTGTCCAAGCCGGGGATCCTGGCGGGCCTGATCATCGTCTCGCTGCCGATGTTCGGCGACTACTTCACGAACAACCTGCTGTCCGGATCACCGAGAACGACCATGATCGGCAACCTGATCGACGAGGCGTTCAACACCACGGGGCAGGGGGCGGAGATGGCTTCCCTCGTCCTGATCCTGATGGTGCTGCTGATCGTGCCGATGCTTTACTACCTGCGAAGCACACGCAGGACCGCCGAAGCCCGCTGAGGCCCAGACGATGAGTCAGGAGACGATCGCTCGCCCCACCCCCGCTCGACCGGCCGTCGTGACCGCACCACGCCGCCGCTGGTGGCGCGACCCGTGGCGCAAGCCGAGGATCCTGGCCACGATCACCTGGGCGTACCTGATCTGGTCCCTCGTGCCCCTCACGATCGCGATCGCGATCTCGTTCAACGGAAGCCGGTCCAACAGCGTCCTGCACGGGTTCAGCCTCCAGTGGTGGTGGTCGGACCCGGACGACTCGCTATGGCACGACCCCGAGCTGCACGCGGCGCTGTTCCAGAGCCTTCGACTCGGGATCTTGACGGTGCTCATCGCGGTCCCGCTGGGGGTCTCGTTCGCGCTCGGGATCGATCGCTGGCACGGACGACCGGCAACGGGCGCGACGTTCCTGATGCTGCTGTCGTTCGTGATGCCCGAGATCATCCTGGGCATCTCGCTGTTCTTCGTCTTCCAGCACGTCCTGACGTTCGTGCAGCTCGGGACCAGCGCCCAGATCCTCGGGTTGGTGACGTACCAGGTGTCCTATCCCGTCATCATCGTCCGCGCCCGATTACTCACGATCGGGCGCGAGTACGAGGAGGCGGCCTCCGACCTCGGGGCCCCGCGGATGCAGGGGATCCGTCGTGTGTTGCTCCCGCTGCTGTACCCCGCGATCTTCGCCAGCGCCGCCCTCGTGTTCGCGGACACGATCGACGACTTCGTCACGGTCAAGTACCTGTCGGGGCCGGCGACCAGCGAGCCGCTCTCGGTGAAGATCTACAACTTCTCGCGGGCCGAACCCACGCCCGCGGTCAACGCTGCGGCCACGTTCCTGTTGGTCACGACCACGCTCGCGATCGTGATCGGCTACCTCGCCTACCGGCGAGCGACCAGGGGCCAGCGGACGGGGGGCGTCTCCGACTTCGCGAACGTCTGACGCGCTAGGCGGGCGCGGAGACCGGCGATTCCATCAAGACCCTGAGCGCGTCCGGTGGGAGGTGCACCGCGACCGCCTGGCCCTGGGCGTACGGCAGCGCCTCGCCCTGGTTCTGCACCCACGCCTGCAACGTCTGGCCCGGCGCGAGGTGCACGATCACCTGCATGATCGACCCGACGTAGACGACGCGTTCGACCATCCCCGGCACCCGGTTCTGACCCGTCGTCCCGGCCGGCTCGAGATGGACGCGCTCCGGCCTGATCACCATCTTCACGCCGCCCCTCGTGTCGGTGTCTCCGTGGGCCGCGACGAGATCGAACTCGCCGAGGCGAACCGTGGCACCCTCGGCGTCGCCGCTCGTGACACTCGCGTCCATGAGGTTCGAGACTCCGAGGAAGTCCGCGACGTACGCGGTGGTCGGCTCCTCGTAGACGTCCGAGGGCGTCCCGATCTGCTCAACGCGCCCGTTGCTCATCACCGCGAGCCGGTCCGACATGGTGAGCGCTTCCTCCTGGTCGTGCGTCACGTAGATGAACGTGATGCCGATCTCCTCCTGGAGCGCCTTCAGTTCGATCTGCAGCGCCTTGCGGAGCTTGGCGTCGAGCGCGCCGAGGGGCTCGTCCAGCAGGAGCACCGCGGGGTTCAGGATCAGCGCCCGAGCGAGCGCGACCCGCTGCTGCTGGCCGCCCGAGAGCTGCGAAGGGCGCCGGCGCTCCAGGCCCTGGAGCCGGACCATGTCGAGCGCGTCGGCCACCTTCGTCTTCGCCTCCTGCTTCGAGACGTCCTGGTAGCGCAGTCCGAACGCGACGTTCTCGGCGACGGTGAGGTGCGGGAACAGGGCGTAGTTCTGGAAGACCGTATTGACGTTGCGCTTGTGCGGGGGCGTCTGCACCATGTCCACGCCGTCGAGCAGGATCTGGCCCTCGTCCGGACGTTCGAACCCGGCGATCAGCCGCAGCGTGGTCGTCTTCCCGCAGCCCGACGGGCCGAGCAGCGAGAAGAACTCGCCCGAGGGCATCGACAGGTTGATCCCCGCGACCGCCGTCACGTCGGCGAACCGCTTCACCAGATCGACGAGGACGACCTCTCCACCGGCCATGACCGCGGAGCATACCCGAGGTCTGGCGCGACCGTTCGTCCGCGG
>DASXTX010000006.1:0-76135 GCA_036505195.1 Actinomycetota bacterium
CGCATCGTGGGCTACACCATCTCGATCGCGATCGTGGTCGCGATCTTCTGGTGGGCGATCCCGAAGTTCGCCGACTATCGGGACGTGTGGGCGGCGATCAAGACGCTCACGCCGTTCGAGACATGGTCGCTCGTAGCCGCGACGGTCTTCAACCTCCTGACGTATTGGTGGGCGAACCAGGCAGCCCTGCCTGGCCTCGGCATCGGGAAGGCCGCCGTGCTCACGCAGACTACGACCTCGGTCGCCAACACGCTCCCGGCGGGTGGCGCGATCGCGGTCGGGTTGACGTATTCGATCCTGGATTCGTGGGGATTCACCGGAACGAGCGTTGCCCTGTACGTCGGCGTGACCGGTATCTGGAACATCTTCACCAAGCTCGCGCTGCCGATGCTGGCCCTCGTGTTCCTCGCGCTCAGTGGGCACCTGACGACCACCTACATCCTGGCCGCGATCTTCGGTCTCGTCGTCTTGAGCGCCGCGGTCGGCCTGTTCGCTCTCGTCTTCCGGAGCGAGGCGTTCGCCATCCGGATCGGGAACCGGATGGGTCGTGTCGTCTCCTGGGCGCGCCGTCTGCTCCACAAGCCGGCGGTGACGACGTGGGGCGACGGTGCGGCACGCTTCCGCCGGGACACGATCGTGCTCGTCGGCCACCGGTGGCTGCGGCTGAGCCTGATGACCGTCCTCAGTCAGGTGGCGCTGTTCTTCGTGCTGCTGCTCTCGTTGCGCAGCTTCGGCGTGTCCGAGCAGGAGGTGTCCACCGCCGAGGCGTTCGCCGTGTACGCGTTCTCACGCCTCCTCTCGGCGGTTCCGATCACCCCCGGTGGCGTCGGGCTGATCGACCTCGGGTACATCGGGGGACTCACCGCGTTCGACGGCGCGGAGAAGGCCCAGATCGTCGGGGCCGTGCTCCTGTTCCGTGCGCTCACCTACGGGATCCAGATCCCGGTCGGCGGGTTCACCTACATCATCTGGCGCGTCAAGTCGGACTGGCGTCGTCCCGCCGACGCGGCAGCCCAGCGCGAGCGAGCCACGTACTTCACGTTCGAGAACGGCTCCGCGAAGGTCGAGGGATGAGTGGCGCGCACCACTCCGTCGAGTCCCTCCCCCGTGGGGATGACCGCGAGAGCACGCGCTACAGCCCGGACAGGATCACCTGCGGCACGGCCATCGCGCCCTCGTCCCCATAGATCCCGACGAGCGCGTTGTCAGGATCGAACACCGCGTAGGGACCGACGACCCCTGCGGGGCCGAGCGGGCGACCGTGCGACGCCGCCCGAGCCTCTTCCGGATCCAGACGGACGCTCGGCAGGTGCTCGACGGCACGCTCGACGGGCTCGAGCGTGCCCACGCCGGGTGGGTGGGCGTCCTCGACACGGAACGACCCGATCGTCGTGCGCCGCAGGCGAACCAGGTGCGCCCCGCAGCCGAGCGCCCGGCCGACGTCGCTGACGAGCACGCGCACGTAGGTCCCCCCGGAGCACGTGATCAGGACCTCGAGATCCCGTCCGTCGAACGCGGTCACGTCGAACGCGTCGACCCGGATCGGCCGTGCCGGCGCCTCGAGCACATCGCCTTTGCGCGCCGCCTCGTAGAGCCTTCGCCCTCCCACCTTCACGGCCGAGTAGGCGGGCGGCGTCTGCATCGACTGGCCGACGAGGGACGCGCAGGCGCGTTCCACCTCGGCGAGCGACACGTCGACCGGTGCCGTCCGCACGATCTCGCCCTCCGCGTCCAACGTGTCCGTCTCCTCGCCCAGCCGCCCGGTCGCCGCGTACGTCTTCGGGAGCTCGCCGAGGTAGCGCAGCAGCCGGGTCGCGCGACCGACCCCGAGGACCAGCAGCCCCGTGGCCATCGGGTCGAGGGTGCCGGCATGGCCGACCTTCCGGGTGCCGAGCGACCGGCGCACGACGTCGACCGCGTCGTGGGAGGTCATCCTCGACGGCTTGTCGACCAGCAGGAGCCCCTCCGCCGCCGGCGTCATCACGGCTACACGGTCGGGGGCTCGGTGCCGATGGCTTCCTTGAGCGACTCGACCGTGGCCACCAGTCCCTGGCTCGAGGTGTAGCCCGACGCGAGCCGATGCCCCCCGCCCCCGAAGCGCGCGGCCGCGGCCGCCACGTCGTGCCCGCCCCGAGAACGCAGGCTCACCTTGAACCGTCCGTCGCGCTGCTGCTTGAGGATGGCCGCGACGTCCGCCTCTCGCGCCGTGCGGACCAGGTCGATCAGGTCGTCGGCGTCGCCGGGTTCCAGGTCGGCCGCATCCAGGTCGGCCCGCGTGAGGTACGTCCACACGAGATCGGCGTCGGTCTCCACGCGGATCCGCTCGAGCACGAGGCCGAGCAGCTTCAGGTACTCGACCCCGTGGTCCTCGTAGAGCGCCTGCACCAGCCTCGTGTGGTCGAACGGGAACTCGCGGAGCTCGGCCGCCAGGCGGAGCGTGTCCGGCCCGGCCGCCTCGTACTGGAACCGTCCGGTGTCGGTGACGAGCCCCGCGTACAGGCACATCGCCGTCTCGACCCGGATCTCCCCCCCGAGCACCATCAGGAGGCGATAGACGAGTTCACAGGTCGACGACGCCGACGGATCGATGATCGGGATCGTTCCCAGGCCCTCATTGGTGACGTGGTGGTCGATCCAGATCAGCGTCGTCGCCCGCACCGCAGGACCGCCCAGCGACCCGAGCCGGTCGAGCGACGCCACGTCGCACGTGACCATCACGGCCGGGTCCTTCGGGAACGCGGACGGTGGGACCAACGCATCGGTTCCCGGGAGCATCGAGGCCCACCGCGGGGGTTCGAAGGGGTCGTTCGGGAACGAACACACCGTCTGCTTGCCGAGGCCGCGAAGGTGGTTCGAGAGGCCCAAGATCGAGCCGAGCGCATCCGCATCGGGGTTCACGTGACACGCGAGCGCGATGGTCGGAGCCTCCGACAGCGCCTCGGCCGCCGTCGCGAACGGATCCGTCGTCGTCACGTCCCCTCCTGCTCGTGCAGCTCGCGGAGCAGCTGCTCGATGCGGTCCGGTCCTCCCCGCGCATCCTCCTGCTCGAACCGCAGCTCGGGGAGCACCTTCATGCGCACCTGGGTGCCGATCACCTTGCGCAGGTGCCCACGGGCCGACGCCAGCGCCGCGGCCGTCGCTCGGTGCGCGCGGTCGTCGCCCAACGTCGTGTAGAACACGCGCGCGAGGCGCAGGTCGGGGGTCACCGTGACGCCCAGGACCGTGACGAACCCGACGCGCGGATCCTTGAGCTTCGGGATCTCCTCCGCCAGGATCTCGCGGAACTCCTCCGAGACTCGGTTCGGCCGGCTTCCCTCGGGCACGTCGTCACGCCTCCGGGTAGTGCAGCGTGAGCTCTCGGTCGATGACCTCGATCTCGCCCCAGCGGTCGACGAGCTTCTCGACCTCGTGCAGGACCCGTCGAGCGTGGTACTGCTCGCTCGCGACGGCGGCCACCGCGATCGCCGTGCGCTGCCACAGGTCGTGGTGATCCACCTCCGCCACCGAAACGTTGAACGTCGAGCGGATGCCGCCGGTCAGGGTCTTCACGACGCGTCGCTTCTCCTTGAGGGAAGCGCACGCGGGGATGCGGAGGTCGAACCGCTCCAGCGCAACGAGCATCGACGTATCCCTACAGCTCTCGGGCGACCTCTCGGACCTCGTACGCCTCGATGATGTCGCCTTCCTTGACGTCGTTGAAGTTCTCGATCCCGATACCGCACTCGAATCCCTCGCTCACCTCGCGGACGTCGTCCTTGAAGCGGCGGAGCGAGCCGATCCGGCCGTCGTACGCGACGACGCCGTCGCGGATGACGCGGGCCCGCGCGTTCCGGATGATCGTGCCCTCAAGGACGTACGAGCCGGCGACCAGACCGACCTTCGGGACACGGAACAGGGCGCGCACCTCGGCGCGACCGAGCTGCGTCTCGCGCTGCTCGGGCTTCAGCATCCCGCCCAACGCACTCCGGATGTCATCGATCGCGTCGTAGATCACGCGGTACAGCCGGACGTCGACGCCTTCCCTCTCGGCGAGGTCGCGGGCCTGCACGTCGGGACGGACGTTGAACCCGACGACGATCGCCCTCGAGGTCAGCGCCAGGTTGATGTCGCTCTCGGTGATCGCGCCGGCGGCGCTCCGGATCACGTTGATCCGCACCTCGTCCTGCGGCAGCTTGGCGAGCGCGTCGACGAGCGCCCCGATCGAGCCCTGCACGTCCGCCTTCACGATCAGGTTCAGCTCGGGGGCCTCGTCGCGCTCGGCCCGCGCCATCAGCTCCTGCAGGGTCGGCGGGCGCGTCGTGACCATCTCGGCGGCGCGGACCTTGGCCTCGCGCTCCTGCACGACGTGGCGCGCCGCGCGCTCGTCCTCGACCTCGCGGATGTCGTCGCCCGCGTTCGGGGTCGCCGACCAGCCGAGGATCTGCACCGGCTTGCTGGGCCCGGCCTGCTTCACCTGCTGCCCGTTCTCGTCGAGCATCGCGCGGATCTTCGCCCACGAGGTGCCGGACACGACCGTGTCGCCGACGTCGAGCGTGCCGCGTTGGACGAGCACGCTCGCGACCGGTCCGCGGCCCTTGTCCAGGTGCGCCTCGAGCACGACCCCGCGGGCGCGGCCGACCGGGTCGCCCTTGAGCTCCTCGAGATCGGCCACCAGCAGGATCGTGTCGAGCAGGGTGTCCAGGTTGGTCCGCGCCTTGGCGGAGACGTCGACGAACTCGACCGTCCCGCCCCACTCCGACGGGACGAGCCCCTGCTCCACGAGCTGCTGCCGCACGCGGGTGGGGTCCGCCTCCGGCTTGTCGATCTTGTTCACGGCGACGAGGACCTGCACGCCGGCGGCTTTCGCGTGGTCGAGCGCCTCGATCGTCTGCGGCTTCACACCGTCGTCGGCGGCGACCACGAGGACGGCGATGTCGGTCACCTGCGCGCCCCGGGCGCGCATCGCCGTGAACGCTTCGTGACCCGGGGTGTCGATGAAGGTGACCTCGCGTCCGTTCGTGTGCACCTGGTACGCGCCGATGTGCTGCGTGATCCCGCCGAACTCCTGGGAGACGACGTCGGTACGCCGGATCGCGTCCAGCAGCAGGGTCTTCCCGTGGTCGACGTGTCCCATGATCGTGACGACGGGCGCCCTGGGCTCGAGCCGGCTCTCGTCGACCTCCTCTTCCGGCTCCTCCTCCTCCTCGACCCCGACGATCTCGGCCTCGTACCCGAGCTCCGCGGCGAGCAGGCCGAGCGCGTCGTCGGACAACGACTGCGAAGCCGTCGCCATCTCGCCGAGGGAGAACAGGATCTTCACGACCTCGGCGACACCTCGGCCCGTCTTGTCCGCCACGTCCTGGGGGGTCGACCCGTGGACGAGCTTCAACACCGGCAGCGAGGGGCCGGCGGGTTCGGGGGCCGGCGGGGGTTCGACGCTGGGAACGGCCTCGGCGGCGGGCGTCGGGGGCTCGGGCTCCGCGACCGGGGCCGGCTTCGGGGCGGCCGGCGGCGTCTCGGGCTCGAGGACCTCCTTCTTCTTCCTCGGCCGCGACGTGGGAAGCGGTTCCTCGACGGCCTCCTTGATCTTGGCCTCGGGGACGGCCTTGCCCCCCGAGGCTCGGAGCCGGGGCACGGCCTGGTCGGGGACCGACGACGAGGCCGTGAGGCCGTCGATCCCCATCTCCTTCAGCGACGCGAGCAGCTCCTTGCTCGCGACACCGAGCTCCTTGGCAAGTTCGTGAACCCTCAACGATCCAGTTCCCCCTCGATGTCCGTCCTAAGGGTAGCGGCTCCGTGCTCGTCCAGACCGGTCCGGAGCCCGCGCGCGAGCGCCCCCCGCGAAAGCGCGGCCTCCACGCACGAACGCCGGCGATGCACGTACGCCCCCCTGCCCGGTCCCGAACCGCTCGGGTCCAAGCGGACCGAGCCTCCAGCCGCAACGACCAGTCGCAGCAGGTCCCCCTTGGCGGCGCGCTCCCGGCATCCGACGCACGTCCGCAGCGGAACGTGCCCCACCACGGCTATGCCTCCGCCTTCTCCTCCGCCGGCTCGGCTGCGTCGACCACCACGGTCTCCCCCGCACCTTCGTCGGTCGTTGCGACGGCCTCGTCGTCGGTGGTGCTTGCGCCCGATCCATCGTCCTGGGTGGTTCCGGCCGACTCGGCCTCCGAGGTGGTCGCGGCCGACTCAGCCCGGGAAGTGGTTCCGGCGGCCGAAGGCTCCGCCGCGCCCGCCGTCACCGCCCCGACCGCCGGTCGCGTCCCGCCGCGCTGCTCGTCCGCGAACTGCGTCTCGCTCTTGATGTCGATCCGCCACCCCGTGAGCCGAGCAGCGAGCCGCGCGTTCTGCCCCTCTCGCCCGATCGCCAGCGAGAGCTGGTAGTCCGGGACGATCACGAGCGCGGTCTGGGTCTCCGGGTCCACGCGCGCTTCCCGAACCTTCGCCGGCTGCAGCGCGTTCGCGACGAAGATCTCGGGGTCCGCGCTCCAGGGCACGACGTCGATCTTCTCGCCGCGCAGCTCGGTCACCACGTTGCGGACGCGCGAGCCCTTCGGCCCGACGCACGCACCCACCGGGTCGACCGCCGGCTCGTTGGACGAGACCGCGATCTTCGAACGGTGCCCCGGCTCTCTGGCCACGGCCTTGATCTCGACGATCCCCTCGGCGATCTCGGGCACTTCGAGCTCGAACAGCTTCTTGAGCAGCCCGGGGTGGGTCCTCGAGACGACGATCTGTGGCCCCTTGGTGCCCTTGCGCACCTCGGTGATGTAGCCCTTGAGCCGCTCGCCGTTGCGGTAGGGCTCGCTCGGCACCTGCTCGGCCTGCGGGAGGAGCGCTTCCACCTTGCCGAGATCGAGCAACGTGTACCGGCGCTCCGACTGCTGGACGATGCCGGTCACGACGTCGCCCTCGCGGCCGGCGAACTCCTCGTATGTCATCTCGCGTTCGGCGTCGCGGAGCTTCTGGAAGATCACCTGCTTCGCGGTCTGCGCGCCGATGCGTCCCTTGAACTCGTCGGTGACCGGGACCTCCTGCTCGGACAGGACCTTGGTCTCGACGGTGATCTCGCCCTCCTCGTCCTCGTGCTCGATCCTCTCGAGCTCCTGGACCCAGACGCGCAGGTCCCCGTTCTCCGGGTCGATCTTGGCGCGCACGCCGAAGGTCTCCTCGTCGAGCTCCGGGTGCTGCTGCTTCCACCACGACTTGTAGGCGGACGCCATCGCCTCCTCGAGACCCTCGAGGATCGTCTCGAACGCGATCCCCTTCTCCCGCTCGAGCTCGCGCAGCGCCGCGATCATCTCTTGGTTCATGACCTGCTCCCTGCCTTCTTCCACTCGAAGACGGTCCTCGCCGAGGCGATGCCGTCGTAGATGACGCGCAGCTCTCCACCGTCGGACGCGATCACGATCGCTTCCGCGTCGGCCGAGACCAGCGCGCCCTCGTGGACCCTGCGACCGTCCACCGGCTCCACCGTCTTCACCCTCACCTGTTGCCCGACGCTCCGTTCGAAGTGCCGGGGCTCGCGGAGCGCCCGCTCCAGCCCGGGCGAGCTCACCTCGAGCTCGTACGGACGATCCTGCTCGAACCCCTCGAGGTCGAGCCGTCGTGACAGGCGCTGAGACGTCGCCGCGATCGTGTCGAGGTCGACGCCCCCGATGTTCTGCTCGTGCCCACCAGGCCGGTCCACCGTCACCCGGAGGATCCGGCGACCGCCCTCCCGGCCGAAGGAGACCTCCCACAGCTCAAGTCCGGCAGCCTCGACGACCGGCCGGACCAGATCGCCGACCTCCTTCTCGCGCACCCCGAACGACCCCTTCGAAAGAAAAAGTGGGCGCGAGCCCACTTCCGGGTGACACCGCTCCGTTTCTGCCGCTCAGTATACCCGACGCTGCTCGCTCCGAGGCTGGGGAGGCGTGCCTCAGAGGGCCCGGCGCTGCCCGTCCGGGGTGTTCCAGTGGTCCCGCGCGGCCATCCGACGGACCAGGCGCGGATCGTCCCAGGCTCGATGCAGCCGGACCCCGAGCTCGCGGCACACGGCCTCGACCTGCTCCTCGGTCTCGAACTCGTCCCGCACCCACAGGCCCGTCACGTCGATGAGTACGAGGTCCCAGGTCCGCAGGCCGACGTGCTGCACGACGGCCTCCACCTCCGGCCGCAACTTGACGAACTCCCGAAGACCGCTCGGCGCCCTCACCGACGCCCTCCCGTCCTGCTCACCGGTCCACCCTAGGGCGCGCTCGCGAGCAGGTCGATCGCGGCGCCGGCGGACTCGGTGAGGGGGGCCTGCGATCGCTCACCGGTCGCCCGCAGCTTGAGGTCGGCCGTGCCGGCCTCGACGCCCCGCTTCCCGATCACGACCTGGACAGGGCACCCGATCAGGTCGGCGTCGGCGAACTTCACCCCCGCGGTCTGGTCGCGGTCGTCGAGCGCAGCGTCCACGCCGGCGTCGAGCAGCTCGCGGTAGACGCGCTCGGCCTCGGCGACCACGCGTTCCTGATCCCGGTTGGCGAGCACGACCACGACCTCGAACGGCGCGAGCGCCTTCGGAAGTCGCAGTCCCATCTCGTCGTGGAACTGCTCGACGGCGGCCGCGAGGACGCGTGAGATGCCGATGCCGTGGCTCCCCATCTGGTACAGCCGCTCGGAACCGTCTTCGTCGACGAACGTCGCCCGCAGCGGGGCCGAGTACCGCGTCCCGAGCTGATAGATGTGGCCCACGACGATCGATCGGCCGATCCGGAGCTCGCCACCGTCGACCGGGCAGCGGTCGCCGTCGCGCAGGGCGATCACGTCCTCGTATCGATCGACGCGGAAGTCCCTCGTGACGTTCGCACCGGTAACGTGATGGTCCGCCTCGTTGGCCCCGGTCACCCAGTCGCTGCCGCCACGCACCGAGTGATCGGCGAGGATCGTCACGTCCTCCCCCAGACCCTGCGGACCGACGTAGCCCTTCGCGAATCCCCGGGCGGCGAAATCGGCCTCCTCGAACCGACGGACCGGGGTCGGGAACAAGAGCCGTTCGATCTTCGCCTCCTCGACCTCCCGGTCGCCCGGCACCAGGACCGCGACGGTCTCCCCGCCGGCGTCGAACAGCATCGTCTTCAGCGTACGGTCGGCCGGCACGTCGAGCAGCTCCGAGACCGCGTCGATCGTTGCGGCGTCCGGCGTGTGGACCTTCTCGAGCGGCGCCGCACCGTCCGCCGAGGCGGGTTCGGGCGCGCGAGGGGTCGCGGCCTTCCAGTCGGCCAGGTAGTCGCCGTTCACGCACTCGACGAACAGGTCCTCGCCGACGTCCGCGCGCGCCATGAACTCGTGATTCACGCCCCCGCCGATCTGGCCCGGCTCGGCCTCGACCACGATGTACGACAACCCGCATCGGTCGAAGACCCTCCGGTACGCGCGCAGCATCACGCCGTAGGAGGCGGCCATGCCCTCCTCGTCCCGGTCGAACGTGTAGGCGTCCTTCATCAGGAATTCGCGACCACGCAGGAGCCCGAATCGCGGGCGGAACTCGTCCCGGTACTTCCATTCGATCTGGTACAGGTTCACGGGCAGGTCTCGGTACGAGGGGAGGTCCCGGGCGACGAGCTCGGTCACGACCTCCTCCTGCGTCGGACCGAGCAACAGCTCGCGCTCGTGGCGGTCCCGGAGCCGGAAGAGCGTGTCACCGTACAGGTCCCACCGGCCGGTGGCCTTCCACGGTTCGGCCGGCAGCAGGATCGGCATCCGGAACTCCTGCGCGCCCGAGCCGTTCATCTCCTCGCGGACGATCCGCTCGATCTTGCGGATCGACCGGAGACCGAGCGGCAACGTGGTGTAGACGCCCGCAGCGACCTGCCGCACGAACGCCGCGCGCAGGAGGAGCCGGTGCGACGCGATCTCCGCCTCGGCGGGATCGTCTCGCAGCGTCGGCGCGAACACGGCCGAGAGCCTCATGGAGGCTCAGGATACCGGTCGTGCTCGGCCCCTAGTTGTCGGTGACGACGCTGATGAACTGCTGCCACTGGGTCGAGGATGACGCGTACTGGTTGAAGGTCGCGATGTTCTGACCGTCCAGGGGGTCGCGGTTGAGAGCGGTGAAGTCACCCCAGCGCTCGGGCCCTTGGATGGCGTCGTAGGTCGACAACCCAGCGTGCACGAGGAGCTGCGTCCCGGCGGTCGAACCCGGCGGGATCGTGGCGACCCAGGCGGAGAGGAACTCTCCGTGCGGCGCGCTCGCCCGACTGTAGGTCACGAAGAGCGTTCCGGTGGAGTCGGTCGCCACGGTGGGCCATCCCACATCCACCTCCGGCGCGCCGACGATCCCCTTGCGCGCCACGACGGAGTTCTTGAGCATCGCGGCCGGGTCGATCTCGTACCAGCGGACGGCAGCCTCGGGGTAGGCCCCCGTCAGGGTGTCTGGTTGGAGGTTCCTGAAGACCGTATGCGCGGTGAAGATCTGATTCTGATCGGCGTCGTAGAAGGCATTGATGAAGCGGTGATCTCCCGCGTCCCACCAGAGATCGGGGTCGTTGGGATCACCTCCGCCCTGAGTCCCCAGTGGTGGGAACGATACCTTCCCCGTGCGCTTGGAAGCCTTCTTCAGGGCGAAGCCGGAAGCCGTCGGCTTGATCCGCCAGACCGTCAAGTAGTCGCGCTTCCCCTTCACGGGTTGGAACGAGGTCAGCAGCTGCGGGCCGGGCGTCGAGCCCACGGTCTCGGCCGGCCGCAGCGTGAAGGCCTGGTGACCCTTATCGTCCTGGGTCATCGTTCCGGCGAACACCGTTGGCGAAGGCGCCGCCTGGTTGCAGTCGTACAGCCCCACTTTGTCGATCGTCATCACCTGCGAGTAGAGAAACCGACCCGTACTGGTGGGGAAGGTGAACTGGTTCGTGGTGATCGTCACATGCGTCTCGTTGAAACCAACCCCCGGATAGTCGGCCCACACGGCAGTCGCCCCGGGGACCTGGTCCCCTTTGAACGACACCGCGCACCAGGTACTTGGATCGTTCGCCGTCGCGTTCGGGATCGCGACCGTCACGATCCGAGACAGACGCGGCGAGTTCTCCTGCACCAGATACACGAGCAGGAAGGTGTCGCGGTACTGGTCGTAGATCACCTTGGGGTCGAAGACGAACAGGCCAATCGAATTCGCGTGAAGCTGGTCGAGCTGGATGGGCGCAACGATTTGGATGCCGTTTCGGTCATAGACGGCCATCTGGGTGTTGACGGCGGCGACGTAGAAGCTGTCGCCGAGGGCGCCCGTCGTGTCGGATGGCTTCGCCAAGGGATCGGCCAGCGCGTCGAACCCGGCTCCGACGACGATCGGTACCAGGGGGCTCGATGTGCTGGCCGCGCCCGGCGCCGAGACGAACGGCCGAGACCGGCGCCCGAACACGTCGAACGACGTCGCCTTGCGGCTGGACACACCCGCGTCCCTCCCGTACACGATCGCTCGAGTCGCGATTCGGCCCTGCGGTCGTCCTTCATCACGCCGCGCGGCGGCCGGGGAAGCGAGCATGCCGACGGCCAATGCGAAACCGATCAGGACGCAGAGCGACCTGCTCGACGTTCGCATCCCCGGGATCCCCCCTTGCTCGGTGGCGCAACGCTACCCCACGTCCGGGAGTCGAGTCGACCCAAGGGCGACGATCGGGGGGACCGATCTCAGCGGGTCGCGGGTAGGGTACGGCTGCTTCTCACGGACAACGGAACCCCGGCGAAGGAGATCAGGTGAGGGTCCGGCCCGATCGAGGATCGTTCGAACGCTCGGCCCGGGGCTTCGCGCTCGCACCGGTGTGGACCGAGCTGCTGGCCGACGTGTCCACGCCGGTCGGCGTCTTCCCGGCGCTCGCGGGGGATGGACCCGGCATCCTGCTCGAGAGCGTCGAGCGTTCCGAGCGCTGGGGGCGGTATTCGTTCGTCGCCGGCGATCCCGCCGCGATCGTCGTGCTCGACCGGGAGGGTCTCCGGAACCTCGACGCGACGGATCGTTTGGCGGTCGAGATGCCGAACACCGGGAACCCGCGGGCCGACCTCGTCGCGTTGGCCTCGTCGCTCCGGGCGCCGCGGGTCGCCGACCTCCCCTCGCTCACCGGCGGCCTGATGGGCTTCCTCTCGTACGAGGCGGCGGAGCTCCTGGACGGGCACCCGTTCCCGAGCGGCGACACCCTCGGGCCCCCGATCGCGCTGATGCTTGCCGACCGCGCCGTCGTGTTCGACCACTGGCGGCAGCGCCTGCTCCTGGTTGCGCACGTCGCCCCCGACGCCTACGACGAGGGTGCGGAGGCGCTGGAGGATCTGGCCGAACGGCTCTCCGCCCCGAACGCTCCGTCGCCGGAGCCCCTTCCGGGAACCATGCCCGACGTCGACTCCAAGGGCGAACCCAACATGCCCGACGAGCGCTACCGCGAGATCGTCCGGACGATGAAGGACCACATCTCGGCGGGCGACATCTACCAGGGCGTGCCCTCGCGCCGGCTCGGGTTCCCGTGCACCGACGGCGGGTTCCCCGTCTACCGGAGGCTCCGCGTCACCAACCCCGCCCCCTACATGTTCTTCGTCCGGATGCTGGGACTCGAGCTCGCCGGCTCGTCGCCCGAACCACTCGTGCGCGTGGAGGGACGGACGGTCACGAGCCGTCCGATCGCCGGCACTCGCCCGCGGGGGGAGACCGAGCTCCGGGACCGCCTGTACGAACACGAGCTGCTCGCCGACCCGAAGGAGCGCGCGGAGCACGCGATGCTCGTCGACCTCGCCCGCAACGACCTCGGTCGCATCTGCACCCCCGGGACCGTCCGTCCGAGCGAGCTCATGTCGGTCGAGCGCTTCTCGAAGGTCATGCACATCGTGAGCACGGTGGAGGGCGAGCTCGCCGAGGGCGCCCACCCGCTCGACGCGCTCGCGGTGACGTTCCCCGCGGGGACGGTGACCGGCGCGCCGAAGCGTCGCGCGATGGAGCTGATCGCCGAGCTTGAGCCGACCGCACGCGGTCCGTACGCGGGGGCGGTCGGCTACTGCACGTTCGCGGGCGACCTCGACTTCTGCATCACGATCCGGACTGCGGTGGTCGCCGACGGCGCGGCGTACGTCCAGACGGGTGCGGGGGTCGTCGCGGACTCCGACCCCGACGTCGAGCTCGCCGAGACCAACGCGAAGGCCGCGGCCCTGCTGCCCGCGATCGTCGACGCGGAGGCATCCGGCGCCGGGGAGGACGCGTGATCCTGGTCGTCGACCACTACGACTCGTTCACGTACAACCTCGTGCAGCTGCTCGAGACCCTGGGGACGACGACCGAGGTCGTGAAGAGCGACGCCGAGACCGCGGACGCCCTCGTCGCGCGCCGACCGGAGGCCGTCGTGCTTTCGCCGGGGCCGGGCCGACCCGAGGACGCAGGGTGTTTCACCGAGCTGCTGCGGATCCTCCCGGCGTCGACGCCGGTGCTCGGCGTGTGCCTCGGCCATCAGGCGATGGGCGTGGTCGCCGGCGCTCGCGTCGAACGTGCGACGCCGGTGCACGGCAAGGCGTCGCTCGTCCACCACGACGGCACCGGGATCTTCGCGGACGTCCCCAACCCGTTCGAGGCCGGCAGGTACCACTCGCTCGTCGTGACCCGGGAGGGCTTCCCCGACGAGCTCGAACTGACCGCGTGGAGCGACGACGACCTCGTGATGGCGGCCCGGCACCGGACGCTGCCGAGGATCGGGGTGCAGTTCCACCCGGAGTCGATCCTGACGCCGGACGGCCCCACGATCGTCCGGAACTTCCTGTCCATCGTCGGGTAGTTCCTCGAACGCGCCGAAGGGCCGGAGCCGTACGGCTCCGGCCCTTCGGGATGTCCGTTCGTTAGGCGCCCTTCGGGATGTCCGTTCGTTAGGCGCCGAACGTGGGCCTCAGCTCTCCGCCCGGCATCTGCACGAACCCGGCAGGGATCTTCTCCACGGTCGCGGTCTCATCCACTGGGATCGGCGAGAACGGCCTCGGCTGGAGGCCCGCCTTGATCAAACCCGGGACCTGTGTCGGCGGCTCGAGCGCGGTGGAGACCGCCTCGTTGGCCGAACGCGCGGGCGTCTGCGTGATGCCATCGGACCGGATCAGCGTCCCGACGGCGACCGCCGCGGTGACCATGACGATCGCGAACAACACGATCCAAGTGGCCTTCGGGGCTCGCCTGCCCCCTCCGAGCGTCTCGATCCTGGTGGCCATCGACCTCGCCTCCTTCGGTTTCGTCCGGGCCACCGTAGGCCGGCGAGGTCGGAGGGTTCGGTGCCGCGTACCACCGATCGGGCGTGCTCGCGGTCACATGCGCGCTGCCAGCCGCCGGACGCGTCGACGCTCGGGCGTGGACGAGGCGCGGCCTACGTCTCGGCCTCCGACTCGCGCGCGATCGCGATCTTCCGAGCCTCCTCGATGACCCGCTCGACGAACCGGTCCTCGGGGATCTTGTCGACCACCTCGCCCCTCACGATGAGGAACCCCTGGCCCTTGCCGGCCGCGATCCCGAGATCGGCCTCCCGAGCCTCGCCCGGCCCGTTCACGACGCATCCCATCACGGCGACGCGGATGGGGACCTTCAGCCCCTCGCGTTCGATCGCCTGCTGCACCTGCTTGGTGAGGCCGAGGACGTCGACCTCCGCCCGCCCGCAGGAGGGACACGCCACGAGGTCGAGTCCGCGCTTGCGCAGGCCGAGCGACTGCAGGATCCACGTCCCAACCTTGACCTCCTCGACCGGATCGTCCGTGAGCGAGACGCGGATCGTGTCGCCGATCCCCTCCGAGAGCAGCGTGCCGATCCCCACCGCGCTCTTGACACCCCCGGCCGGCATCGGGCCGGCCTCGGTGACGCCGAGGTGCAGCGGATAGTCGCAGGCCTCCGCGAGCAACCGGTACGCCTGGATCATGACGCCGGCGTTCGAGTGCTTGACCGAGATCTTGATATCGGAGAAGTCCTCCTCTTCGAGGATCCTGGCCTCGTACAGCGCGCTCTCCACCAGGGCCGCCGCCGTCGGAGCGCCATGCTTGGCCAGCACGCCTTTCTCGAGCGACCCCGCGTTGACCCCGATGCGGATCGGCACGCTCCGAGCCCTGGCCTCGCGCGCGATCAGCCGGACCTTGTCCTGGTACTTGATGTTTCCCGGGTTGATGCGCAGCCCCTGGACCCCGGCCTCGAGGGCGGCCATCGCGTACTTCCACTGGAAATGGATGTCGGCGACCACCGGGACCGTCGACTTGGCCGCGATCGCCGTCAGAGCCTCGGCGTCCTCCCAGTGCGGCACGGCCACCCGGACGATGTCGACGCCGGCCGCGACCAGCGAGGCGATCTGCTGCAGGGTCGCGTTGATGTCGGCGGTCTTGGTCGTGGTCATCGACTGGACGCGGATCGGTGCGTCGCCGCCGATCGTCACGTCGCCCACCCGCACCTGCCGGGTCTTCCTGCGTTCGGTCAGCACGGTTCCAGTCTCCCATTCCCTACGGGGGGTACCGCTCGCGCATCCGCGCTCGCTCCTTGAGCCCCCGGCACCCCCGGCCCGCGCTACTCGCCGAACACGTGGAAGACGACCTGCCGGTCCTTGGGTTCGTCCATCTCGAACAGGATCAGCCGCTGCCACCGCCCCAGCATCGCCGAGCCGTCCGCCACGGGGATCGCGTGCGAGGAGGCCGAGAGCAGCATCGCCTTCACGTGCGCGGGGCCGTTCCGGCGCTCGTGGGACTCGTCCAGGTTCTGCGTGCGGCGCGCCGCGTCGTCGTGCGCGTAGTACACGTCGTCGGGGACCAGGCGCAGCATCCGGGCCCGGAAGTCCTCGAGCGCGCCGTCCTCCCACTCGTTGACGATCAGCGCGCACGTCGTGTGGGCGCAGAACGCAACCACCGATCCATCGGTGACGCCCGAGTCCTTGATCGCACGCTCGAGCTCCTCCGTGAGGTCGAGGAACGCGTAGCGCTGCGGAGCGGCGATCTCGATGGTCGTGGTTGCGGATCTCATCCCTTCCTCCTCGTGTCATTCGCGGGCGTACCCCCCGAGCGTTGGCGCTCCTGCCGCGGATCCGATGGCGACGCGACCGGCAGCTCGAACGTGAAGGCGCTCCCGCGACCGGGCTCGCTGTCGGCCCAGATCCGCCCGCCGTGCGCCTCGACCACCGAACGCGCGATCGCGAGCCCGATCCCGGTCCCGCCGTCGTCGCGCGAACGCGACTCGTCCACCCGGTAGAAGCGTTCGAACACGTGGGGCAGGTGCTCGGCAGGGATGCCCGGGCCCGTGTCGGCGACGACCACGTCGATCGAGCCGTTGTGGCTCGACGCCGAGACCGTCACGCGCCCGCCGGTCGGCGTGAGCCGCACCGCGTTGTCGAGTAGGTTGAACAGCACCTGATGGACCCGCTCGCGGTCGGCGAAGACCGGCGGCAGGTCTCCCGGCACGTCGTCGTCGAGTGTCACGCCCGGGTCGGGGCGGGCGACCTGGATCTCGGAGAACACCTGCGAGACGAGCGGCGCGAGCTCGACGCGTTCGCGCTCGAGCGGCACGTCGCCCGACTCGAGCCGCGACAGATCGAGGAGCTGGTCCACGAGCCGTCCCAGCCGCTCGGATTGCACAAGCATGATCTGCACCGTCTCGGGGTCGGGCTGCTCCACGCCGTCCAGCAGGTTCTCCAGGTGGGCCCGGAGCGCCGAGATCGGGGTCTTGAGCTCGTGCGACACGTTCGCCACGAGCTCGCGGCGCAGGAGCTCGAGCCCCTCGAGTTCCGTGCTCATCCGGTTGAACGCCTCGGCGAGCTTGCCGACCTCGTCGCGCGAGTCCGTGTGGATCCGCTGCGAGTAGTCGCCGGTCTCCATGCGACGGGCCGCCCGCGCCATGTCGCGGAGCGGCTGCGTCATCCCTCGTGCGACCCATCGAGCGATCACGAGCGCGATGCCCGCGCCCAGGACGCCGGCGAGCAGGAGCTCCCACCAATGCGCGCCGATCGTGAAGACCTCGAACCCCACGCCGAGGATCAGGTAGACGAGCAGGAGGGTCATCCCGACGGCGAACACGATGACCGATCCGAGCTTCGACCGGATCGTGGGCAGCCGCTGCAGGAGCGTCACGGCCGGTTCACTCGTCCCCGAACGCGTAGCCGACGCCGTGCACCGTGCGGACGAACCTCGGCTCGGCGCCATCCTCGCCCAGCTTCCGGCGGATGCGCGCCACGTGCGAATCGACGACGCGTCCACCCGCGTAGTCGCGGTACCCCCAGACGCGATCCATCAGCTGCTCGCGGCTGAGGACGACGCCGGGCTCGCGGGCGAGCGCGAGCAGGATCTCGAACTCGAGCGGGGTGAGCTGCACCTCCTCGCCGTCCACGCTCACCTTGCGTTTGGCGGGATCGACCGAGAGCCCGCCGTGGTCGATCGGCACGGTCGATGGAGGCGAGGTGATGCGTTCGACGCGTCGCAGGATCGCCCTGACCCGGACCGTCAGCTCTCGGAGGCTGAACGGCTTCGTCAGGTAGTCGTCCGCGCCCACCGCGAACCCGGCCACCTTGTCGGCCTCTTCGGTCCGCGCCGTCAGCATCAGGACGGGTACCCAGCGCCCGGCCTGGAGCCTCCGGCACACCTCGAGACCGTCCATCCCGGGGAGCATCAGGTCGAGCACGACCAGATCGGGTTCCTCCGCGCCCGCCAGCTCCAGCGCCTGCGGGCCGTCGGACGCCACCAGCACCCGGAACCCCTCGCTCGAGAGGCGGGCGCGGACGGCTTCGGCGATCGCGGTCTCGTCGTCCACCACCAAGACGGTCTGCTCGGTCACCGGCCCATCGTAGCCGTCGGGCCTTCGCGGCCCTCCGGCCGGGTGTTGAGAAATCGTGGCGGCGCCGACCGGGTCAGGACCGATGGCGTGGCACGAACGCCCCGGATCGATCCCTCGGATCGCGGCAGCTAGACGGGCGGCTTGACGAGGTCCACGTACACGACGGCGACCGTGAAGACGATGAAGAACCCGGCGACCGCCGCCGAGACCGGGACCACCTTGCGCATGTCGACCGGCCGGCCCCGGATCTTCTCGATCGCGAGGACCGTGAGGTGCCCGCCGTCGAACGGCGGCAACGGGAGGAGGTTCAGCAGACCGACGAAGACGTTCACGACGCCGAACAGGAAGAGCAGGTCGCCGAACTGATCCTCGGACGCGAGGTTGCCCGCGAGCCGCCCCACCCCGACCACGCTCGCGGGGTCGCTCGGCTGGCGGGCCTCGTCCGTGAAGACCAGGTCGAACAGGCGACCCAGCCCCTCAGGTCCGAAGATCCGCCCAACCCCCTGCACCGTGAGGACGGCCTGCTCGCCGAGGAGGCCGACGGCACCGGTGACCGACCCGACCGGACCTTCGGTCTCGCGGATGATCCTTCGAGGCTCCACTCCGACGCCGATCCGGCCGATCCGCTCGCCGGCCACCTGAGACAGGACCGGGGCCATCACGGCCCGGAACGTCCTGCCGTCGCGCTCGATCATGAACGTCACGGGCTCCCCGGCGTGCGCGGTGGTGAACGCCACCAGCTCGTCGGCGGACGGATCGGTGAGGCCGTCGACGGCGACCACCACGTCGCCGGACCGGAGTCCGGCCGCCGAGGCCGGCGACTCCACGCCGTGGAGGCGGGACACGACCGAGTCGATCACGACGCCCTTGGCCACCGGCTGCCCGACGAACCCCAGCCAGAGCCCGAAGCACAGGAACGCCAGGACGAAGTGGGTCGCCGGCCCCGCGAGGATCACGAGCGACCGCTGCCAGATCGGCTTGGCCCCGAACGTCCGTGGGAAGTCCTCGGGCGCGACCGTCTCGTACGGGTTCATCCCGGCGATCTTCACGTAACCGCCGGCCGGGATCGCCTTGAGGCCGACCTCGGTTTCCCCCCGCATCCGCGACCAGAGCTTTGGACCGAAGCCGACGAAGAACTCGGTCACCTTGATCCCGTACGCCCGCGCGACCGCGTAGTGCGCGGCCTCGTGGATCACGATCACGAGGATCAGGGCGAGGAAGAAGGCACCGATGCCGAGGGCCGCCACGGGGGACCGTCCTACCGAGCCTCGATGATCTCGGCGGCACGCCGGCGAGCCCAGGTATCGGCCCGCTCGAGGTTCACCACCGAGACCACGCTCGAGGGCGCCTCGTGCTCGTCGACGACGGCCGTGACGACCTCGACGATGCGCGTGAGGGGGATCTTGCCCTCGAGGAAGGCCATGACCGCGACCTCGTTGGCCGCGCTCATGACCGCGGGGAAGGTCAGAGCGAGCTCGCCGACGCGATAGGACAGGTCGATCGCCGGGAACGCCTCCCGATCGACCGGCTCGAACGACAGGCGGCTGTCGGCGAGTGGAACGGGGCCCACGCCCGTCGGGAGCCGCTCGGGCCAGGCGAGCGCGAGCTGGATGGGCAGCCGCATGTCCGGGACCGCGAGCTGAGCGGTCATCGACCCGTCCCGGAACTCCGCGAGCGCGTGCACGAGGCCCTCCGGGTGGATCACGGCGTGGATCTGCGAGTACTCGAGCCCGAACAGGTAGTGCGCCTCGATCACCTCGAGGCCTTTGTTCATCAACGTGGCCGAGTCGATCGTGATCTTCGGCCCCATCTGCCAGACGGGGTGCGCGAGCGCCTCCTTCACGGAAGCCTTGGCGAGCTCCGCGTGGGTCCAGCCCCGGAACGGACCGCCCGACCCGGTCAGGATCACGCGCTTCAGGTCCTCGCGGCGCTCCCCGCGCAGGCATTGAGCGAGCGCGGCGTGTTCCGAGTCGACCGGGATGAGCCGCTCCGGCTCGCCCTTGATCAGGTCGACGACGAGGTCGCCACCGACGACCAGGCTCTCCTTGTTTGCGAGGGCGAGCAGCTTGCCCGCCTGCAGGGTCGCGAGCGTGGGCGCCAGGCCGGCCGACCCGACCAACGCGTTCAGGACCATGTCGGCCTCGGAATCTCGCGCCAGGCTCTCGGCCGCCTCGGGCCCCACGTGGACCTCAACGCCCCTGATGCCGGTGAGCTTCTCCTCGAGGTCGACGGCCGCCTCGTCGTTCGCGATGGCCACGTGCGGCGGGAGGAACTCCCGGATCTGCCCGACCAGGAGCTCCTGGTTGGTGCCCGCGGACAGGCCGACCACCTTGAACCGGTCGGGGTTGTGCCGCACGACGTCGAGCGCCTGCGTCCCCACCGATCCCGTCGAGCCGAGGATCACGAGCGAGCGCATCGCCCCAACGATACCCCGCGGCGCCCACAAACCACGGAAGGTCGGCTGACCCCGGGTGAGAGAGGCCTCAGAGCAGGATCAGGCGGAGGTAGATGAAGGCGGCGGGGGCGACGAACAACACGGAGTCGATCCGGTCCATCACGCCGCCGTGACCGGGCAGGATCCCGCCCATGTCCTTGATCTCGAGGTCCCGCTTGAGCAGCGATTCGGCCAGGTCGCCGAGCGGCGCGAACAGCGCGACCACCACAGCCAGGCCCACCGAACGCCCGATCGTGTCGAGCAGCGAGACCGACGAGCCCACGACGCCGACGGCGACCGCGATCACGACGAGCGTGGCGCCGATCGCGCCCTCCCACGACTTCTTCGGGCTGATGGTCGGCGCGAGCGGGCGGCTCCCCCAGAAGTAGCCGACGCCGAACGCCGCCGTGTCGTACACGAACGTGAGCCCGATGATCGAGAGCGTCAAACCCTCGCCGTCGGGAAGCTTCAGGACCGCGAGCGCATAGGCGGCAAGCAGGGGGATGTACGCGACCCCGAGCACGGTGATCGCGATGTTCGACACGACGTTGCGGCGATGATGCGCGGGAACGGTCATGTACCAGAGGAACGTCGCGAACAGCGAGAGCGCCATGATCGCGAGCATCGCGTTCTCCCCCCGGTAGTACCCGGCGCCCAGGATGAGCGCCCCCGAAACCAGGCCGAGCGCCGTCGCCGGCTGGTAGTGCCGCTTCTGCATCGCGAGGTAGAACTCCCCCTGCGCGAACAGCACCACGATGCCGGCGAAGATCGCGAACGCCCCCGGCCCGATCTGGATCGCGCCGACCGCCAGAGCCGCGAGCACCAGACCCGTGAGGAACGCCGTCGGGACGTCCCGGCCCGGGCCGGCGCGTTCGGGTTCGGCGCCGACCTCGATCGCGGTCGGTTCCTGCCAGCTCGGCCCGCCGAAGCCCTCGGCCCCGACGCGGACCGGGCGCGAGGTCTCGGCCTCGTCCGCCCCGCCCTCCTCGCCGAGGAGCTGGGCGATCGCGACCTCCTCGGTGGGCTGCGGTGCCGGCGCCTCCGGCTCGACCTGCACCTCGTCCCGGACCGACTCGGCGAAGTGGTCGGCCGCGGCCTCGACGGCCTCGATGTCCGGCGCGTCCTCCAGGTTCCCTGCCACGTTCTCCGGCGCGACCTCCGGGACCACCACCGTCTCGGTCTCCTCGATCAGCTCGGCCACGCCCGGCTCGTCGCCGGGGAGGTCGACGTACCCTCCCGAGCCGGCCTCGGTGCCCTCGTCGACGTCGTAGCTCTCCGCCTCGGCCTCGAACAGGAACGAGCCGACCCCGCCCTGCTCCCCCTCGACGTCTGGCTCGACCTCTGGCTCGACCTCTGGCTCGGCCTCGGACGGCGACTCCCGGGCCGCGAACGGCTCGTCGCCGCCGGACGGTTCGCGCGCATAGGGCTCGGCAGCCGCCGCCTCCTCGGTTTCGGGGGAACGTTCCTCCGGCTGCTCCGGTTCCACGGGCGACGGCTCGTCGCGGCCCTCCGTGCCCGACGCCTGTTCCGAACCCTTGCCCTCGGATGACTCCGGCCAGTCGACGTCCTGGATCGGCGCGAAGAACTTGTCGAGATCCTCGAAGAGGTCCTCGCCCTCGGTCCGGTCCTCGTCCTCCGGCACGCTCAGATCTCCTTGAGCTCGGCATCCTTGTGGGCCACGACCTCGTCGATGTCCGAGATGTGCTTGTCGGTGAGCTTCTGGAGCTCCTTCTCGGAGCGCACGAGGTCATCTTCCGAGATGCCACCCTCTCGCTCAAGTTTCTCGAGCTCCTCCTTCGAGTGCCGCCGGATGTTCCGAACGGCAACCCTGCCCTCCTCACCGCGGTGATGGACCAGCTTGATCAGCTCCTTCCGGCGCTCCTCGGTCAGGGGCGGGAAGCTCAGCCGGATCACGGTGCCGTCGTTGCCCGGGGTGATCCCCAGGTCGCTCGCCATGATGGCCTTCTCCATCGTGGCGATCGCGTTCCGGTCGAACGGCGAGATCACCAGGGTCCGCGGTTCGGGCACCGAGAACGACGCCAGCTGCTGGATCGGCACCGGCGTGCCGTAGTAGTCCACGACCACCCGTTGCAGCAACGCGGGGGTCGCGCGTCCCGTCCGGACCCCGGAGAGCTCGTCCTTCAGCACCGCGATGGCCTTGTCCATCTTCTCGGTGGCCGCCTTCAGCGCGGAGTCGATCGTCATCGAACAGCACCGTGCACCAGCGTCCCGATCGGCTCGCCGGACACCGCTCGGCGGATGTTCCCCTCCGATCGGAAATCGAACACGATGATCGGCAGGCCGTTCTCCATGCACAGGCTGATCGCCGTGGCGTCCATGACCTGGTATCCCTCGCGGAGCACGTCGAGGTACTCGATCGTCTCGAACCGCTCCGCGGTGGGGTCCACGTGCGGGTCTGCGGTATACACCCCGTCGACCTTCGTCCCCTTCAGGATCGCCTGCGCACCGATCTCGAGCGCGCGTTGGGCGGCGGTTGTGTCCGTAGAGAAGTACGGCGCGCCGATCCCGGCGGCAAACACGACGACCCGACCCTTCTCAAGATGCCTGATCGCGCGGAGCGGGATGTAGGGCTCCGCGATCTGCGCCATGTGGATCGCCGTCTGGACCCGCGTCGGTACATGGATCTTCTCGAGCGCGTCCTGCAGCGCGAGGGCGTTCATCACGGTGGCGAGCATGCCCATGTAGTCCGCGCGGGAGCGATCGATGCCCGGCGCCTGGCGCCCGCGGAAGATGTTGCCGCCGCCGACGACGACGGCGCACTGCACCCCGAGGTCGACCACGTCTGCGAGCTCGCGGGCGAGCAGGCCCGTGGACTCCGTCGAGATGCCGTAGCCCGTATCCATCGGGGCGAAGGCGTCCCCCGAGAGTTTGAGCAGCACACGATGGTAGACCGGCCGGACCGCCTCCTGCGCGTCTTCCTGTTCCGGCATGACGCCCACCCTACCCGGTCTCCTCGCCGAGCCGATACCGAACGAACCGGCGCACGGCCACCTTCTCCCCGACCTTGGACGACATCTCGTCGAGGAGCTGCTGGATCGTCTTCGAGTCGTCCTTCACGTACGGCTGGTCGAGCAGGACCGTCTCTGCGTAGAACGTCTTCAGCTTGCCCTCGACGATCTTGGGGACCACGTCGTCGGGCTTGCCCATCTCCCGGGCCTGCGCCTCGAAGATGCGTCGCTCGGACGCGAGCTCGTCCGGGGCGACGTCCTCGCGGCTGACGTACCTCGGCGCCGAGGGGCTCGCGATGTGGAGCGCCAGGTCCTTGGCGAGCTGCTTGAACTCGTCCGTGTTGGCGACGAAGTCCGTCTCGCAGTTGACCTCCACCATCGCACCGACGGTGTTGTTGAAGTGGATGTAGGCCTCGATGAGCCCCTGGTTCGCCGAGCGACTCGCCCGACCGGCCGCGGACGCGAGCCCCTTCGTCCGCAGGATCTCCTCCGCCTTGTCGAGATCGCCGTCCGCCTCCTGGAGCGCCTTCTTGCACTCCATCATGCCGGCCCCGGTGCGATCGCGGAGCTCCTTCACCATCCGCGCGTTGATCTCCGCCATCCGCGTCAGCCTTCCTTCGGCTCGGCCTCGGAGCCCGGGACCGAATCGGGGACGATCGGCTCGGGCTCCGCGGCGGCCTCGGCGGCCGGAGCGGCCTCGGGGGCCGGGGCGGGATCGGGTGTCGGAGCGGGCGCGGCCGTCGGCTTCGGGGCCGGGGCGGGCTCCGGCTCGATCTCGGGACCGGTCGCGCGCGTCACGACGGCCTCGCGGCCCTCTTGCCGTCCCTCGGCGAGGGCATCCGCGATCAGACGGGTGACGAGCGAGACCGATCGGATCGCGTCGTCGTTGCCCGGGATCACGAAGTCCACCTCGTCCGGGTCACAGTTCGTGTCCACGATCGCGATGACCGCGATGCCGAGTTTGCGCGCCTCGTTGACCGCGATGTGCTCCTTCTTGGTGTCGATCACGAAGATCGCGTCGGGGAGCCGTTCGAGGCTTTGCATGCCGCCGAGGTTGCGCTCGAGCTTCTCCTTCTCGTGGCGCAGGCGGATCGCCTCCCGCTTGGGGAGGAAGTCGAACGCGCCGGTACGTTCCATCTCGCGTAGCTCGCGCAGACGGAGCAGGCGACGCGACACCGTTTGGAAGTTCGTGAGCATCCCGCCGAGCCAGCGGGTCGTGACGAACGGCATCGCGACGCGTGCGGCGTGCTCGGAGATGACCTCCTGCGCCTGCTTCTTCGTTCCGACGAACAGGATCACCCCGCCGCGGCGGCCGAGATCCCTCGCGTAGGCGTAGGCCTCCTCGAGTCCCGACAGGGTCTTCTCGAGGTCGATGATGTAGATCCCGGAGCGTTCCCCGTACAGGTACCGGCCCATCTTCGGGTTCCAGCGTCTTGTCTGGTGCCCGAAGTGCACCCCTGCCTCGAGGAGCTCCCGCCTGGTGACGACAGGCATGGTGCCCTCCTTCCGGTTGTCCCTCCGCCCGGTTCTGCGCGCCTGCGGCCCGGCTTCGTGTGAGGGGTTGCCGCTCGCGCTTCGCGCTCGCTGCTTGACCCCTGACCCGGCCGGGACCCCGCGGACGATCCCCGGACGTGTGAGCTCGGCGTCGAGACGCCGGCGAACGCGCAGTCTACCAGCGGCGTTGTCGCGGGCCGCCGTTTCCCGGTTCAGCGCCGGCCGGAGGGGTGTCGGGAGGGCTGCCGCTGCGGAGCCCTGCGGCGCTGCACCGGTTGCTCGGGGACGGAGGGCTCGGCGACGATCCAGCGGTAGGCGAGCCCGCCCATGAAGCCCAGATGGAGCACGCTCGCGGCCAGCACGAAGACCCAGCCGAAGAAAGTCGGGTTCGCCGTGACCTCTCCCCCACCCGGGGCCAGGCCGACGACCACGGGCAGCGCGATGAAGAAGTACAGGCCGCAGAACAGGAGGTGCCGGCTCCCCGGCAGCATCGCGGCCCTTCCCGAACGCCGGATCGTCTCGACCACGCCTCGGCGTTGTCGGACGGCGGCCGTCGGCGCGAAACCGAGGAAGAACAGGCCACCCACGAGCGACCCGACGGCGGCGAGCAGCCCGATCCCGGGGCCCAGGACCGGGAAGATGATGTTGCTGGCCAGGATCAGCGTGAACGAGAGCACCTGGACGACGATCACGGTCGGGATCGCCGCGACGCCTCGGAGCAGGCCCCAGGAGCTCACGCGACCGTCCTCCAGCGACTCGACGATCATCCCGGCCAGCAGGCCGTAGAGCACGCCCCGGATCAGGATCGCCACGCCGGTGAAGATCAGGAACGACGGTCCGAGGCCCAGCAGGCTCTGGCCCGTCCCGAGATCGAAGTACGTCGCGATCGGTGGCAGTGCGAGGACGTCGACCAGCAGAGCGGGTCGGCCCTCGAACCCGAGCGCGTACAGGGCGAGCCACGCGAGGAGCGGTACGAGGATCGCGATCGCCAGCAGGACGGGCGAGGACACGATGGCGAGCAGGCCCCGACCGAGCGAGCGCCCGATCGGCGGCATCACCGACCCACCGCTCTGACCGAAGAGCGCGCCGCCGAACCCGCGACGCGGTTCGGCCGGTGCCTCGGCCGACTCGACCGCGGTCTCGGTGGGTACGGCCTCCACAGGTGCCGGCCGCGGCCGCGCCTGGCGCCGTCGCCTCTTCCCGCTCACGGCCCCTCCCCTGGTTCCGAGGCCCGATCTGAACCGTCGTCGCCGGGGTCGCCGTCGGCGACCACCCCGAAGCGCCGCGTGGCCCAGATGCCCGGGATGAACGCGACCGCGAAGACGATCACCGCCGCGAGCGCCCATCGCGTCAGCGTGGTCCCGCCCTCGAGCTGCGTCGGCGACGGGACGTCGACCAGCGCACCCTGCGGGTCGTGTTCGAACGCGATCAGCCCGGCGTCGCGACCACCCTTCACCGCGATGACCGCGTCGCTCGAGAGCGCGATCGTCCCGATCAGCCCCGGAGACGGCGCGCTCTCCCAGACGAGATGTCCCGACGCCACGTCGACCGCGACCAGGCGGCCGTCGCCGAGCCCCAGCAGGACCGAGGATCCGGACACGACCGGCGAGCTGCGCAGCACCACCTCGTTCAGCTGGTAGCTCCATCGGCGCCCGCCGTCCGCCCCATCCAGCCGATACAGACCCCCGGCGATATCCGCCGCGAAGACGCCGTCGTCGTCGAACGCGAGCGAGCTCGCCGGGGAGAACAGCGAGAGCGCCAGCGTCGCCCACCGCTCGGTCCCGTTCTCGGTGTCGAGCGCCCGCACGCGCCGGTCGGCCGACCCGATGAACAGGGAACCGCCGCCGGCCGAGGGCGCTGTGCCGGCCGTGGAGTTCGTCTGGATGGCCTGCGCCGGCCACGAGCGCTCCCCCGTCGACTCGTCGAACGCCGCGACGACGACCTGCGCCGTGTCGGTGTTCCGGGCGACCGCGACCACCTGTCCGTCGGCGACCGCGACCGCCGAATCGACGCGCCCTTCCATCTCCGCAGACCACGTGATCGTGCCGCTCTCGAGTGAGACGGCGTACACCGTCCCGTCCTGGTCGCCCACGAACGCGTTCGTGCCCTCGATCGTGACCCCGCTCCGCGAGGTCGCGCCCAACGACGTCCGCCAGAGCTCGGTCCGGTCGGCGAGGGAGACCGCGACGAGCGTGGAGACGTCGGGCAGCTCGTCCGGTCCGGTGGGAGACGGGCCGGGCCCTGTCGTCGAAGGCGAACCGCTCGCCTCGGCGCTCGGGCTCGGGCTCGGCGAGCCCTCCGATGCTCCGCCTGCATCGTTCGGACCAGGCCCATCGAGGAAGACGAGGATCCGCCCCCGGGGGCCTGCGCCGATCGCCGGGATCGACAGGGGCCCCCCGTCCCGAGGCACCCGCCACTCGATGGTGCCCGACGTGACGTCGATCGCGTAGACGGCCTCGTTCCCGACCGACACGGCAAGGTCGCCTGCGACCACGGCGCCCGACAGCGCGTCGCCCGTGGGCGCCGGCAGGGTCCATCGGACGCGGTATGGGGGTTCCGGGCCGTCGGCCAGCACCCCGGGGTGACCAGCTCCGCCCTGGAACTGCGACCAGGTGGGCGCCTCCTGCGCGACCGCCGCGCCCGACAGGAGCACGAGCGGTGCGGTCGCGACCGCCGCCGCGGCGGCGAGACGGACGGCGCGCGACGATCGGTCACGGCGCATCGGGAACAGGTGGGCTCTCCTCTGACGGGGGCGCACATGCTAGCCGCAGTCACCTTCCCGCGACCCGATGCTCTACGTGCCGACGCGGGCGGGGTCAGCTCGAGATCGGCACGAGCCGTATCAGGTCCTGTACGCCGAGAGGGGCCAGGAGCAGGAGCGGGTCCACGTACTCCCCGTCGAGCTTCGCGCCGAAGTGCAGGTGCGGGACGCTCGCACCCAGCGGTCCGGTTCCGGTGGTCCCGATCGGTTGCCCCCTCGAGACGACATCACCCTTGCGGACCGTCGTCGACAAGATCCAGGAGTACGTGCTCGAGAGCCCGCCACCGTGGACGATCGTGACGAACAAATCCCCGCCCACCCGACCGGCGAACGAGACCGTCCCCGCCTCGGGGGCGAGGATCGGCGTCCTGGGCGCGACCGCGATGTCGATCCCACGGTGGCCGGCCCCGAACGGTGTGTCGGGCGGGTCGAACCCCCGGATCACCGGTCCCTGCACCGGCCAGGCCCACGTCCCGACCGGCAGCGCCGCGACGAACCCGATGCGGTCGGTCCCGGAGCCGGTCGACGACGGTCCAACCGAGGCCGACGACGGACCCGTGAGGGTCACCATCAGCAGTGAGAAGACCAGCGCCCGGAACGCCACGTGGTTCTCCGATCGACGAGCGAGCGACGATCCTAGGGGAGTGAACGGACGGGAACCGTGACGCGGTTCACATGTCGTGGCGATCGGTTCATTCGGTCTCGACGAGCTGCAGTCGGAGCTGACCGACCGCCTTCGTGTGGATCTGGCAGACCCGCGATTCCGTCACGCCGAGGATGTCGCCGATCTCGGCGAGGGTGAGGCCCTCGAAGTAGTACAGGGTGACCACGATCTTCTCGCGTTCGGACAGCGAGTTGATCGCCGCCGCGAGCAGTCCGCGCGTCTCCTCGCCCTCGAGCGCCGTTGTCGGGTCGGTCCCGCGGTCGGCCAGCGTGTCCAACAGCGACACCTGTTCGCCGCGATCGCTCCCGACGCTCAGGATCTCGTCGAGCTGGAGCACCTGCACGAACGAGATCTGGTTGATGACCTCGTGGAGCTCGCGCAGCGTCACGCCGAGACGCGCGGCCACCTCCTTCTCGGTCGGGCCGCGCTTGTGGATCGACTCGAGGTCCGAGTACGCCTTCTCGATCTCGCGCGCCTTGAACCGGACGGATCTCGGCACCCAGTCCATCGCGCGGAGCTCGTCGATGATCGCGCCCTTGATCCTCGGGATCGCGTAGGTCTCGAACTTGTTGCCGCGGCCGGGGTCGAACTTCTCGAGGGCGTCGATCAGCCCGAACATCCCGTACGAGACGAGGTCGGCCTGATCCACGCTCGCGGGAAGGCCGGTCGCCACGCGGCTCGCGACGTACTTCACCAACGGGGCGTAGTGCAGGATGAGGCGTTCGCGAGCGCCCTCGCGAGCGCCTGAGACCTCGTTCTGCTTGAACTCCTCCCACAGCCGGGCGAGCTCGTTGAGCTCGTCGGGCGACGCGGGCTGGCGGGTGGAGACCCTCGACGACGACGCCACCCTGACCGGGCCGGACCGCGTCGCGGGCCGGTCGTTCTTGGCGGCCTTCATCGTCTTGGCGGCCTTGTCGGTCTTCTTCGGCTTCGACGACTCCACCGGGGTCTTGGCCTTCTCGGCTTTGGGCGCTCGAGGCATCAGGCCCTCGGGTGGCTCTGCTCGTAGGCCTCGAACAGGCGTGCGCGACTCACGTGGGTGTACCGCTGGGTCGTGGCCACGCTCGCGTGGCCGAGCATCTCCTGGACCGACCTGATGTCCGCTCCTCCCTCGAGCAGGTGCGTGGCGAACGAGTGTCGCAGGGTGTGCGGCGTCACCCGCCGGCCCGAAAGGGCTGCGCCCGCGTATCGTCCCACAAGCCGTCGGATGTCGCGTGGGCCGATCGGCCGACCCCTGCGGTTCATGAACAGCTCGTCGTCCCTGCCGGCGCCGAGGACGCCGCGCACCGCGAGCCAGGCGGCGACCGCCTCCCGCGCGAGGTCGCCGAGCGGCACCTCGCGCTCCTTGTCGCCCTTGCCGACCACCGTCACCCGGCCGCGTTCGAGATCGACGCGGTCGGTCGTGAGGCCGGCGACCTCGCTCACCCGCAGCCCCGACGCGTACATCAGCTCGAGGATCGCCCGGTCCCGCAGCGCCACCGCCGCGTCGACGTCGCTCGCGTCCGCGGTCACGACGGGCGCCTCGACGAGGGCCGCGGCCTCCGGCACGCGCAGGACCACCGGGAGGCGGTTCACGACCTTCGGGCGGCCGAGGAGCGCCGCCGGATCCTCGGCGACGACCTCGTGCGAGACCGCCCACCGGTAGAACGTGTGGATCGCGCCGACGCGTCGCGCGATCGACGCGCGCGCATACCCGAGGCTCGTGAGCTGGGCGAGGAACCTCCGCAGGTCGTCGATCCCCGCCCCGGGCAGGTCCCGCCGGTTGCGGCGCAGGAACGCGGCCAGCTGCGACAGGTCTCGGCGGTAGGCGTCCACGGTCGAGTGAGCCAGGTGGCGTTCGAGCGCGAGGTGATCCGCGAACCCGTCGATCAGGGCAACGTCGGACTGAGCAAGGTCGCGGGCGGGCATGGTCCTCCGGGCTCGGCGGTCCCCCTTGTACCAATCGAGGTCGGCCCGTTCAAGCAGCGGACCCTGATCGGCGTCCGTCCGTGCGCGAACCGGTCGTAGGATGCGGGCGATGGAGCTCGACGTCCTGGTCACCGAGGGGCTCGGGGACTCGAGCTACGTCCTTACCCGGGGTGACGAGGCTGCGGTCGTCGATCCTCAGCGCGACGTCGAACGGTTCGTCGACGCTGCCCGTGCCCACGGAGCAACCATCCGGCGCGTCGTCGAGACCCACGTCCACAACGACTACGTCTCGGGCGCGCTGGAACTCCGCGCGGCGACCGGCGCCGAGATCTGGGGCCCGGCCGAGGCGGGTTATGGGTTCGGGTACCGACCGGTGGAGGACGGCACCGAGATCCCGTTCGGCGATGCAACCCTCCGCGGTCTCTCGACCCCCGGCCATACGCCCGAACATCTCGCCTACCTCGTGCGCGACGGCCCGGAACGGGTCGCGCTGTTCTCCGGCGGGAGCCTCATGGTCGGCGGCGCGGGGCGGACCGACCTGCTCGGTCCCAAGCGGACGGACGAGCTCACGCGGCTGCAGTTCCGTTCGATGCGGCGGCTCGCGGACCTGCCCGACGGGGTCCGGGTGCTCCCCACCCACGGCGCGGGGAGCTTCTGCGCCGTCGGGTCCCCGGGCGAACGGCGGACGTCGACGATCGCCGAGGAGCGCGCCACCAACCTCTCGTTCACGGAGACCGACGAGGAGGCCTTCGTGCGACGACAGCTGACGGGCCTGATGGCGTTCCCCGACTACTACGCGGACATGGCGCCCATCAACCGAGCCGGACCGCCCGTGCTCGGGGCACCGCCGCGACCCCGGGCGATGACCGCCGACCAGGTGGCGGACGCGCTCGCCGCGGGTGCCCGGCTGGTGGACGTTCGCGACGGGGCGGCGTTCGCCGAGCGACACGTCGCGGGGTCCCTGAACGTCCCGCTCGAGCCGTCGTTCCCCTCCTACGTCGGTTGGCTGCTGCCCTTCGCGACACCGGTGGTGCTGTCCGTAGCAGATGACGAGAGGGACGACGATGCGCTCGATGAGGCATCCCTACAGCTGCGACGCATCGGCTGGGACGCGGTCCTCGGCCACCTCGAGGGCGGCATCGATACCTGGACCGCGTCGGGTCGCGCGACGCGTTCGTTCCCGATCCTGCGGCTGGAGCAGCTGCTCGACGAGCTCGCCGCGGGCGAGGCCGGCGAGATCCTCGACGTTCGGCAGACCACGGAGTGGGACGCGGGCCACCTCGAGGGTTCGCGGCACGTGTTCGTCGGGGACCTGCCCGAACGTCTCGACGGATTCGACCCCTCGGAGCGGCAGACGGTGATCTGCGCGAGCGGCTACCGCTCGTCGATGGCCGCGAGCCTGCTCGACGGCGCGGGCGTCCCGGTGCGGCTCGTGGCGCGGTCGGGCGTTCCCCGGGCGCTCCGCTCGCTCGCCGCATCCCGATGAGGTCGCGCCTTGAGCGTCGTCTCGTAGCGGCCGCCCACGTTGCGGACGAACCCGCGCAGCTCCAGCCGCATCAGGACGCCGACGACGTCGTGGATCCCCACCCCGAGCGAGGACGCGAGGCGATCGGGGAGGGTGGGCTCGACGATGCCACCCAGGACCCTGCGCTCGGCGTCGTCGAGGTCCAGGCGCTCGGCGACCTCGGTCGGCGCGACCTCGACGCCGAGGTCGCCCAGCAGATCCTCGGCGTCGCGGATCAGGGTCGCGCCCTCGCGGATCAGCTGCAGCGGCACCTCCGACAGAGCGCTCGTGACCGAACCCGCGACGGCGTACACGTCCCGCCCGAACTCCATCGCGTGCTCGGCCGTGATCAACGAGCCGCTCCCCCTCGCGCCTTCGACAACGACGGTCGCGCAGCACAGCCCCGCCACGATCCGGTTGCGAGCGGGGAAGTGGTGCTGGCTGGGCGGCGTTCCGGGCGCGTACTCGCTCACCAGCGTTCCCGTATCGCCGATCCGCCGGATCAGGGCTCGGCTCGCCGACGGGTACGCGACGTCCAGCCCCGACCCCAAGACGGCGAGCGTCGGGCCTCGCACCGAGAGCGCGCCGTCGTGCGACGCGGCGTCGATGCCGCGGGCTGCTCCGCTCACGACGGTGATCCCAGCGAGCGCCAGCCCGCGCCCGATCGCGTGCGCCGCCTCCCGTCCCGAGGCGGTGCAGCGCCGGGCGCCGACCGTGGCGACGGCCGAGGTCACGTCGGGCGGCGTCCGACCGATCACGTAGATCGCGCCGGGTGGATCGGGGATCTGGCGGAGCTGGCTCGGGTAGTGGACCGAGGCCCAGGTGACCAGGCGAGCCCCGCACGCCGTCGCCGCGCCGGAGATCGCGTCCGGGTCAAGGGCACGCGCGAACGCCTGGTCGTTCTCGCTGCCGCCCCGGCCCTCACGGATCCAGGCCAGGGTCGAGGCCGCCGAGCCACGTTCGATCGCCAGCGCGATCAGGCTCCGCGGGGAGATCCCACGCAGCGCGGACAGGACGAACAGCGCTCGTCGGTCCTCATCGTCCGAGCCGTAACCCGGCGGCCACGTGGGCCACGGGCCACGCGCTCGGTCCTCAGACCGCACGCTCGAGCTCCGGCACCGGCGAGGCCGAGCGGTACGCCAGCGCCTCGACGACGTGTTCGGGTTCGACTCGGTCCGCCCCCGCGAGGTCCGCGATCGTCCGCGAGACCTTGAGCGTGCGGTCGAACCCGCGACCCGTGAGCGCGTGTAGGTCGACCGCCGACGCGAGGAGGTCGCGGGCGTCCGCGGAGATCCTCGCCTCGCGCCGCGCGAGGGGACCGGGGAGCTGGCCGTTGTTCGGGAAGCCGAATCGCGCGTAGCGGCGGCGCTGCCGCGCGCGCGCCTGCTCGACGCGTTCGCGGACCGCCGGCGAGGACTCCCCCGGCTGTTCGCCGAGGAGTTCGCGCTTGGTGAGGCGCGGGATCACGAGCCTGATGTCGACGCGGTCCAACAACGGGCCGGTGAGCTTGGCGTGGTACGTCTGCAGACGATCCTCCCGGCACGTGCAACGGCGGACGGCGTCCCCGGCGAACCCGCACGGGCACGGGTTCGCGGCGGCGACGAGCGTGAACCTCGCCGGGAACACCACCGAGCCCACCATCCGCGTGACGACCACGCGCCCGTCCTCGAGCGGCTGGCGCAGGCCCTCGATCGCGTCGCGGCGGAACTCCGTGAACTCGTCGAGGAACAGCACCCCGTGGTGCGCCAGCGACACCTCCCCGGGGCGCAGGAACGCCGTTCCCCCGCCGAGCAGGGCGGAGGGCGACACCGTGTGGTGCGGCGAACGGAACGGCCGAGCGTGGATCAGGCCCCCGTCCAGGAGTCCGGCCACGGAGTGCAGCTGGGTCACCTCGAGCGACTCGTCCCGCGACATCGTCGGCAAGATCGTGGCGAGCCGGCGCGCGAGCATCGTCTTGCCCGCGCCGGGTGGACCGACCATGACGACGTTGTGTCCTCCGGCGGCCGCCACCTCGAGCGCCCGGCGAGCCTGGGCCTGACCTCGGACCTCGGCGAGATCGACCGCGTGCCGCGCGCCCTCGCGCAGGCCCGTCGCCTCGGGCACGGTCGGCCGCCACGTCCCGCGCAGGAACCCGACCACCTCCCCGAGCGACCCCGCGCCGACGACCTCGAGATCGTCCACGAGGGCGGCCTCGGCCGCGTTCGACGCCGGGACGACCACGCCTCGCAGTCCCGCGCGCGCGGCGGCGATCGCCACCGACAGCACGCCCGGTGTCGAGACCAGCCCGCCCTGGAGCGAGAGCTCGCCGACGAACACCCACGCTTCGAGCTCCGCCGAGGGCACCTGCGCGGTGGCCGCGAGCACCCCCATCGCGACCGGCAGGTCGAGGCCGGGGCCTTCCTTGCGGAGAGTCCCGGGCGAGAGGTTCACGACGACGCGACGGAGCGGCCACTCCAAGCGCGCGCTCTCGACCGCCGGTCGGATCCGATCGCGCGCGTCCTGCACGCCCGCGCCGGGCAGCCCGGTCAGGGTGAGCGACGGGAGTCCGCGACCGACGTGCGCCTCGACGGCGACGAGATGGCCGCGGACGCCGACGACGGTGACGCCGTTGACGCGTCCGTACACGGTCGGCCGACCCTAGCGGGACCCACCGACACCTAGAACGCGTCCTCGAAGATCTCGACGTCCGCGCCGCGCGGACCGAGCCAGACGCTCGCGACGTCGAAGCGCACCCGCGCGTGCTCGAACGCGTTCCGTTGCAGGAACGCGTCCGCGAGCGTCCGTACCTTCTTGCGCTTGGCCCACGTCACCGCCTCGTAGCCGCCGCCGAACGCGGGCCCCGAGCGCGCCTTCACCTCGCAGACGACCAGCAGGTCGCGGCGCACGATGATCAGGTCGAGCTCGCCCAGGCTGCAGCGCCAGTTGCGCGCGACCAGCGCGAACCCCCGTCGCTCGTAGACGCGGAGCGTTGCGTCCTCGCCCGTGCGACCGCGTTCGGAGCGCCGGTCGGTCCTCGATCCGCCCACCCGGCGACGCTAGACCGCGTCGCCGACATGCCGACGCCGACCCCCCCGACCCGGAGGGCCCGGCCGAGGCCGGGCCCTCCGGGTCGTCGTCCGAACGGCTAGGGACCGACGTGGATGGTCGAGCGTGCGGACGTGGTTCCGGACGTCAGGTTCGACGTCATCCTGGCCGTGAGTACGTAGTCGCCCGCCAACTTGCCCAGTGCATCGAAGGTGATCACGACCTTGCCACCGGGCGTCGGCCCCGAGATCGCGATCACGAACTCGTTCCCGTCGTCGGGCAGCGGGCTGATGTTGATGCCGCTGGATCCATCGCGGTTCTCGGCGCCGGCATTCAGACCGTCCGCCGCGCCGGTACCGACGACCCCGTAGCCCATCGAGACGTCCTCGTCCGGGTGAGCGTCCCCGTTCACCCCGATCCAGATCTGGAAGTCGTGGGCGTTGCCGGGGGCCTGTCCGAACGTCGGCACGTCCTCCCAGTCCACGACGATCCAGCAGTCGTTGACGACACAGCCCCCGGCTCCGCTCGCGAGGACGGTGATCCGGGCACCGCAGTTGGGCAGGCCCGGTGCCGCACATCCGCCCGCCGCGGCGAGGTTCAGATCCGTCCACCAGGGAGCGATGACGTTGTTCGGCCTTGCCGGGTTCGGCAGGGTCTGCGGAACGAACGAGTTGTCCCCGGCGGAGCCACCGCCGATGATCACGTACCCGTTCGAGTCCACGCCGATCCTCGTGTACGTCTCACGACCCCACGGGAACGCCGGCACGTTGAAGTTCGTGATCGTCTCATCGCCCATCCCGGCGATCGGCGCGACCCCGAAGAGCCGGAGGGGGAGGTAGCCGCCGGCGGGCGTCCCACCCGGGGTGAGCGTGATCGCATCGATCGTCGGCGCGATCGACCCGTCCAGCGTCCCGCGCCAGGTGTAGCCGTTGACGCCGCTCACCTCGAGGCTCGTGGTCGACGCCCGGTCCAGCGTCACCTGCTCGTTGTTCAGCGGCAGGTTCGACGCGCTCGGGGTCATCTCCGTGATCGTGGTGTCGGCATCGGACGGCGAGAGGTTCTGCGCCGTCACGGTGCACGTGCTCGAGGCGTTCACGGCGATCGATGCAGGCGTGCAGCTCTGCGTCAGCGTCACGTCCCCCTGCCGGGCGAAGAACGCCACCGGAAGGTAGATGTCGTTGGCGCCGGCCGCCTTCGGATCGAGCTTGATCGACCCGAAGTACTGCGTGTTCGGGGCGAGGCCCTCGCCCGTGATCGTGAACACGAGCGTCTTGGTCTGACCCGGGTCCATCCCGAACTTCGATTGGTTCACGGAGATCGACGCCCCCGGCGGAGCGGACGTCGTGACCGTCAGCTGCTGCGAACTCCCGCTCACGTTCGTGAACGACCGCGTCGTCGAGACGCTCCCGCTGAACGTCGGCACGTTGATGCTCGGAAGGTTCGCGTCGATCCGGTGGATCGGATCCGAACCGAGCGACGCGTAGTCGGCCGCCGTCTCGTCGAACACGACGACCGGGGCGACCGCCCGGTCCGCTCGGATCGAGCCTGCCCCGGTGTTGAACGGATCGGCCGGCGTGACGCCGTCGGGCTGGAGCACGCTCTGCAGCGAGGACGTCATCATCGCCGACTTGATCTGCCCGGGGGTCCAGCTCGGGTGGGCGGCCTTGACGAGGGCCGCGACCCCCGTCGCGTGGGGCGCCGACATCGACGTGCCCGCGATCGCCATGAAGTCGTCGCCGGGTGGGCCGCTCGGGATCGCGACCGAGGTCGGATGCGGGCTCCTGCCGGCGAGGATCTCGATGCCCGGAGCCGTGATGTCCGGCTTGATCCAGTCGCCGAGCGGTCCGCGAGACGAGAACGTCGTCATGATGTCCGGCGTCTGCGCGGTGCGCTCTCCGGTCGTGAACGTCGCCGTGACGTCCGGGTGAGCCGCCACGAAGCCCCGGACGTCGTCGCCCGGCTGGTCCTCTCCCTGCCACGTGCCGTCGTCGAGCATGATCGCCGGCAGCCAATGCAGGTCGGTGAACAGGTCCTGGTGGCCGACGTTGGCCAGGATCATGCCGGCGGCGTTGCCCTGGAGAGCCCGGAAGCCCGAGTCCGCTCGTCCCGCGGGGTTCCCCCGGTCGCACAGCACGATCTTCCCGAGGAGCGAACCTGCGGGGAAGTTGGCGCTGCAGGTGAGGCTGGTGTACCCGGGGACGCTGGTCGGAAGCACGACCGGCGTCGGCGTCTCGATGCCCGGCGTGATCGTCGTCCCGACGACGTCGAGCGAGACCGCGTCGGCGGCGGACTCGAGGTGGAGCGAGCCCTGATAGATCCGCGCGGGGTACGAGGCGCCCACGGTGTTCGTCCACGCGCCCGCGTGGTCGGCGGTCGCCGCTCCCGGACCGGAGTTGCCGGCCGAGGCGTTGACCAGGATCCCCGCGCCGTACGCGCTCAGGAAGGCCTGTTCGACGGCGTCCGAAAACGCGTTCGCGCCACCGCTGATCGAGAAGTTGAGGACGTCGACACCGTCCGCGATCGCCTGGTTGACGGCCGCGACGCTGTCGGACTGGAAGCACCCACGGTTCAGGCACACCCGGTACGCGATCGCCCAGGCGCCCGGCGCCATGCCGCTCGTCGGGCCTCGATCGATGCCGAGCATCGGCGCGCTGTCGACGAAGTCGCCGGCGGATGTGGTGAGCGTGTGGGTCCCGTGCCCGTCGGCGTCGCGCGCCGAACACAGCCACGGACCCGAACCCGGCGTGTTGAGGCAGTACTCGTCGGGCTGGGGGACGAACACGGTCGTGTAGGTGTCCGTGAACGCGTAGGCGCCGACGAGCTTGTGGTTGCACGTGAACGGCGTGTCGTTCGCCTGGCCCGAGACGCCGAACTGACACCCGTACGACTGGGGCGGTGCCGGCAGTCCCTTGTCCTCGAGCATCGGGCTCTCGGGCCACACGCCCGTGTCGATGTTCGCCACCAGGACGCCCTCACCCGCGTGATCCGTGCCCCCCAGGGAGGGCCACACGGCCGAGGCTCCGATGGACTCGAACGGCTCTTGCACCGCGAGCGGCTGTTCGAGCTGGTCGCGCTGGACGGCCGCCACGCCCGGTGTCTCGAGCAGCTCGCCCACCTGGTTCGCCGGCAGACGCAGCGCGAGGCCGCCGTAGGCGAGCCGGAACGACTGTCCGATCTGCGCGCCGGGGACGTGTGCCCGGATCGCGCGCGTGGCTCGGGCCTCGAAGCCGTCGATGTACGACTGGTACTTCGCGACGGCCGCAGCGTTGCGGTCGAGCGAGCGACCGGTGATGCTGGGGCTGGTCGCCTTGAGCCTGGCCAGGCCGCCCGCGTAGACGGCGGCGGGATCGTAGTCGAGCTTGACGATGACGTTGATGAGCTCGGAGCTCGCCTTGCCCAGGAGCGACGGATCGGTCTCGGCGAGCCGTCCCGTCAGCGACTTGGCGACGTCGACCTGATCCACCTGTTCGACGGCGCCGGTGACCTGGAACCCCTCCGTGCCGGGCTGCGCGGACACCGTCGTGGCACCCGTCACGATTAGCAGGCCCAGCGCGAACACGCCCGCCAACACCCGATGCCTCATGCCGTCCACCTCTCTCCGGGTCGTTGGGACCAGCCTCACACGGAAGGGCACGTTCCCGCATGTCTGATCGATGCAGTAGGTCGGTTCGGCGATTGCGGGAGGTTCGGGTCGTCAGTCGGGGAGCTGCATCGTGTCCTCCTGACGCAGCTCCTCCACGTTCACGTCGTGGCGGGTCAGCACCCGCACGTTCGACACGAGGCGGGCCGGCCGCCACATGTCCCACACCCAGGCGTCGCCGAGCACGACCTCGACCCAGCCGTCCTCGCGCTGGTTCAGCTCGACCGTGTTCGCCAGGTAGAAGCGCCGCTCTGTCTCCACGACGTAGGCGAACATCGGCACGATGTCGCGGTACTCGCGGAGCAGCTCGAGCTCGCGCTGCTCCTCGAACCGCTCGATGTCGTCTTCTTCGGGGTTCACGGCTCCTCCACCCTATCGCCGTCGTAGTAACCGGTCCGCAGGCCCTTGAACGAGTACCGGTGGATCGGAGAGGGTCCGTGCCGCCTGATCGCGTCCCGGTGCTCGTCCGTCCCGTACCCCCGGTTGTGGTCGAACCCGTAGGCGGGGAACCTGCGGTGGTAGCGGTCCATCATCCGGTCCCGGGTCACCTTGGCCACGATCGACGCGGCCGCGACCGACGCGGTCACCGCGTCCCCCTTCTTGATCGACAGGTTCGGGATCCCGAGCCGCTTCACCGGGAAGCCGTCGGTCAGGACGTAGTCGGGTGCGACGGGCAGGGTGGTGATGCACCGACGGAGCAGCCAGACGTTGGTCTTGTGCAGGCCCCGGCGATCGATCCGCGTCGGCGTGCACCGGCACACGGAACGAGCGACGGCGTGGCGCACGATACGCTCGAAGGCCGCGTCACGCTGGAGCGCGGTCAGCACCTTCGAGTCGTTGATCCCCTCCAGGTCGAAGTCCGCGGGCAGGATCACGGCCGCGGCCACGAGCGGCCCGGCGAGGGCCCCGCGCCCGGCCTCGTCGACGCCGGCGATCAGGCGGAAGCCCTGCGCCCGCAGACCGCGCTCGTAGCGCCCGAGGTCCAGGACTAGTGGATCCACCCGACCCTCGACGGTGGCCACACGATCGCGAACGCTCTCCCCACCACCTTGTCGACCGGGGCGAACCCAAGGCCGAACCGCGAATCGTTCGAGTTCAACCGGTTGTCGCCCAGGACGAAGAGCGCGCCTTCCGGAACCTTCACCGGGCCGTAGTCCCTCGTGTCGACCGCCCCCTTCAGGTAGGGCTCGCGGATCCGGACCCCGTCGACGAACAGTCTCCCGTCCCGCAGCTCGACCGTCTCGCCCGGGAGCCCAATCACCCGTTTGATGAAGTCCTCGTGCTCGGGCCGTTCGATGCCGAGCGTGCTCGACAACCAGTGGACGAATCCGCCGACGATGCCGCGATCCGGGCCGGGGCGCCCCTGCGGGTCCGAGAACACGATGACGTCGCCGCGATCGGGACCGTACACCACCTTCTGGACGAGCACGCGGTCCCCCGGCTCCAGGGTGGGCTCCATCGAGCTCGAGGGGATGAAGAAGGCCTGGACGACGAAGGTCTTGAGGACGATCGCGACCGCCAGCGCCACGATGAACAGGATCGGGAGCTCGCGCAGGAACGACCTGCGTTCCTCCTGGTCGGCGGGCCGAGGCTCCGAGAGCGTGAACCCGCCGGCCGGCTCCTCGGAGCCCGACAGGCGCTCGGTCACCGACTAGCCCTGGATCTCTGCCTCGGAGGGCTCGGTCTGGGCCACCCCGTCGTCCGACGCCTCGGCCGCGGGTACCGCGTCCGACGTGTCGGCGTCTGCAGCTTGGGTCCCGGCCGACTCGGCGTCCGTGATCTCGGTCGCGTCGGCGGTCTCCTCGGCCCCTTCGACGGATCCGTCGTCGGCGGCAGCGGCGGAGCCTGCTGCGGCCCGTTCGGCCTCGGCAGCGGCGATCGCCGCGAGCTCCTCGTCGCCGAGCCGGCGCTCGCGGATCCGCGCCTTCTTGCCGCGGCGCTCGCGAAGGTAGTAGAGCTTGGCTCGGCGTACGTGGCCACGCGAGACGACCTCGAGCTTGCCGATCGACGGCGAGTGGAGAGGGAACGTCCGCTCCACGCCCACGCCGAACGAGATCTTCCGGACGGTGAACGTCTCCTGGAGGCCGCCTCCCTGACGCCGGATCACGACACCCTGGAAGACCTGGATGCGCTCGCGGCCCGCCTCGACCACCCGGACGTGCACCTTCACGGTGTCGCCCGGCCGGAACTCGGGCAGATCCGTGCGGAGATAGGGGGCGTCGACGAGATCGGTCTTGTTCATGGCGGGAGGCCCATGGTAACAGGGGGTGCGGGAGCTCAGGGAGCGAGCGCGCTCCGCGGGTGCGGGAGCTCACGGAGCGAGCGCGCTCCGCGCGAGCGGCGGCCCCGGAGGAACGGGCGCGACGGTACGCGTCGGTCAGCGTTCGAGCAGGTCGGGGCGGTTGCGGCGGGTCTTCTCGAGGGCGGCCTCGCGACGCCAGCGATCGATCTCGGCGTGGTTGCCCGAGAGCAGCGTCTCGGGGACCCGCATCCCGCGGAACTCCGCCGGGCGCGTGTAGTGAGGGTGGTCCAGGATCCCCTCGTCGCCGAACGAATCCTGCTCGTGGGACTCCTCGCGACCGATGACGCCGGGCACGAGCCGCGTCACCGCCTCGAGCACGACCAGGGCAGGGACCTCCCCGCCCGCGACGACGTAGTCGCCGATCGAGACCTCCTCGGCCGGCACGCCCTCGACGACGCGCTCGTCGACGCCCTCGTAGCGCCCGCAGATGAGCACGAGCCAGGGTTCGGCGGCCAGCTCACGCGCGAGGGCCTGATCCAGCCTGCGTCCGGCCGGGGAGAGCACGAGCGTGCGTCGGTCGCCCGAACCGAGCGACTCGATCGCCGCGAACACCGGCTCGGGCTTCAGCACCATCCCCGGCCCGCCGCCGTACGACTCGTCGTCCACCTGGCGATGCTTGTCGGACGTGCTGTCACGCAGGTCGTGCACCCGCACGTCCAGGAAACCGGCCTCGATCGCCCGCCCGAGCAGGCTCTCGCGCAGCGGGCTCTCGAAGATGCCGGGGAAGATCGTGACGACGTCGATCCGCACGACCGCAGGCTAACGCGACGGGCCTCCGCGGAGCGCCCTCGGCCGCAACCTCCATCGGTACCGTGCCGTCGTCACAGAGATCAGCAGGGAAACGAAGGCCACGGCCGCGAAGTCCCACCCCCCCTCGGACGGGTCGGCCGAGAGAGCGAACCACCACAGGTTGACCGCCCCCACGGCCACCGCCGCGACCCAGCCGGGCCACCGGTAGATGTGATCGCCGATGACGCCGCCCGCGAAGTACGGCACCAGCACGAGGGCGACGATGCCGAGCGGCACGAGGATGACTGCGGACACTCTGCCTCCGAGCTGGCGACCAAGGACCCATGGCAGCGCGAACACAAGGGCACCTCCGGCGGCCCACCCGACGAGGTTGGCGATCCGCCAGAGCCTGAGGGTCGCCCGGTCGAGAGCGTCGAGGTCGCCGCCGCGCATCCGAGTCACCCCTCCAGGATCGAAGGGAGCACACCCAACTCCCGCAGGTCGATACGGATCGGTCCGAGCCGCTGGGTCCGCGAATGACAGGTGGACTCGCCCGGGATGGGCTCACAGCCCGAGTCGTACCAGCCGCTCCCGGCGACCACGCCGCCAGAGGGCCTGTCGATCTCGACCCATGCCATGTCGGAGGTCCGCGATCCGCTCTCGGAGGTTGCCAGGGCGGAGCGCTGACCGTGCAGCTGTAACCACCAGGATGGTCCGCCCGGATCGGGAGGAGGTCGCCTCACCACGAACTGGAGCCCGAGCGTATCGCCGAGGTCGGCCACGCGAACGAGCGTCCACGCAGAGTCTCCGACGTCGAAGGAGTACCCGACCGGCGCGCCTTCGGCGGCCCCAATCCGGTCGTCGAGGCCGCGTTGGGGTGGAAACACGATGGTCGCTAGCACCGCGAGCGCGATCACGATCCCGATCCATACGTACCGATGGAGGGCTCGACGTCGGAAGTCTCGGAGCGCCGCCCGCACCACGTCGGGTGACGAGACGTCGCCGAGCGAACGCAGATCGATCGGCGCCTCATCACTCATGACGTGTACGCCTCCCTGAGCCGGCCGCGAGCGCGGTGCAGCCGCACGCGGAACGTCTCCGGCGTAACACCGAGCATCCGGGCCACCTCGATCGGCTCGAACCCGAGGACGTCGACTATCACGAGCGCCTCACGGTCGGCGAACCCGAGTGATGCGAGGGCGCGCTCGAGATCCATCCGCTCTTCCGGATCGGGTCCCTGGACGCTCGCCTCGTCCGGCACGTGAGGCCGGCGTTCGAACAGCCCCGCTCGCGCCGCCTCGAACACCACCCGGCGGGCGATCCCGAACAACCAGGTGCGCACCGAGGAATCGCCGCGGAACCGATGCGCTGCTGAGCATGCCCGCACGAACGTCTCCTGCGTGAGCTCCTCCGCGTCCAACGGGTTGCCGATGAGGCGGAGGAAGTAGGCGAAGACGGCCTGCTGGTGGGCCCGGAACACATCCTCAAGCTCCAACCGACGCTCGATGGTCTTTCACGGTAAATGAGTGACGGGGAAGGCTCCAGCGTTACCCGATCATGGTGCGGTCAGACCCGGGATCTCGCGGACGACGATCCGCTTCGCGTTCATATCCACGTCGAGGATCACATCCTTGAGCACCGGAACGAGCGTCTCGACGCCTTCGTCGTCGACCGCCGACCAGACGTCGTTCGCCGAGGTGTGGATCACGTCGCGGATGGTTCCGAGCGCGCGCCCCGTGTCGGTCTCGACGGCGCACCCGACGATCCGGTGGTCCCACCACGAGCCCTCGGGGAGCTGGGGAGACGCCGATTCGGGGACGACGAGCAGGGCCTTCTGGAGTGCCTCGGCCTGGGCGCGGTCCTCGACACCACGGAACCGGACGAGGAGACGATCCTTGTGCGGCCGGGACGACTCGACGGTCAGCGTCCGGCCGTCCTCGAGCCACACGGTCGCACCGTCGTCGAACCGCCCCGAGACCTCGGAGATCACGAGGACGGCGACCTCACCGGTCACGCCGTGTGCCCGTGTGATCCGGCCGACCACGACGGTCGGCTCGTCCATCATCGCTCCTCGCTGTGGGTTCGCGGGACCAGACGGTCAGTCGACGATCTCGACGCCGGTGTGATGGATCCCCGCGCGCATCCCCGCGGCCTTCATCACGATCCTGATCGCGCGAGCCGTGCGGCCGCCGCGACCGATGACCTTACCCATGTCGTCCTGCGCGACGCGAAGGGTGAGCAACACGCCGCGTTCGTCGTCGACCTGCTCGACATGGACGGCGTCCGGATCGTCCACCAACTCGCGCGCGAGGAAGTCGAGGAGATCCTTCATGTTCTCTGGCATGTTCTCCGGCATGTTCTCTGGCATGTTCTCCGGCATGTTCTCCGGCATGTTCTCCGGCACGTCTTCCGGCACGCTTCCTGCCAGGCGTTCAGGAGGCCCGGGCGGCCTTCGCGTCCTTCTTCTCAGACGTGAAGCGCTCCCAGATGCCGACCTTGGTCATCAGCACCCTGACGGTGTTGGACGGTTGCGCGCCGACCCGGAGCCAATGCAGCGCACGCTCCTCGTCGATCTCGATCACCGAGGGGTCGTCCATCGGCTGATACCTGCCGATGTTCTCGATGAACCGGCCGTCGCGCGGGCTCCGCTGGTCGGCGACGACGACCCGGTAGAAGGGGCGCTTCTTGGCCCCCAACCGCTTCAACCTGATGCGAACCGACATGTCCCGTACTCCTAACGGATGGATTCCCTAACCGATACCCGGGAGGTTCGGCATCCCCGGGATCCGGGGCATGCGCTTGCCGCCCAGCATGCTCTTCATCATCTTCTTCGCCTGCTCGAACTCCTTGAGCAGCGCGTTGACCTCCGCGGTCGTCACGCCCGATCCGCGCGCGATCCGCGAGCGCCGGGACCCGCCGATGATAGCGGGATTCTGCCGCTCCTCCCTGGTCATGGACTGGATGATGGCCTGCGCTCGACCGATCTGGCCCTCGTCGACCTCGAGGTCCTTGAGCGCGTCCTTGCCCCCAGGGACGCCCGGCAGCATCGCGAGGAGATCCTGCAGGGGGCCGAGCTTGCGGAGCGCCTGCATCTGGACGAGGAAGTCCTCGAGCGTGAACCGAGCCGAGAGCATCTTCTCCGCGGTCTCGGCGGCCTGCTCCTGGTCCAGGTTCTCCTGCGCCTTGTCGATCAGGGACAGCACGTCGCCCATCCCCATGATCCGTGACGCCATCCGGTCGGGGTAGAACGGCTCGAGGTCCTCGGGCCGCTCCCCCGTCCCCGCGAAGAAGACCGGCCTGCCCGTCACCGCCGTGATCGAGAGCGCCGCGCCGCCGCGCGCGTCCCCGTCGATCTTCGTGAGCACGAACCCGGTGGTGTCCACCTCCCTCATGAAGGCGCGAGCCTGGATCACCGCGTCCTGACCGGTCATCGCGTCGCAGGCCATGACGACGTGGTGGGGATCGATCGCGTCCTTCACGCGCCGGGCCTCGCGCATCATGTCCTCGTCGACGTGCAGGCGCCCGGCCGTGTCGACGATCACGACGTCGTAGGCCTCGCGACCCGCGTGCTTGACCCCGGCCTTCGCGACCTTGACCGCGTCCTTGCCGTCCGAGACCACGTCCACGCCGATCTCGCGGCCGAGGGTGGACAGCTGTTCCACGGCGGCGGGGCGCCACAGGTCGGCGGCGACGAGCAGCGGGCGCTTCCCTTTGGACTTCAGGTGGTGCGCGACCTTCGCGCAGGCGGTCGTCTTCCCCGAGCCCTGCACGCCGGCCATCATCACGACGGCCGGTCTGGCGGACGGCAGGGTGAACGCCACCTGGGTGCCACCCATCGTCGCCTGGAGCTCGTCCCGCACGACCTTGATCACCTGCTGGGCCGGCGTGAGGCTCTTCATGACCTCCTCGGACAGCGCGCGGTCGCGGACCCGGGCCAGCAGGTCGTCGGCGACCTCGGCGGCGACGTCGGCATCCAGCAACGCGACGCGCATGTCGGCGATCGCGACGTCCACCTGCTTGGGGTGGAGCTTGCCGCGGGAACGCAGCTTCCTGAAGATGTCGTCGAGACGGCCGGTGAGCGTGTCGAACATCGAGGACCCAGGTTACGACCCGGCCGGGGAGGTCTCGGGCGGTCCCTCCAGGACCCGTTCGACGGTTCGGAGCAACTCGGTGGGTGGGAAGGGCTTGGTGAAGTACTCGTCGGCGCCGAGCGAGAGGACGAACTCACGTCCCTCCTCGCCCGTCGCGGTGATGATGATCACGCGGATGTCGCGGGTCGCCTCGTGGCCTTTGAGCTCGGCGAGTACGTCCGCGCCGCTCGTCCCGGGGATGTTGAGGTCGAGGAACATGATGTCCGGCGGCCGCTCGCGCACCATCGACAATGCCGTCTTGCCGTCGGACGCCTCGCGCGTATCGAACCCCGCGTTCTCCAGGATCAGCCGCATCGCCTCGCGCATCGTCGGATGATCCTCGACGATCAGGATCTCGGCCCGGGGCACGTCTCAGCCCCCCAAGAGGCGGGCCGCGAACGCCTCACTCTCGAAGGGCTCCAGATCCCCGACGCTCTCACCGGTGCCGACGACCTTGACCGGCACCCCCAGCTGATCGCGCACCGCCAGGACGACTCCCCCCTTCGCCGTGCCGTCGAGCTTCGTCAGCGCCACGCCCGTCACCTCCACCGCCTCGGTGAAGGCCCGGGCCTGCGCGATCCCATTCTGACCCGTCGTGGCGTCCAGCACGAGCAGCGTTTCATCGGGGGGTCGCCCCACGGCCCTCTCGATCACCCGGCGGACCTTCTTCAGCTCCTCCATCAGGGGCTGCTTCGTGTGAAGCCGGCCGGCGGTGTCGACGATCAACACGTCCGAACCTCGTGCTTGCGCCGCCTGGACCGCGTCGAAGGCGACGGCCCCCGGGTCCGCACCGCGTGCCTGTCGGACCAGGTGCGCGCCGGCGCGCCCGGCCCACACCTCGAGCTGCTCCGACGCCGCCGCGCGGAAGGTGTCCGAGTTCGCGATGCTCACGCGCTTGCCCTGGCCGGCCAGCCGCGCCGCGAGCTTGCCGATCGTGGTCGTCTTGCCGGAGCCGTTGACCCCGACCACGAGCACCACGCCCAGGCCCTCGGTCGGCAGTTCGAGCGGCGAGGGTCCTCCCAGGATCGATCGGATCTCGTCGCCGACGAGCGCCGAGGGGTCGTCTCCCTGCCCGTAGCGTGCCCGAACGTCGCCGACGATCCGAGCCGACGTCGCCGGGCCGACGTCGGCGCCGACGAGCAGCCCCTCGAGCTCGCTCCAGGGGTCCTCGACCCCGGCCCCGAACGCCGACCGGATCCGCCCCGCGAGCCCGGGGCCGGGCGCTCGGGGCGGGGCCGTGGGGGCCGCGGCGGTCTGCCGACCACCGGACGCGACGCCCGGACCGCGGCCGCCGGCGGGTGGCGTTCGCCCCGGCGCGGGGCGCCGTCTCGACAGGACGACGCCGAGGACGATGCCGACCACGACGAGGCCCACGACGATCGCGACGACGAGCTCCACGGTGGCCGAGGCTATCGGACGGCGTCGGGCTCGGGGGCCACGACGGTCGCGCCGGCCTCGCCCGGGGTCGCGCTCGCGGGCGGCGAGTCGATCCGCTGGGCGAGGACCCTGGAAGTGCCCTCCTTGCTCATCGACACCCCGTACATCATCCCGGCGACCTCCATCGTGCGCTTCTGGTGCGTCACCACGAGGACCTGGGCATCCTTGGCGAAGCCCTCGATCAGGCTGATGAACCGGTGCAGGTTGATGTCGTCGAGCGCCGGCTCCACCTCGTCCATCAGGTAGAACGGGCTCGGGCGCGCCTTGAAGATCGCGAACAGGAACGCGAGCGCCGTGAGCGCGCGCTCGCCGCCCGACAGAAGCGAGATGCGCTTCACCCGCTTGCGACCCGGGCGCGCCTCGATCTCGATCCCGGTCGAGAGCGGGTCGCCGGGCTCGGTGGACACCAGCCGCCCCTCGCCGCCGGGGAACAGCTCGCCGATCAGCCGCTCGAACTCGGCGGCCACGTCCCGGTAGGCGGCCTCGAACGTGGTCACGATCTCGGTCTCGATCCGCTGGATCACCTCGAGCAGGTCCCGGCGCGCCCTGCGGACGTCCTCGAGCTCCCGGTGCAGGAAGTCGTGGCGCTCCTGCAGCGCCTCGAACTCGCCCCCGGCGAGCAGGTTCACGCGTCCGAGCAGTGCGAGCCGCCGCTGGACGAGCTCGGCCGCGCGCTCGAGCCCCGGGACGGTGTCGTCCTCGGACAGCTCGGTCAGCGCGTCGTCCGGCTCGCGCTGGTGACCCTCTCGCAACACGCGCTCGGCGTCCCGGATCCGGCGCTCGAGATCGCCGCGCGCGCGGTCCTCGTCCTCGTACGTCTCGCGGAGCCGCTCGAGCTCGGTCGAGGCCTCCCGCCACAGGCGGTTCACCTCCGCCTCCTCGTCGGTGGCCGCGCGCTCGGCGGCCGACGCGGCCGACCGTGCGGCGGTCCCCGCCTCCAGCGCCGTCTCGGCGGCGGCCAAGCGCTGCTCCCCCTCGCCGCGCGCGCGCGTCGCCTCGTCGGCCTGGGCGCGCAGCGAGTCGGCGTCCTGGGCCGCCAGCGTGTCGCGCTCGGCGCGGACGGTCGACAGCCGCGTCTGGATCCGGTCGCGCTCGCGGCGGAGCGTTTCCACGGCGACCCGGGCCTGGATCGGGGGCTCGGGCGTCCGCGGTAGCTCCGGGAGCTCGTGGGCGACGGGCTCGGCGGCCGCGAGGTTCTCGCGCCAGGCGGCGGCCGCGTCGTCCATCCCGGCCAGCCGTTGCGTGAGGATCTCCTCTTCCTTCCCCACCGAGGAGAGCTCTCCATCGATCCTCGCGATGCGCTCGGCGGCGTGGGTGATCCGGGAGTCCGCCTCCTCGATCGCCTCCGCGAGTTCGGCCAGCTCCCCCGAGGTCTCGTCGAGCCGCGCGCGTCGTGGCGTCAGCGTCGACACCGACCGTGCCAGGTCGCGCTCGACGACGGCGAGTTCCCGCCGCACCTCCTCGGCGCGCGAGTCGGCGGTGAGCGTCGTGCGGATCAGGGCGGGTCCGACGAGCACGCCGTCGGGCGTGACGAACGACGCCTTCGGGTGCTCGGCGTGCTTGGCGGCCGCCTCCTCCAGCGTCTCGGCCAGGTAGATGTCCTTCAGCAGGGTCGAGGCGAGGCCCCGCACCGCCGGGTCCGCGTCGACGATCGACAGCAGCGTCCGCTCGCCCGAGAGCTCGAACGCGGCCGGCCCGCCGCCGGCCACCGCGAGCGTGGCGCCCTCGCCGGTCGGGGCGTCGGCCAGCGCGCGGCCCGCGTCCTCGTACACGACGGCGTCGGCGAGCGAGCCGAGCCCGGCTCGGAGCGCGCGGTCCCAGCCGTCGACCGCGCGGATCAGCTGGCCGAGGAGGCCGACGCCGCGGCCGGCGTGCTCCTCGAGGAAACGGGAGCCCGGGGTGCGCTCGAGGTCGTCGAGCCGGGCTTGCAGCACGTCGCGGCGCAGCTCGAGGCGGCGCCGACCCTCCTCGAGCTCGGCCACCGTGTCCGAGAGCCCGTGGCGTTCGCGCTCGAGCTCCGACCGGCGGTCGCCGAGCGGCGACGTGGACGCGTCGAGGCGTTCGACGTCGGCCGCGAGCGCCTCGCGTTCGGCCTCGCCGGCCGTCCTGCGCTCCCGGACCTGCCCGAGCGAGTCCTCCAGCCGCGAACGCTCCCGATCGTGCGAGGCGAGCGAGCGGCGGAACGTCTCCATCTCGGCGCGGTGCGCGGCGGCCTCCTCGGCGAGGCGCCGGCGGTCGTCCTCGGCATCGCGCCGGGCGTCCGCCGCCGACGCGAACTCGGACTCCGCCGCCTCGAGCTCCCGGGCGCGGCCCTCGAGCTCCTCCGCCGTCTCGGCGAACCGGGCCTCGAGCCGGCGCAGATCCTCCTCCAGCGAGGCCATCCGAACACCCCGGTTGGTCTGCGCGGCGACCGCCTGCCGGGCCTCGGACTCGAGCTCGACCGCGCGCCGGAGCTCGAGCTCGGCCGCGGACTTCGCGGCCTGCGCCTCGACGGACGCCGCTTCCGCTTCCTGCAGCGCCCAGACGGACCGCGCGCGCTCGTCGGCCGCCGCCGCGACGCGTCCGTCCAGCGCGTCCAGCCGCTCGCGCGCGGCGGTGCGTCGCGCGAGCCCCTCGTCCCATCCCTCCTTGCGCCGGTCGCGCTCGTCCCACAGGTCGCGCAGCCGCGCGGCCGCCAGACGGACCGCGACGGCATCGGCCTCCGCGGTCAGCGTCTCGTGCCTCTTGGCCATCTCGGCCTGCTGGCGGAGCGGCTTCAGCTGGCGACGGAGCTCGGCGAGGACGTCCTGGAGCCGGAGCACGTCCTGGTCGAGCCCGGCGAGCTTGCGTTCGGCGCGCTCCTTGCGCTTGCGGTGTTTCGCGACGCCGGCCGCCTCCTCGATGTAGCTGCGCCGGTCCTCGGGCCGGGCGGTCAGCACGTCCTCCAGCTGACCCTGACCGACCACGGTGTGGAGCGCGCGACCGATCCCGGACTCCGAGAGGAGCTCCTGCACGTCGAGGAGGCGGACGACCTGACCGCCGATCCGATACTCGCTCTCGCCGGAGCGGAAGATCGTGCGGCTGATCTCGATCTCGGTCATCGGGACCGGGATCAGCCCGGCCGAGTTGTCGATCACGAGTCGGGCCTCGGCCATCCCGAGGGCCGACCGCTGAGGGCTGCCGGCGAAGATCACGTCGGCCATCTGGCCGCCCCGGAGCGCACGGGGTCCCTGCTCGCCGAGCACCCAGCTGATCGCGTCCACGAGGTTCGACTTGCCCGAGCCATTCGGTCCGACGATGACCGAGACGCCCGGAGCGAACTCGAGGACCGTCTTGTCGGCGAACGACTTGAAGCCTCGGACCTGCAGGGAGCGGAGGAACATCGGAGGTCGATGCTAACAGTGGCCCTCGCCCCGGCCGCGCATCCCGCCGGGGAAAGTTCGGTGCCCGAGCTTCACCCGGTGACCCGGAACCCGGTCTCTCCCAAGGGGTCCTCGACCACCGCATCCAGGTGGTCCACGTTCGCGAGGTCCGGACCGACGCCGCTCCACGCGACCATCTCGTCGACTGCCGCGTCGGGGCCCTCGAACGCGGCTTCCACCCGGCCGTCGGGCAGGTTGCGGACGTACCCCGTGAGGCCGAGCCCCCGCGCGAGGCGGGCGCAGCTCGCACGGTAGAAGACGCCTTGGACGCGGCCCGACGCGACGACGCGGACCCGCTTCATCCGGGCATACTAGGTCTGTGCCCGATTACGACACGAGGACCGCCCTGCTCGTCGTGGACGTCCAACACGACTTCGCCGACGCGGTCGGCAGCCTCTACGTCCGGGGCGCGGAGGAGATCGTTCCGCTCGTGAACGACGAGGTGGCCTCGGCGGTCGATGCGGGCGCGCTGGTCGTCTACTCCCAGGACTGGCACCCCGAGAGCACGCCGCACTTCGAGAAGGACGGCGGGATCTGGCCCGTGCACTGCGTGCACGACACGTGGGGGGCCGAGTTCCACTCGGAGCTCCGGGTGGTGGAGGACGCGCCGGTGATCCGCAAGGGGATCATGGGCGAGGACGGCTACTCCGCGTTCAGCGTCCGCGACCCGCGCAGCGGGGAGTCGTGGGAGACCGCGCTCGGCACGGTGCTCCGCGACCGGATGATCCGACACGTCGTCATCTGCGGTCTCACGACCGACTACTGCGTGGTCGAGTCGGTCTCGGACGCGCGGGCCCGCCACCTGGAGGTCGACGTCCTCACCTCCGCGATCCGCGCGGTCGACCTGCGCAGCGGCGATGGGCAACGCGCGCTCGAACGCATGCGCGACGTCGGCGCCGTCCTCGTGTAGCGGGCTCGGCGATTACGACTGGCACTGCGGGCAGAAGTACGCGTTCCGCCCCGATATCTTGACGGCCTGGATCGGCGTCCGGCAGCGACGGCACGGGAGGCCGGCCCGCCCGTACACCTTGAGTTCGCTCTGGAACTCGCCCGGCTTGCCGAACAGGTCCAGGTACGCCTCGTCCTCGAGCGTCGTGCCGCGGAACCGGATCGCCTCCTGCAGGACCTCCTGCATCGCGCGGTAGAGCCGTCGCACCTCCTGGGAGGACAGCGTGTCCGACGGACGGTCGTAGCGCAGACCGGCGGCGAACAGGACCTCGTCGGAGTAGATGTTCCCCAGACCGCTCACGAACTTCTGATCCATCAGCAGCTGCTTCATCTTGGTCGCCCGCTGCGCGAGCGCGGATCCGAAGGCCTGCCACGTGAACACGTGGTCGAGCGGATCGATCGCGAGGTGCTGGAGCTCCTTGACCTTGCCGAGCTCGTCCGCGGTGGCGACGAACATCTCGCCGAACGTCCGCGGGTCGACGAACCGAAGGTCGCCGCCCTGCTGGAAGGTGAGCACCACATGGGTATGCGGCGGGAGCGCCACCCGCTTGTTGGCGCGCACGAACTGCCCGCTCATGCCGAAGTGCGTCACCAGCACGTCGCCATTGTCCATGTGGAGCAGGAGGTACTTGCCGCGTCGCTCGGCCTTGGTGAACTTGCGCCCCACGACGAGATCGCTGAACTCCTTGCGCTTGGCGTGCCGGCGGATCACCCGCATCGCGTTCTTCGACGGCCGCACCTCCGCCTCGACGACCTTGCGACCCACGACGTCCTTCTCGAGGTCCCGGCGCATCACCTCGACTTCGGGAAGTTCCACTACGCCCCCTTCTTCCGGGGGGCTACCACTCGCGCATCCGCGCTCGCTCCTTGAGCCCCCCCGGCCCCCTTCTTCCGGGGGGCTACCGCTCGCGCATCCGCGCTCGCTCCTTGAGCCCCCCCGGCCCCCCACTTCCCGGCAGGCTCCGCCGGCTCCGCACGCTCCGACAGGCGGACGTAGGCCTGATGCGCGGCCTGCTGCTCCGCCTCCTTCTTCGAGCGGCCGATGCCGGTGCCCCACTCCTTGCCGGCGAGGAACACCGTGGCCGTGAATTCCTTCTGATGATCGGGCCCGCGTTCGCGGATCCGGTACTCCGGCACCGAGCGCACCTCGGCGGAGGCGAGCTCCTGCAGGATCGTCTTGTAGTCGCGCTCGCCCTCGCCGCGGACGTAGGCGATCATCCGGGGCCGGAACACCCGCTCGACCAGCTTGCGCGCCGCGGGGAGGTCGCGATCCAGGTACACGGCGCCCAACACGGCCTCGAGCGCGTCCGCCAGGATGCTGCTCTTGTCGCGGCCCCCGCTCATCTCCTCGCCGCGGCCGAGCAGGACGAATCTCCCGAGCCCGAGGTCCCGGGCCGCGTCGGCGAGCGCGCTCATGTTGACGATCGCGGCCCTCAGCTTCGCGAGTTCGCCCTCGGGCATCTCGGGGAACTCGCGGAAGGCCATGTCGGTGACGACGACCCCCAGGACCGCGTCGCCGAGGAACTCGAGGCGCTCGTTGTTCGCGGGCAGCTCGTTCTCGAACGCGTACGAGCGGTGGGTGAGCGCGAGTTCACGCAACGACCCGTCACGGAACCGGACGCCGAGGATCCGATCGAGCGCTTTCGGCCCCTCCGGGGCGCGCTCCCGGGCCACGCGCTACTCGACCTCGATCGCTTGGCGACCCGCGTAGTACCCGCAGTTCCCGCAGACCCGATGGGGGAGCTTCGGCTGATGGCACTGGGGGCACTCGGAGTAGGTGGGCGGCTGCGCCTTCCAGTTGGCCTTGCGCTTGGCTCCGCGCGTGTGACTCTGGCGTCGCTTGGGTACCGGCATGTCGATCCTCTCTAGCTGGTCGTCGTTCGGTCGTCGTCGTCGGACGGCTCCTGGTCGGGCTGCGCCTCCAGGTGCTGCAGCAGCACGTCGAGGGCGTCCCACCGAGGATCGGTCACCTCGTGACCGGGGCACTCGCCGAGGTTGCGGTCGCCGCCGCAGATCTCGCACAGGCCCAGGCAGTCGGGACGGCACAGCGGCGAGAACGGCATCTCGAGCACCACCGCGTCGCGCACGATCGGCTCGGGGTCGAGCGTCAGATCCGGCTTGAGCGCGTAGTCGTCGTCGGGACCGGGCTCGCGCGGGACGAGCTCGGTCATCTCCACGTCGAAGTCTCGTTCGAACGTCTTGAGGCATCGGGCGCACCGCATGGCGAAGCGCCCCTCGAGCGAACCCCGAACGAAGATGCCCTCGACCACGCTCTCGAGCGTGAGGTCGGCGGCGATCGGCGTGCCCTCGGGCACGTCGGCGAGCTCGGTCCGCAGACCGGGGACCGGCTCCTCCACGTGCACGGTCCGCGAGGATCCCGGGGTCTCGAGGAGATCTCGGACGTCGATCGCTCGCATCACGCCTCCTCATCCTCCCGGTCCTCCGACAACCTCACCTCGGGTCCGAGCTCATCGCTCGGCGTGGCGCCGCGCAGCTTCTCGCGCCCCGCGACGACCTGGTCGATCGTCCGGGAGAGCCCGTCGTTGGACGCCATCATGTCCTCGAGGATCTTCTGGAGCGTTCCTTCCAGCTGCGCGAGCTTCGCATCCACGTAGTCCTCGGCCTCGAGCCGCAGCCGGCGGGCGTCTTCCTCGGCCTCATGCACGATGCGTTCGGCCTCGTCCTTGGCCCGCTGCATGACCGCTTCGTGGGACGCGAGACGCAGCTGCTCGGCACGTGCCTGCTCCACCATCGCCTCGGCGTCGCGCCGGGCCTTGGCGAGCAGCTCCTCGCGATCCTTGACAACCCAGCGCGCCTGCTTGATCTCGTCGGGGAGCGAGCTCTTCAAGTCCTCGATCAGGTTCAAGACCTCGTCGCGGTTCAGCAGCGCGGACGACGACAGGGGCATCGACTTCGCGTCGCGCACCATCTCCTCGAGCTCGGACAGGCGGGAGGTGAGATCCATCTACGCGGCACTCCCGAGCTTGTCGGCCAGCCGCCCCGCGACGTGGGCCGGGACGAGGTTCGACACGTCCCCGCCGAAGCGTGCGACCTCCTTGACGAGCGAGGAGGACAGGAACGACCACTGCGGGCTCGTGGTCATGAACAGGGTCTCGACCCCCGCGAGCTGGTGGTTCATCTGCGCCATCTGGATCTCGTACTCGAAATCGGTCACCGCCCGGAGCCCCTTCACCACGACGTCGGCGCCCCTGCGGGTTGCGTATTCGACGAGCAATCCGCTGAACGCCTCGACCTCGACGTTGCCGAGCGTGTGCACCGCCTCCTTGATCATCCCCACCCGCTCCTCGGCTCCGAACAGCGGCTCCTTGGACGGGTTGTCGAGCACGCCGACGATCAGCGCGTCGAAGCGCCCCGCAGCCCGTTCGATGATGTCGATGTGACCGTTCGTGACGGGGTCGAACGTCCCCGGACACAGGGCGGTCAGGCCCATCTAAACCTCCCGGAATATGAAGACGAGGGTGTCGCCGTAGGACAGTCGCCTCGCGACGAGCCAGTGTAGCGGAATGACAGGCGTGGAAGACCGTTTCGGGCGCGTCAGGACCACGCGCCAGGCGTGCCCGGAGAGCCCGGCGGAGCCGATCGCCGCCACCAGCCCGTCCAGCTCGTCCGGGTCCATCGCGTACGGGGGGTCGGCGAACACCAGGTCGAACCCCTCGAGAGGATTGTCATCTCTGGTGACAAATGTGAGCACGTCCGAGGGAACGATCTCCGCGACCTCCCCGAGCCGCGCCCGGGCGAGGTTGTCGCGGATCGCCGCGAGCGCCGCCCGGTCCCGCTCGACGAGCGTCGCGTGCTCGGCGCCCCGCGAGAGCGCCTCGATCGCCATCGCGCCGGTCCCCGCGTACAGGTCCAGGACGCGCGTCCCCGGCACCTCCGCCGCGAGGCTGGAGAACACGCCCTCGCGCGCCATGTCGGAGACGGGGCGAACGCCGCGCGGGACCGGGCCCAGCCGAACGCCCTTGGCCGTGCCCGCGATCACCCTCACGAGTGGAACAGCCAGTCGATCGACCCCTCGAACCTCGACCGGAGTTCCGCCAGCAGACCCGGCTCACCCGCAAGGTCGGGATCGCGATCGATCGCCGCGAAGGCGCGGGCGCGGGCCCGCTTGACGAGGTCGAGGTCGTCGGCCAGGCGCGCGAGCTTGAGGTCCGGCAGGCCCGACTGCTTGACGTCGAACAGCGTCCCCTCCCCGCGCAGGCGCAGGTCCTCGTCGGCCAGCTCGAACCCGTCCGTCGTACGGACCATGGCCTCCAGCCGCGCGCGAGCCTCGAGGTTGCCCTCCTCGGACTCGTCGAACAGCACGCATGTCGACGGGTGCGCCCCCCGTCCGATCCGGCCGCGGAGCTGGTGCAGCTGCGCGAGGCCGAAGCGCTCGGCGTTCTCTACCAGCATCACGGTCGCGTTCGGAACGTCCACGCCGACCTCGATCACCGTCGTCGAGATCAACAGGTGCGTGCGTCCCGAGCGAAACCCGTCCATCACGCGCTCCTTCTCGGCCGGGCGCAGCTTGCCGTGCAGCACCTGAACGGACAGATCGGGGAAGACGTCGGTCGCCAGGCGCTGCGCCTCCCCCTCCGCCGCGCGGACCTGGTTCCGGTTGGTCTCGTCGATCGCCGCGCACACCACGAACGCCTGCCGCCCCGCCTCGACCTCGGCCAGGACGAGCTCGTAGGCGGCCTGCCGTTGCGGCTGCGTGCGCGCGATCAGGGTTCGGATCGGTTGGCGGCCCTTGGGCATCTCGTCGAGGACCACGACGTCCAGATCGCCGTAGTAGGTGAGCGCGAGCGTCCGCGGGATCGGGGTCGCCGTCATGATCAGGACGTCCGGCGACGCGCCCTTGCCCTTGAGCGCCATCCGCTGGTGCACGCCGAACCGGTGCTGCTCGTCGATGACCGCCAGCGAGAGGTCCGCGAACGCGACCCCCTCCTGGATGAGCGCATGGGTGCCCACGACGAGGTCGACGTCCCCCGCCGCGATGCCATCCAGGATCCGGGCTCGGTCCTTCCCCGTCACGGCGGCCGTGAGGAGGGCGTACGTCACGCGGGGCTCGTCGTCCGCTTCGGGACCAGGATCCAACAGCGAGCCCTGGGCCGGGTCCGAGCTCGCGCCCGACGCGAGCTCGAGGAACCGGAGCGCCCCCGACCCACCGAGGAGCGCCTCGACCTGTCGGAAATGCTGTCCCGCCAGCACCTCGGTGGGAGCCATGATCGCTGCCTGGTGGCCCGATCCGATCGCGACGAGCGCCGCGTGCACCGCGACGAGCGTCTTGCCGGAGCCGACGTCCCCCTGGAGCAGGACGTTCATCGGGCGCGGGCGCGCCATCGCCGCATCGATCTGCTCCGTTGCCCGGCGCTGCGCGGCGGTGGGCTCGAACGGCAGCGTTCGGTCGAGGCGTTCGAGCAGCGGACCTCCCGGCTCGTGCGCCACGCCGATCTCGGCGCGCTCGACCCGATGCTTCCGGAACGCCAGCCCAAGCTCGAGGACGAACAGCTCGTCGAACTTCAGCCGTTCGATCGCGGCGGCGAGCTCGGGTTGCGAGCCCGGGAAGTGGATGTCCCGGATCGCACGGTCGAACGGAGGCAGCGCCTCCGCGCTGATCAGGTCCTCGGGCATGGGATCGGGGATCGGAGCGAGTCGTCCGAGCGCGCGCCACACGAGCTCGCGGATCGTGCGCGTCGTGATGCCCTCGGATGCTCGGTGGATCGGCGTGATCCGCCCCGTGTGCACAAGGTCCTGGTCGTCGCCCTTGAGCAGCTCGATCTCCTGGTTCGCGAGCTGGAGCCGCCCTCGGTACAGCTGCGCGATGCCCGAGACCGCGACCTCGTATCCCTCCTTGTACATCGAACCCGTCCAGGGCTGGTTGAAGAACGTTAGGTCGAGGTAGCCCGAGCCGTCGTACAGCGTGATCGTGACCATCGACTGCCGGCGCCGGGTCTGCCGCTTGGAGACCCGCTTCACACGTGCGATCACGGTCGCGTAGGTGCCGATCTTGAGCTCCCCGATCCGCGACACCTGGGAGCGGTCGATGTACCGGCGCGGGTAGTGATGCAGGAGGTCGCGGACGGTCCCGATACCCTGGTCGGCCAGGACCTCGGACGCCGGCGGGCCCTTCGTCCGCAGGCCGACCCGGCGCGCGGCCAGCTGGCGATCGATCGCGCCAACCGGGCTCTCGAGCGTCAGGCCTCGGGCGCGAGGCTCCTTGGTCCGGACGTCCTCCACGCCGTCGGTTCTACCATGCGGTCCATGACGCTCCGCCGTCTCGGTCTCGCGCTCGCCTGCTGGGCACTGCTCGCGGCGGCGTGCGGCTCGAACGCACCGTCGACGCCCGCCCGGCTCCCCACCGACCCGACCGCTCTGCCCGAGTTCACGCTCGCGGACTACCGGCACGCGCTCGGCGAGCTGCGGGGAACGCCGGTGGTGGTCAACGTGTGGGCGTCGTGGTGCGGCCCCTGCCGGGAGGAGGCGCCGCTCCTCGCGGCGGCGCACCGGACGTACGGCGACCGCGTCCGGTTCATCGGCGTCGACATCCTCGATGAGCGCGGATCGGCACGGGACTTCATGCGCGAGTACGGGTGGACCTACCCGAGCGTGTACGACCCGAGCGGCGAGATCCGCGACGGCCTCGGCCTGCTCGGTCAACCCGTGACGCTCTTCTACGACGCGTCGGGAGAGCTGGTCGACACGTGGACGGGCCCGCTCTCGAAGGAGGCGTTGCGTTCGCGCCTCGATGCGATCGCGTGATCTACGTCAGGTGAGCCGTCTCGAGTGGCCGGAGCAGCGACGCCCGGGCGACGGCGGGGGTGTTGAGGGCATCCAGCACCTCTTTGGCCTTGCTCATCAAGCGCGGCGCTCGCCGTCGGTTCCCCGCTTGGCGTTCTGCGTGCGCTTGCATCGCGAGCGCACGAGCGAGCCATGCGGTAACGCCGAGCTCCCGCCACCGTTCGACGGCCTCGTGGAACGCAACGGCGGCTGCGTCGGCTCGCCCGGATCGAAGTTCGAGCAGCCCGCGGTTCTCCGCGTCGATCGCGGCGGGTTCGCCGGTCGCGGCCACGGATCTCGATGCGGCTCGGGGCTCGCGGCCGGACATGATCATCCCCTGGTCGCGCGCCGCTCTGGCGAGCAGGAGCGTCCCGGTCGCGCCGGCAGAGCGCGCCGCCCCGACGGCGCTGTCCAGATCGGCGAGAGCTCGCGACGGCTCACCTGCTTCGAGACGGGCGCGACCTGTCAGGAGCGGGGCGAGGGGCTCCCAGAGTCGCCATCCATTGGCCACGACACCGGAACGGAGTTCGTCCGCCGCCCGTTCGACCTCCCTCAACGAACCGCGATCCAGATGGATCTGGGCCGTTACCAAGTGGGCATCGAGGATGTCGAGTCGTGTAGGCGGTTGTAGCAACTTCACCGCCGAGCGCAGCCTACGGGTGGCTACCGCCGGGCGGCCCGATCGCGCTGCCGAGCGTGCGCCGGCAAGCATCCCGAGCGCGACGACGCGGTCCGCCTCCATCTCGTGCCCCATCATGATCGCGGCCTCGGCGAGCTGTTGGGCTCGTTCTTGTGGTCCGATGTGCGCGGTTGCCATCGCTTCGATCACGAGCGTGTCGGCCTCCGCGTACCGGTCGCCCGCTTCGACGGCGATGGGGCGGGCCTGTTGCATCAAACGGATCGCCTCGACGTGACGCCCCCGATAGTGCTCGAAGTACCCGCTCGTTCGCAGGAGGCCGCTCCGCGAACGGAGGTCGCCCTCCTTGGTCGCGAGTCGACGGCTCTCCCCGAACCACCGCCGGTACTCCCGCCCACCGACGACCGTCAGGAGGAAGGCGAGGTCCTGAGCGACGAGCGATCGGCCAACGGTCTGTCCTGCTGTGGTCAGCAGTTCGTACGCGAGCCGCAACTCCTCGAGCTCCTGCCGGTAGTCCTCGTCCGCCCACGTGTCGGATATCCAGAGATGGGCCCACCCTTGCCCCCCAACATCGCCGCATTCCTGGAAGAGTGCCAACGCGCGTTGCAGCAAGGGTCGCGACCGTTCGGAAAGTCCTTGTGCCATGAGTGCCCTCGCTTGAAGGGCCCGGTCACCCGATCTGCGAGCAAGCTCGTGGGCACTGATCGCATGTTCGATCGCCCCGCGGCGACGGCCCATCTCCTCGAGCGCCTCGGATCTTCCGACGAGGAGCCTGGCACGTTCCGCATCCTCGACGCCCGACCCGGCCGCGTCGGCCACGCGCAGGGCTCGCGCGTACAGGGCCTCGGTCGCGCGGGCCTGGTACGCGAACGACTCCTCCGCATGGCGTCGGAGGGCCCGCACCGTGAGCGACGAGACGTCGGCGGGCGGTGGAGGTCCCGTCCGCGTTCGCAACAACAACCAGGCCGATTCGTAGTGGTGAGCAACCATCGCCGGATCCTCGTGGGGCGCATCCTCGCTGAGCCAGCGCGCGATCTCCAGGTGCTTGCGAGCACGTTCTGCCTTCGGAAGGGATTCGTAGGCGACCTCACGGATCAGGACGTGTTTGAACCCGTACTCGGAGCTTCCAGGGAGCCCGCTGCGCCGGCGCCGCCGGAGCAGGTCGCGTGCTTCCAAGGAACGGAGCAAGGGTCTGGACTTGGCGCCCTCGAGGAGGTCGTCGAGGAGCACTTCCCAGACCGCGTCACCCACGACGGCCGCATCCTGCACCAGCCGCTTCTCGGCCGTGGGCAGCCCGTCGAGGCGTGCCGCGATGAGCCGCCGGATCGTCGATGGCACACGTTCGACCTCGTGCGGCCGCCTGACCGCCCATCGCCCCCCTTCGAGCGCGATCGCTCCCGACTCCACGAGCATGCCGACGCTCTCCTCGAGGAACAAGGGGTTCCCTCCCGACCGCACCACCAGGTTGCGAAGCAGGTCGGGGCGGAGATCCGATCCGAGGACCTCCCGCGCGAGCACGCTCGAATGTCCCTCGTCAAGAGCACTCAACTCGATGGCGGGAAGCGTTCGGCCGAACCCCTCCGGACGTGAGAGTCCGAGGACGAGGATCGGCCCCCGCCACGGGGAGGAGTAGATATCCTCGATCGCGTCAAGCAGCTCCGGATCCGCCCAGTGAAGGTCGTCGATGATGAACACCACGGGTCGCTTCCGGGCGAGGTCCTCCACGACCGTGCGTACCGCTCGAAGAAGTGGTTCGATCGGGTCGGGTCGACGATTCCCCGGACGTTCGATCCCGAGGAGGATCCCGATGTTCCGAACAACTGCCGCCCTCTCTTGCGCATCGGCCACGCGGACGGCAACCCGCTCGATCGCGGTCCTGACCTTGTCTTGATCCCTCGACCCGCTCGGAACGATGGCGCCCGACAGCGCCTCCGCGAGCGCGTCCAACGGCCGCCTGCGCCCGAAGGGACGACACCTCCCCGACAGTACCGTGGCTATTTGGACCCGCCGCGCGAACTCCTCCGCGAGTCGGGACTTGCCAAGGCCCGGCTCGCCCGATACCACCTCGACCCGGGAGCGTCGGGTGCGGGTCGCGTTCCGAAGCTCGACCTCCAAGCGGGCGATCTCGGTGTGACGATCCACGAACGGCGCCGCCTCCTTCGGCCGACGAGCCCTGTGCACGAGCGTTTGGGCCGTGAGCGCTTCGTACGTCGGGAGGGATTGCTCCAGCCCCTTCACGCGTCTGCGTCGTCGCGGCCCGTAGGAGATCGCATGCGACGTGAGGTCGACTGTGTGCCGATCGACGAGGACTCGCCCTGGCATGGCGAGATCGGCCAGACGCGAGGCAACGTTGACTGTGTCACCTACGACGCGGAAGCCTGCCTGTTCGTCGGCCGGGGCTACCATCACCTCGCCCGAGTTCACGCCCGCGTGGACGTCGGGGAACCGGACGTGCGGCCCGTCGGCGTTCAGGCGATGGACGTGATCGCGGAGCGCGATCGCCGCACGCACCGCTCGCTCGGCATCGTCCTCGTGGGCGACCGGCACGCCGAACACGGCCATGAATCCATCCCCCATGACCTGGGGGACGGTTCCACCGAACTCCTCGACGATCTCCTGAAGCTCTCGCATCGTCGGGCGGAGGAAGGTGTAGACCTCCTCAGGGTCCAGCGACGCTGCCAGGCGCGTGTATCCCGTCAGGTCGGCAAAGAGGATGCTGACGTGCTTGCGCTCGCCCCGGGGAGCGACCAGGGGAGTCCCATCCGCCCGCCTCCCATCGGAGGTCTTTCCGCCCGCCAGATCGGGTCTACTCCGGTATGAAGGCGAACGAGCTGTCGGTCGACGAGACACCCTCGATAGGCCTGATCCGCTCGAAGATAAGCTTCGTCAGATCCTCCATCGAGGCGGCGGCGAGCTCGACCAAGATGTCGAAACCCTTCCCCGAAACGGTAGCGGCCGCGTAGTAGAAGTGGTCTCGCCAGCCGTCCTCTCCATACTCCCCGATGAGAGGATCGACGATCGGCGCGAAGGCCGCGTCGAGGTCGTCCAGGACGTCGTCCGGGTTCCTTCGCTTGGTCCTCACGCGGATCAGGGCGTGGAACGGCGGGCTTCCCCTGTGCGGAGCCCCGTAGAGGCTCGGCCTGGTCGCGAGCGACCACTCGGACCGCACGCCCGCGTCCCAGAACTCGCCTGCGATCCGAGCCTGCAGGTCCTCGAGCGAATCGGCATCGACAGCGCCGAATGCGATGAACGAACCAACGAAGTGGTGTGCCCAGCGCACGCCCGTCTTCGATCTGAATTGATCGAGGACGTCCTCGATCTTGTTGAAGCCTTCCCTCGGAGCCCCCGGCTCGAAGAGATGCATGAACACGTACGCGTTGATCGCGGGTTCCTCGCTCGGCATGATCCTTCGCCTCCCTCCGCAGCGATGAAGCCACTTTGATGCTCTTCCGTCTCGGGTGCAACCTCGAGGGTTCGAAACCGTCTGCTACCCTCGTTGCGCCATGGCCGCCGTCTGCGACATCTGCGGGAAGAAGCCGTTCTTCGGCATGCAGGTCTCCCACTCGCACCGCCGCTCCCCCAAGCGGTGGAACCCCAACGTGCAGCGCGTCCGCGCGCTCGTGAACGGGACGCCCAGGCGCCTGCACGTCTGTACGAGCTGCCTGAAGGCCGGCAAGGTCCAGCGCGCGGTCTAAGCGAACCATCACCCGCCGATCGCCCCCGAAGCAGGCCCTTCGTGCCTGGCGCCCCACTTACCGGCCGGTTTCCCGTTGACCTTCGGACACGGATGACCTTGGTTTCGGGAAAGGGCAACCCCCCGTTGTTATGGCAACGTCTTGATCGTCGACGACCCCACGGTGCGAGAGAGCCTTCGGGACTGCTCGAGCGCCGAGCCCCCTCGACGGTCGGAGCGGCCAGCAACGGCACCGAGGCCGTTTTCGATGCCGAGCTCGCTCGAGTCCGACCTGATCGTGATGGATCGGATGATGCCACGGACAGACGGCATCGAGGCCCCCGACTTGATCAAGGCCCACCCTGCCGCAGACGCAGGTCATCCTGCTGTCCGCGCAGGTCTCACCGAGAACGTGCGCTTGCCCGCCTCCTGCGGCACGTCCACGTGATCCCGGTGACCCAATCGACTCCCTCCAGGACCGGGCCCGCGGGGCCGACGTCGGAGCCGACGCGTACATCACAAAAGGCGCGTTCCACGACGAGCGGCTGATCGACACGGTCCGAAGCTTCGTCGGAGGATCCGCCGGCGAGCCAGCCAAGGTCCCCTAGGTCTCGATCCCCCACAGCTGGTCGACGGGCCCGATCCCGCCCCCGAGCGGAAGCGCGGCGCGGATCGCCTCGGTGACGAACGCCTTCCCCTTCCGAACCGCGTCCAGGAGCTCGTCGCCGCGAGCGAGGTAGGCGGCGATCGCCGAGGAAAGCGTGCACCCGGTGCCGTGGGTGTTTGCCGTCTCGATCCACTCCCCCGCGATCCACGCCATCCGGTCGCCGTCGAAGAACAGGTCGTCGGCGCCGGTCGCCTCCGGGAGGTGACCGCCCTTGATCAGGACCGCTTCCGGCCCCATCGCCTGGATCGTTTCGGCGGCGTCCTGCATCAGGTCGCGGTCGGTCACGTCGAACCCGGCCAGGAGGGCGGCCTCGGGCAGGTTCGGCGTGACGAGCGTCGCGAGCGGCAGGATGCGTTCGCGGAGCACGCCGACCGCGTCCTCGTCGAGGAGACGATGGCCGTGCTTGGAGACCGAGACCGGATCCACGACGAGGTTCGGGATCGCCGTCTCGGCGACGGCCTCGGCGACCGCCTCGACGATCGGCGCGGAGGCGAGCATCCCGGTCTTGGCTGCATCGACCCCGATGTCCGTGACGACCGCCCGGATCTGGTCGGCGACGACCTGCGGCGGGAGCGCTTCGTACCCGCTCACGCCTCGGGTGTTCTGGATCGTGACGGCGGTGATCGCGGTCATCCCGAACACGCCGAGTGCGCTGAACGTCTTCAGATCGGCCTGGATCCCGGCGCCGCCGCCCGAGTCCGAGCCGGCGATCGAGAGCGCTCTGGGTCGGGGCGGTCGAACGTGATCGTCCACGAGACCCAGGCTACCCCTGGGCGAAATGATCCCATCCCGAGGGTTCGAGTGGCGCCGTCCGGCCGTCGGCGTCCACGGCAACGACGCCGGATCCCGCCACGATCTCGCCGATCTCGGACAGCTCGACGCCGAACCCCGATCGCAGGTCCTCGCGGGCGGCGTCGACGGCATCCCCCGGAATCGTCGCGAGCAGCTCGTAGTCCTCGCCTCCGGAGAGCGCGAGCGCCGAGGCGTCGACCTCGAGCATCTCCGCGCCCATCGACAGGGTTTCGGCGACGGGGACGGCGCCGAGAACGACTCGCGCGCCGACTCCGCTCGCCTCGCACAGTCGCGACAGGTCGGTCGACAGGCCGTCGGACAGATCCATCATCGCGGTCGCGCCGACGCGCGCGAGCACCTGCGCCTCGCCGACGCGCGCGATGGGTCGCTCGAGCGCCTCGATCAGCGCGCGGCCCCACGGCTGCGACAGGGCGTCGGCCGCTCGGCCGGACGCCGCCCGCGAGAGCGCGAGGCCGCCCGCCGCCGCGCCGAGCGAGCCGGTCACCACGATCCGGTCCCCCACGCTGGCGCCGGAGCGCAGCACCGCGCGGCCCGGAGCGACCTCCCCCACCACGGCCACCGAGACGACGACGAGGTCCGCGCGGTTCGTGTCGCCGCCGACGAGCGCGAGCGCGTACTCCGCGCAGGCGTCACGCATCCCGCCGACCAGTTCCACCACCCAGGCCGCGTCGACGTCGCCCGGAGCCGCGATCGCCACGAGCGCGTACCGGGGGCTCGCCGCCATCGCCGCGACGTCCGAGACGTTCACGGTGATCGCCTTGGCGCCGAGGTCCCGCGCCGAGATCGATCCGCGCTCGAAGTGCACGCCCTCGGCGAGGAGGTCCGTCGTGAGCACGAGCTGGCCCGCGCCGGGTTCGACGACCGCGGCGTCGTCGCCCAACCCGACCACGACGCCCGGCTCGCTCCCGGAGAGCAGGCGCGCCACGGCCTTGACCAACTCGTCCTCGGACAGCTCCATGGGTCCTTCCCCGTTCGTGTCCCGTTCTCGGCCCGCTCTCGGCGCCGCCGGCGCCGGCCGTCGCTCCGCCGGCCGGGCGCCTCCCCTTGGGTAGGATAGGGCCGCTCCGAGCGTGCCAGAGCTCGCGAGCTTCCCTGACGAAGGAGCAGGCCGTTGAAGGTCGAGGCACGCACGGTCCACGACAACCCGTCCGCGGACGAGCTCCGCCGCTTCACCGAGGCGATGCCGCAGTGCCGGGTCACGCGGTTCGGCAACGTGAACGTCCAGACCAGGGTCACGTCGCGGAGCTCCGGCAGCACGTACGTGGTCGCGGACCGCTCGAGCGGAAAGACGATGACCCGTGAGGCGTTCGAGGAGATCGCCCGGCTCCAGGACGACTACCTCCGCGACAAGGACGTCATCGTGATCGACGGCTTCATCGGCAACGATCCGACCTTCCGGACGCGGGCGCGCCTCACGATCGAGCAGGCGAACGCGAACATTGCCGGGATGCAGCAGAAGCTCTACTTCCCGCGCGACGATCGCGACGGGGCGGGCGAGGAGCCGGAGGTGCACGTGATCTACACGCCGAACCTCGAGGCGCCCCGTTACCCGGACGACCGCGTGATCGCCGTCGATCTCGAGCACGGCGTGACCCGCGTCCTGAACTCCGACTACTTCGGTGAGTCGAAGAAGGGCGGCCTGAGGATGTGGAACGCGAAGGTCTACGACCTCGGCGGCCTTGCCCTCCACGCCGGTTTGAAGGTCGTCCCGACCGCCGCCGGCGAGAAGGTGTTCATGATCATCGGGCTCTCGGGCACCGGGAAGACCACCACGACGTTCACGACGCAGAACGACTCGTTGCCCGTGCAGGACGATTTCGTCGCGCTGATGCCCGGCGGCAAGCCCTACGGGACCGAGAACGGGTGCTTCGCGAAGACGTTCAGCCTCGATCCCGACTTCGAGCCCAACATCTACAACGCGGTCGTCAAGCCGACGACCTACCTCGAGAACGTGTACCAGGACGAGGACGGCAAGGTGAACTTCTTCGAGGAACGCTACACGCAGAACGGGCGCGCGGTGTTCCGCATGGACGACCTCGCCCGGTTCCGCGACGCGATGGACGTCGGGACCGTGGACTACCTGCTGATCCTCAACCGGAACGAGAACCTCATCCCCGCGGTCGCCAAGCTCGACCAGGAGCAGGCCGCCGCCTACTTCATGCTCGGCGAGACGACCGGCACCTCCGCAGGCGGCGCGTCCGAGGCCGGCAAGTTCCTGAGGGTCCCCGGCACGAACCCATTCTTCCCGTTGCCGCATGGGCTGCAGGGCAACCGGATCCTCGAGCTGCTCGCGACGCACCCGATCGAGACCTACCTACTGAACACCGGGCGCGTCGGGGGCGGCGACGACGACGAACGCTCGAAGAAGGTGAAGATCCCGCACACCTCGGCGTGCGTGAAGGGCATCGCCGAGGGTTCGATCTCGTGGATGGAGGACGAGGACTTCGGCTACCAGGTGGGCGAAGTGGCGCCGGGCCTCGACGACGTCGAGCTCCTACAACCCCGCCGCCTCTACGAGCGGCAGGGGCGTCTGCAGGAGTACCGCGAGATCGTCGACCACCTCAAGGCCGAACGAGTCTCGCATCTCGAAGGGTTCGCCGAGCTCACGCCCCAGATCGTCAAGGCGATCGGGTAGACCTCAGGTCTCGTCCGCCGGCGAGCGCCGGCCCAGGAACCACCCGCCCAGCAGCTGCATGGCCGCGAGGACGAGCGGCACCATCAGGTACCAACGGAACGCCTCGAGATCGTCCAGTGCCGCGCGGCCCTGGACCTGGATCGAGGCGTAGATCAGGAAGAAGCCCGCGAACGCGAACCACAGGCCGATCCGGCCCGTGAGGTACAGCGCGTACAACAGGTGGTCGACGACGTCGGTACCCTCGAACGGCCGTCGGCTCCAGTACCAGATCGCGCGCAGGCCGCCGAGCACGAACAGCCCCGCGACCACGAGTTCGAAGATCCTCACGCCCGCGTGCCCGCCGCCCGGGCGAGCGCCGAGACGACCTGCTCGTCGGTGGTCTGATCGAAGTCCCGGTACCACTCGCCCACCGCGAGGAACGGCTGCGGCGTCTCGAGCACGACCACCTCGTCTGCCTCGGCGCGGAGGCGTTCGAGCGTCTGCGGCGGCGCCACCGGCACCGCGAGCACGACTCGTTCGGCGCCCTGCGCCCGCGCCCACCGGAGCGCGGCCACGGCCGTGCTGCCGGTCGCCACGCCGTCGTCGACCACGACGGCGACACGCCCTGCCACCGGTTGGGGCGGCCGGCCGCCGCGGTAGGCGTGCTGGCGGCGTTCGATCTCGGCCTCCTGCGTCGCGATCTCTCGTTCGAGGTAGCGCTCGCTCACGCCGAGCGCGCGCACCATCCTCGGATCCAACACCCGGATGCCGGGCGCGACCGCGCCGATCGCGAGCTCGGGGTTGCCCGGCGCCCCCACCTTGCGCGGGACGACGACGTCGAGCGGCACGCCGAGGTCGCGGGCGACCACCTCACCCACGATCACGCCGCCCCTGGGGATCGCGAGCACGACCGCGTCGGGTCCGAGGTGCCGGAGCGCCTCCGCGAGCCGCGCACCGGCGTCCGTCCGGTCGGCGAAGATCACCGCTCCTCCTCGATCTCGCGGCGAGCCTCCTCGTCCTCGAGCTCGCGCCGCTTGTCGGGCACGATCCGTTCGGGCGGCGGCATGGGCTTTCGGATGCGCCGGTAGGCGGCGAGCGGATCGGCATCGCGTTTGGTGCGCTTCTTCTTCCCGGAGGCCACCCCTCGATTATGGTCCGACCGTCATTTCGCCCGCGCGAGCAGCACCCAGACGGCGCCCGGGTCCGCCTCCACGGCCACGTCTCCGACGGGTCCACGCATCGGGAACGTCGTCACGCCCCTGGTCAGGGCGTCGATCGCCGAGGTGAGGCGTTTGTCGGGCTTCGGGGTGCCCGCATAGCATGAGCGTCTCGCGAACGAGGGAGGTCCAGCGTGGTCCAGGCCTACATCCTGATCCAGACCGAGGTCGGCAAGGCCGCCCAGGTCGCCAAGGAGGTCCGCGACATCGCCGGCGTCGCCGAGGCCGAGGACGTGACGGGGCCCTACGACGTGATCGTGCGCGCCGAGGCGAAGAACGTCGACGAGCTGGGCAAGCTGGTCGTCGCGAAGATCCAGGGCGTCGAGGGGATCACTCGGACGCTCACCTGCCCCGTCGTCCACCTGTAGACCGAGCCGGGCCTCGCCGCCGGCCCGGCGTCAGACCCCCGTTCCTCGTTTGCGTTCGGCCTCGTGGCGCTCGATCGCGAGCTCGATCAGCCGGTCGACGAGCTCGGGGTAGGGCAGGCCCGAGGCCTCCCACAGCCGCGGGTACATCGAGATCCCGGTGAACCCAGGGATCGTGTTGACCTCGTTGACCAACACGCGCCCGTCCTGCATCAGGAAGAAGTCGACCCGCGCCATCCCCGCCCCGTCGATCGCCCGGAACGCGGCGACCGCCAGGCGCTGGAGCTCCTCGAGCGTCCCCGGCGGGACGTCGGCCGGGATCACCAGCTCGGCGCCGTGCTCGTCGAGGTACTTGGCCTCGAAGTCGTAGAACGTGTGACCCCGAGGGACGATCTCGCCCGCGACCGAGGCCACCGGATCATCGTTCCCGAGCACCGAGACCTCGAGCTCGCGCGCGCCGGTGGCTGCGCGTTCGAGCACTGCCTTGCGGCCGAACCGGAGGGACGTCTCCAGGGCTCCCCGCAGCCGCGACGGGTCGTCGACCCGCTCGATCCCGATCGAGGACCCGAGCGCCGCCGGCTTGGCGAACAGCGGGTAGCCCAGATGGGCGGCGCGCGCCTCGACGGCGTCGGGATCCTCCTCCCAGTCGCGCTCGTGCACGACCTCGTACGGTACCCCGGGGATCCCCGCGGCGGCGAACAGCACCTTCTGCACGGCCTTGTCCATCCCCACCGCCGAGGCCAGCACGCCCGCACCGACGTAGGGCACGCCGGCCATCTCGAGGAATCCCTGGATCGATCCGTCCTCGCCGTAGGGGCCGTGCATCACGGGGAAGACCACGTCGATCGGCGTTCGAGAACCGTCCCCGGACACCAGCGCCTGCGCGTCCGGCTCCTGGTCGAGTGCGATCTCGGTGCCCGAACCCGGGGCGACGTCGGCGAGCGCCTCCGGCGACGCCCCCGCGGGCAGTGCCGGCGGACCCGCCGGCAGGAGCTCCCACCGGCCCTCCTTCGTCACCCCGATCGCGAGGACCTCGTACCGGTCCGGGTCGAGCGCGTCGATCACGGACCGGGCCGAGAGCACGCTGATCTCGTGTTCGGCCGAGCGACCCCCGAACACGACGGCGACGCGCCGCTTCACACCTTCTCCAGCGCGCGCTCGACGTCCTCGATCAGGTCCTCGACGTCCTCCAGACCCACGCTCAGCCGGATCAGGCCGTCGGCGATGCCGGCAGCCCGGCGGGCGTCGGCGTCGAGCTGCCGATGGGTCGTCGAGGCGGCGTGGCACACGAGCGTATGGATCCCGCCGAGGCTCGCGGCCACCCAGATCAGCTCGAGCGCGTCGCAGAAGCGCTGCCCGGCCTCGACCCCGCCCACGACCTCGAATGCGGCCATCCCGCCGAACCCGCGAGGGAGCATCCGCCGCGCCACCTCGTGCTGCGGGTGGGACGGGAGCCCGGGGTAATGCACGGCCTGGATCTTCGGGTGGCGCTCGAGCCACCCGGCGAGCCCGAGCGCCGTCCGGCCGTGGCGGTCCATCCGCACCTGCAGCGTCGACAGGCCCCGCATCGACAGCCACGCCTCGAGGGGTGCGAGCGTCCCACCGGTCTCGATCACCGTGGAGCGCAGCGCCGCCATCCGCTCCTCGGACGTGCAGACGATGCCGCCGATCAGATCGTTGTGGCCGCCGATGTACTTGGTCGCCGAATGCACGACGTAGGCGAACCCGAAGGACGCCGGGGTGCACAGGTACGGCGACGCGAACGTGTTGTCGACCACGCTCGGGACGCCGGCCGCCGACGCGAGCGGCGCGAGCGCCTCGAGGTCGGACACCGTCACGTTCGGGTTCGCGATCGTCTCGACGTAGAGCATCGCCGCGCCGGGCAGCGCCGCCCGGACCGCGTCCGGATCGTGCGGGTCCACGAAGCGCACGTCGATCCCGTAGCGCGGCAGCACGTGCGCGAACAGCGAGTAGGTGCCGCCGTACAGCTCGTTGCTCGCCACGATCGTGTCGCCGTTCGCGGCCAGAGTCGTGGCGACCGTGTGGATCGCCGCCATCCCCGACGCGAACGACAGCGCCGACTCGGTCCCCTCGAGCTCGGCCATCACGCGTTCGAACGCGAGGAGCGTGGGGTTCCCGTAGCCGCGCGTGTAGGTGAAGCCGGGCCGGCGGAAGTTGATCGTCTCGGCGAATCCGTCGGAGGTGTCGAACCGGAACGTGGAGGTCTGGAAGATCGGGACGCTGGGTGTGTCCTGCTCCACGGGCGGCAACGCCTGGCCGTGGATCGCACGGGTGGCGAACCCTCGATCGCGGTCCTCGGGATCGTGGTCGCGTGGCACGGCCCCAGCCTACCCGGGTGTCCAGCGCGCGGGATATCGGTCGCGGAGCTCGACCACGAGCTTGCCGAGCTCAACCATCAGGTCGTCCGTGGATGCGCGGAGCGCACGGCCGTCGGGCTCGCCCTCGAGCCGTTCGGTCGGGTCGAACGGCTCCCCCGCGGCCACCCAGATCGGCCGCCCGAACTCCAGGCTCTGGCGCCCCGACTTGCGCCAGACGAACTGACCCCCCCAGGTGGCGACCGGCAGGATCGGGATCCCCGTGGCGATCGACAGCCGGACGGCGCCGGTCTTGCCACGACCCGGCGAGAAGTCCTCGTTCGTCGTGGTGGTCGTCCCCTCCGGATAGATCACGACCACCTCGCCCTGCTCGACCGCGCGAGTGGCGTCGTCGATCGGCGACCGATCGCCCGCTCCGCGCTGAACCGAGATCTGGTGCGCCCCGCGCAGCACCGTCCCGACGAACGGGGCGTCGAACAGCTCCTGCTTCGCGAGGAACCGGGGCCGGCGCCCCGCCTTGACCACGAAGACGCCGTGCGCGAACGGGTCCAGGTAGGAGAGGTGGTTCCCCGCGATGATGGCCGGCCCCTCCGCGGGAACCCTCTCCAGCCCCTCCAACCGCCAGTTGAACCAGAGCCGGAAGGGGGGGACCAACGCGAGCTCGGCCGCTCGGTACCACGGTTCCACGACGCGCCTCCTTCGGGGCGGCGATGCTACCGCGTAGCTTCGCGGGCCGATGACACGGTCCGGCGCTTCGATACGCCGCCGGGGTACTAGCCTCTGGTCATGCGCGTCGTGGCCGTGCCCGTCAAGTCGCTCTCGCGCTCGAAGACGCGGCTGTCCCCCGCCCTGACGGGGCTCGAGCGCGGCGCGCTCACGCTCGCGATGCTCGAGGACGTCCTGGACGCGGCGCTCTCGGTGCCCGGCTGGGAGACCTGGGTGGTCTCGCCCGACGAGGTGGCGCTCGAGATCGCGGCCGGCCGGGGCGCCCGACCGATCCCCGAAGCCAAGCCTCCGCTCGCGAACGCGATCCGCCAGGTCGAGACGAAGGCGAAGGAGGACGGTGCGAGCGCGCTCGCGGTGCTGCCGGCCGACGTTCCGCTCGTCACCGTCGACACGCTCCACGAAGCCCTACGAACGCTCGGAGCGGTCGTCCTCGCGCGCTCGGCGGACGGATCGGGAACCAGCCTGCTCCTGCGACGCCCGCCGCGGGCGATCCCGGCCAGGTTCGGGCCCGACTCGTTCCGACGGCACGTGGAGCTCGCCGAGGGGCGCGGCCTGCCGGTCTCCATCGTCGAGCGCCGCGAGCTGTCGTTCGACGTCGATCGCCCCGACGATATCCTCACGCTGCTCGCCGACGGCCGGCGAGGGCGGACCCGAGAGGTCTGCCTCCAGATGGATCTCGGCGCGCGCCTGCGGGCGTAGCTCGGGAGGGCTCGATGCCACAGGGGACGATCAAGGACTTCGAGGACGAGGAGCGGATCGGCAGCCTGCTGATGGACGACCGCACCGAGGTGGCGATCGACGCCGTCTCGGTCGAGGGCTCGGGCCTGCGTTCGCTGCGGATCGGGCAACGCGTCCGGTTCGACCTGGTGGACGAGGCCGGACGCAAGGTCGCGAGGAACCTGCAGATCGTGACGCTGTAGCACGGAGCGAACGACGAGCGACGGCTCTTCGAACGGCTAGCGCCTGGCGGGGACGCGTCGCCGCTTGGACGCGACCATCTCGCGGAACTCCTTGCCGGCGGTGAACCACGGCAGGTCGCGCGCGGGCACCACGATGGGCGTCATCGGCTTGCGTGGGTTCCGCGCGATCCTCTTGTTCCGGCGCTTGCGTTCGAAGGTCCCGAACCCGACCAGGGAGACCCGCTCGCCGCGCGACACCGACTCCCGGATCACATCCATGGACGAATCGATCATGCGACCGACGTCCGCCTTGCTCGCGCCCGTGCGCTTGGCTACCTCGGCGATCAATCCGTTCTTGTTCACGTCGCCACCCCCAGGATCCGCTCCGGCACCGTACGCACGCGACCGGCCGCTGGTCAATGCCGCGTTGGCGTGCAACCATCTTGCCCATGAGAAGGGTTCCGACGCTACTCGTTTCCCTGATCACCCTCCTTCCATGCGTGGCCTGTGCGCAAGACTCCGGACGGGAGTTCGCCCGCTACTACGACGAGCGGGGACTGTTTGCCCTGAACCTGCCCGCGGCCAACGACATCATCGTGACCCCGCCGCAGCCGGCTGAGAGCGGTCCGGGTTTCCTTTCCGGCGTGGTCTCGAGCCCGCCCGCGCCGAGCCCCTCCCCCGCCTCCGGAGCGCTCGGGGGCATCGACGTGGCCGCGCAGGGCGAACCGGACCAGACGGTCTACCAGGCCTTCGCCGTGACGGCCGACAGCTTCGACGACCTCGATCAGATGGCGCTCCACTTCCTGACCCGCAACCCGATCGTCGACGTCGTGATCGACGATCCGACGCGGCTAGACGGCGACCCCGCGCGGCTGATCGTCGCGGACATCGATCAAGGCGGCGAGGTCACCTCCAGCGTCGCCGCGGCGATGACGCTCGGCGACGGGGCGACGGGATACCTGATCGTCGCGCTCTTCCCCCCCGGTGGCTGGGACGAGGAACGCGACGACTTCGAGCGGATCGTGCGATCGTTCCGAACGGACGTGCCGCCCGGACTCGAGACGTTCCCCGTGGCCGGTCAGGCCTCCTGATAGCATCCGAACCCCACTGGCCCGTGGGGTATCGGTGGCCCGGCTGACTCTGGAGTATCTTCGGCCGAGCGGAGTGCATCCACGCCTTCCCTCTTCGCTGGACCGGAGCATGAGCGGGAAGTTGGTTGGGGGCCAGAAGAGAGGAATCAATCATGGACTGGGAGCCGATCAAGCGGACGGGGAAGCCGGATCCACGCAGCGTCGACGAACGAACGGGAACGACCCGGATCGTCCTTCACTTCCCGATCTCGGCGTCGCCGCCGCGTGAGTGGAGGGAGTTCTTCGAGTCCAGGCATCGGGGACAGGAGTACCCGCCACTCACCATTCAAGAGGCGGAGGTCATCGTCCTTCCTCTCGAGAGCGAAGAAGAGTTCATCACCTGGACGGAGAACGTAGACAGGGATATCCAGCTGTCGAACGAGTTCTACGTACAGGTCCTCACCGAGGAGCAACAGCAGCGGAACGTGGCCCAAGGGGCGGAGGAGGAGCGGCTGCGGAAGCTCGAGCAGGCTCGCACCTGGACCGAGGGGCTCGATCCACCTGAGTCCTCTTCGTAGAACCGGACCGCCTGCGGACCAGCTTCCTTCGCTCTGTCGGGGCCATGATCGACGCCATCGCCAGGTCGATCTCGGCGCCGCGACGAACTCGAGCGCGCGGCGAAGCCTCACCCCGGAAGTCCCGCCAATCAGCCCTTTGGCTGACTGTCAGGAGGCCAGGGCGAGCACATAATCCGCCTGCGGGGAGTCCTGAACCCCCCTTCGGGTTCGGGAGGGCGCTTCCCTGGCGGCGCTTGCCCCGAGGACAGGTGCCGCCGTGGCCCACGGCGTCCTAGGCGTCGAGAGGGGCTTCCCGCCCTACCTCACCGGGAGCCACCGACCATCGAGGACCTGCGGATGGTCAAGTGCCGAAGTTTTGAAATGTCTGCCCGTGGGTAGTCGCGCAATCCGGATACGGGCGAGGCCCGAAAGGAGGCCGTCGGGATGAGGCGATTGCTTGTGATCGTTGTAGGACTGCTCCTGTTCGCTCTCGTGCCAGGATCGGCTGGCGCCATTACGAACGGTCAGAAGGACACCGAGAACAAGTACCCGTTCGTGGGCCTGCTGGCCTTCTATGATGCGGACGGCGAGTACATGCACCGATGCACTGGCACGCTCATCTCGCCCACGGTGGTTCTCTCCGCGGCACATTGCACGATCGGCACCGCGACGGCGTACGCGTATTTCTCAGTCGAAGTGCCCGATGACTTCAGGGAGAACCCCACAGGCGTCCTCGGAACCACATACACCCACCCGGATTACAACCCCAACACCGGCTACAACGACGTGGGCGTTGTGGTTCTCGATGAGGCGGTGAGTCTCAGCCAGTACCCCGTGCTGGCTCCCGAGGGGTTCCTCACTGACCTGAAAGCCGCGGGCGAAATCCGGGACGACACGTTTGTGGCTGTCGGCTACGGCCTCTTGGACGGGTGGCCGCCTCCGAACCTCGTGACCAACGAGGACCGCTGGTACGTCTCCTCCCCCTATGGGGGACTGAGGAAGAACAACTTGCTCCTGTTGCAGAACCCAGTCCCAACCGGCCTGGGCGGGACCTGTTTCGGTGACTCCGGTGGTCCGCACTTTTGGCAGGACACGCTCATCATCGTCTCCGTCACGAGCTGGGGTGATGCGATCTGCCGGGCCTCCGACATGACCCAGCGGACCGACATCGCGTCGGTGTTGGACTGGTTGGAAGAGGAGTTCAGCGTCACACCGGCATAGGTCGAGACGCGTGCTACCGCTCCCCACGAGCCAGAGGGCGCTGTTAGCATGGCGCCTCTGGCCCGTGGGGTAACGGTAGCCCGGCTGACTCTGGATCAGTTAGTCCTGGTTCGAATCCAGGCGGGCCAGCTACCGCGGATCGCTACCGGCGCCCAGTCGAGACCGCCGGCGTTCCATCGCGTCCAACGAGTGGGTGAGCGCGTCGCGCGTCGCTAGGGTCTCGGATCCAGGATCAGGGGCGGGATCGGATCCTGGGTGAAGTCGAACTCCTTGAGCAGGTTCCCCAGGATCGAGGCATTCTCGCGGACCGTGGGTCGCGAGTCCGGACGGCTGAGGGTGGCCGGGTTGAGCCGCTGCTTGTCCAGGAACAGGTCCTCGATGAGCTTGAGGTAGGCGTCGAAGGACAGCGTCTGTGAGTCGATCAGCCCCGCCCGGGCCCACGGGCTGATCAGCAGGCCCGGAACGCGGATCCCGTAACCGTTGAGATCGACCCGCGGGGGTTCGACGTGGTCGTAGAAGCCGCCCCAGTCGTCCCACGTGAGGAAGATCGCGGTCTCGTTCCAATCCGGGCCCCGCATCAGTGCGTTCACGACGTTCGTGACGTGCCGCTGGCCCTTCCAGATCGGTGCGCCCGAGGCCGGGTGCTCGCCGACCCCGTTGTACGGCATGACCCACGAGACGGACGGCAGCGTGCCGTTCGCGGCCTGCCGGTAGAACTGGGTGTGCGTCTGGATGCGATCCATCTGACCCGTCTCGCGGATCGTGGTGAACCACGGGAGCGGGTTCTGCTGCGCGACCGTGTTCTTCGGGGGGTGACCGGGGCATGGGTCGAAGAAGCACGTGTCGTCGCCGACGTAGTACCCCCACGAGACCCCTTGCTCGTGCAGGAGGTAGGTGATGTCCGTCCACGCCCAGAGCGGAACGTCCCGGTGCGCGCGCATCGTCTGGAACTCATCGTTCAGATAGAGGTTCGAGGCGCAGGACATCGGGTCCCGGGGATCGGTGCAATGGGCGGCCCACGCCGACACGAGGAACAGGTGCGCCGGCAGCGTCCACGAATCCGCGGGCGCGAACATGTGATCCTGCAGGACGAACTCCTTGGCGTATCGCCAGTAGTTCGGGATCTCCTTCGCCGTGTGGTAGCTCATGACGTCCGGTTGCCCCTGCGGCCCGAGGTACGCCGCGCACTTCGGATCCGAGCGGTGATCGGCGCAGTACAGCGGGCTGTCGATCACGGTCCTGACGAACCCGTCCATCTTCCCGCCGTCGACGTCCAGCTCCGAGTGTCGCTGGCCGTGGGGACCCCCCTCCTGCAGCTGCTCATGGGTGTGATAGGGCCGGACGCATGCTCCGGCGATCGGGTCGGGGACGCAGACCGTCGGCCTCCCGTTCCGCATCGGGATGCCGTCGGCGCCCGGGAACGTCCCGAAGTAGTGATCGAACGAACGGTTCTCCTGGACGATGAAGACCAG
>DASXTX010000007.1:0-3048 GCA_036505195.1 Actinomycetota bacterium
TCATCGTCATCGAGCACCATCAGGCGGTCATGGCGCACGCCGACTGGATCATCGACCTTGGTCCCGGCGCCGGCCACGACGGCGGTCGGATCGTCTTCGAGGGCACACCGGCCGACCTCGTCGCCGCCCGCTCCACCCTCACCGGGGAGCACCTCGCGGCCTACGTCGACGCCTGACCGGGACCGCGCGGGCATGGCAAGGTTTCCGGTGTCGACCGGTCGATTTCGTGGGCCGGCGTTCGTCTTACTTCGACCGATCCGGCTAAGGACGAGGAGGTGGCGATGCAGTACGTCATGCTGATCTACCAGGGCGACGCGCTCGAGCGACAGGCCGCGCTCCCTGAGGAGGAGCAGAAGCAGGTCAACGCCGACTACCAAGGGATCAACCAGACGCCGGGCGTCACTCCCGGACTGCCGATGGGCCTGCCCCAGAACGCGACCACGGTCCGCGTCGAGGGCGGCAAGACCCTGACAACGGACGGTCCGTTCGTCGGCATGAAGGAAGCCGTCGGCGGTTGGTTCATCCTCGAGGCCGACGACCTCGATGCGGCCATCGAGGTGGCCGCCCGCGTCCCCGCGGCGCGCTATGGTGGCGCCGTCGAGATTCGACCCTCCGAGGTGTATTGGTAGCGACGCTCGATCGCATCTTCCGCGAGGAATGGGGACGCGTCCTGGCCGCCCTGATCGGCTTCCTCGGCGACTTCGATCTCGCCGAGGAAGCCGCGCAGGAGGCGTTCGCCATCGCTGCCGACCGGTGGCCACGCGACGGCATTCCCAGCCATCCGCGCGCCTGGCTGATGAAGACGGCTCGGAACCGGGCAACGGACCGCATCCGCCGAGACCGGGCCCTCGCGACCAAGTTCGGCCCGCTCGTCGCGGGCGACCGGACTGAGGTGCCGATGAACACCACCACGTTTCCCGACGAGCGGCTGGAGCTCATCTTCACGTGCTGTCACCCGGCGCTCGCGACAGAGGCCCAGGTTGCGCTCATCTTGCGGACCCTCGGCGGGCTCACAACCCAGGAGATCGCCCGAGCATTCCTCGTACCGGAGCGAACGATGGCGCAACGGCTGGTGCGGGCCAAGCGCAAGATCAGGGCGGCCCGGATCCCGTTCCGAGTGCCGCCGCCTCACCTGCTCCGCGAGCGTCTCGATGCCGTTCTCGCCGTCGTCTACCTGATCTTCAACGAGGGCTATGGCGGGCGCGACGAGCTGGCGGCAGAGGCGCTGTGGCTGGGACGCGCACTGGCCGAAATGCTCCCCAACGACCCCGAGGTTCGCGGGCTGCTGGCGATGATGCTCTTGCACGACTCCCGTCGTGAGGCCCGGTTCCGCGACGGCGAGCTCGTGCTGCTCGGCGATCAGGACCGGTCCCGCTGGAACCCCGAGCAGATCGCCGCAGGACGCGCCGAGCTCGACCGCGCGCTCGCCCTGGGTGGCGGGGGGTCCTACTTCCTGCAGGCTGCCATCGCCTCGCTGCACGCCGAGGTCCCGTGCGACTGGACGCAGATCGCCGCGTTGTATGAGGAGCTCGCCCGCCTGACTGGCTCGCCCGTCGTGGAGCTGAACCGGGCCATCGCCGTCGCCGAGACCGAAGGGCCCAGGGCCGGCCTGCGTATCGTCGACCAACTCGGTCTCGACGATTTCCGCTACCTGCACTCGACCCGGGCCGAGCTCTTGCGACGCCTCGGGCGGACCGACGAGGCCCGTAGCGCCTATCGACGTGCGAGGGAACTTACCGAGGAAGGTGCCGAGCGACGCTTCCTCGAACGCCGGCTGATGGAGCTGGCCTCTACCTCAGGCTCGGGCTAGATCGTCGTTCCGTAAGGAAGAGCGAACGTGCCCTTCGAAGGCGAGAAGTAGGGGGATCACACGGGTCACTTCACCACTTCGAATCGGAAGTGGGTGGCGCCCGGAGTCTCGATCGAGCTCGTCCTCCGCAGTTCGATCCCCACGGGGTCGAGATCCTCGAAGAGCCGGATGCCATCGCCGAGAAGTACGGGGATGAGGTGGAGCTGCATCTCGTCCAGCAACCCGGCCTTCAGGTATTGCCTCATGATGTTCGCTCCGCCCCAGATGCCGACGTCCTTGTCGCCGGCGGCGGCACGGGCCAACTCGAGTGCTGTCTCGAGCCCATCCGCCACGAAGGTGTAGGTCGTACCGCCCTGCATGGGCAAAGGCTCTCGCGCTTCGTGAGTCACGATGAACACCGGCATCCCGAAGGGCGGAGGGTCGCCCCACGGCTCGAAACCGACGTCGAACATCCGCTTCCCCATCAAGACCGCCCCGGTCGAGGCATACTTCTCATCCACGATCGCGGCGTCGGTCTCCGTCTTCGCGTCGAACATCCAGTCGTGAAGGCGATCCCCATCGCCCCCCATCCCATTCCCGACGCGCACGTTCGGTCCGGTGATGAACCCGTCCAGCGACATCGAGATCTCGGACGTGACCTTGCGCATCGCTGCCCTCCCTTTCATCTCCGCTTGCTCACGTCGCGGACCGCGTCTGGATCCTGGCCACGAACCCGTCCAGGAACTCGTTCCAGCCGTCGATGTGCCCTCGTTCGATGTCGCCGGAGGGGAGCCCTCGTTGCGTGAGCGTGAGGAGCGTTTGCCCATCAAGCCATTGCAGGCTGATCTCCATCAGCGATTCGACGCGCGATCCATCCGGCCACTCGGTGGTCGACGCGTAGACGAGACGGTGTGGCCTCTCCACGGTGTGGAAGACGTTCCGCTCGACATAGGGCGCAGAGGCCGGGCCGAACCGGATGATCCACTCGCCTCCGACACGGAGATCGCACGTGGACTCCACGACCCAATCGAGCTCCCCGGCCCTGAGTGCCCGTTGCGCATCGGGTTCCGTGTACGCGTCGAACACGACGTCCGGGGGCGCCTCGAACCACCGCTGGAGACGGACGTCGGGGCTCACGCGCGTCGCCCCGCGCGAGTCGAGACGTAGCGGTCGAGCGCGTCGAGCCGCCGTTCCCACATGCGAAACGTCTCGATCCATTGCCGAGCTTCGTCGAGGCGTTCTGGGCCGAGCGTGCACTC
>DASXTX010000008.1:0-22274 GCA_036505195.1 Actinomycetota bacterium
GCCAAGCGGCGGATGCGCGCGTTCCAGCGTGACTTCCAGATCCGGGTCGACCAGTCCCGGCGCAGAGGCGAGGCGTACGACATCGGCGACCAGCCGCCTCCCGGTCCCCCCGCCGGGCAGCTGGGCGACGGCCGGTAACACAGGGGCGCCCACATCCCGCCGGCGCCGAGAGCCACCCGAATGGCCCGCGAGGTCCTTCAGACGCTCGAGGAGATGGGCGATCCGTCCCACCTCGAGGGGATGGCGCGGTACGGGATCCGCACGGATCGCGCGATCGGCGTGACCGTCACCGACCTCAGACACCTCGCGCGCGGCCTCCGGCCCGACCACGAGCTTGCCGCGGCGCTCTGGGCGTCCGGGATCCACGAGGCCCGCATCCTCGCCTCGCTGGTGGACGAGCCGGCCAGGGTCTCGCAAGCGCAGATGGACGCCTGGGTGGCCGACCTGGACTCGTGGGACGTCTGCGACGGGGTGTGCGGCAACCTGTTCGATCGAACACCGTTCGCGCTCGACAAGGCGGTCGAGTGGAGCACCCGCGAGCCCGAGCTCGAGAAGCGTGCCGCGTTCGCGCTCATGGCGTGCGCCGCGGTCCACCGCAGGGACCTCCCCGACGCCGCGTTCGCATCCGTATTGCCCGTGATCCGCGAGCAGGCGAGCGACGACCGTAACTACGTGAAGAAGGCGGTCTCCTGGGCCCTGCGGCAGATCGGCAAGCGCAGCGCGGAGCTCAACGCCCGGGCGATCCGGACCGCCGAGCAGATCGAGCGGACCGATGCCCGATCCGCCAGGTGGATCGCCCGCGACGCCCGCCGCGAGCTTCGGAGCGACGCGGTGCAGGCGCGCCTGAAGGCACGCTGACCTAGAGCTCGAGCAGCGCGGGCGCGAGCTCGCGGAGCTGCGGGAGGCACGGGTCGAGCTCGTCCTCGGCGACCACCTGGACGCAGACGTGGTCCGCGCCGGCGTCGAGATGCTGGCGCACGCGCACCGCGACGCGGTCGACGTCGCCCCACGCGACCACGGCGTCGATCAGGGCGTCGCTCCCCTGACCGGCGACGTCGGCGTCCGTCCAGCCCACGCGCTTGAGGTTCCGCGCGTAGTTCTCGGTCTGCAGGTAGTCCAGCGCGAAGCCACGGGCGACGCGCCGGGCCTCGGACGGGTCGCTCTCCAACACCACGGTCTGCTCCACCGCGAGGACTGGGCCCGGACCGAGGCGCTGCCTCGCGAACGCGGTGTGCTCCACCGGGACGAAGTAGGGGTGGACGCCGTGGGCGCGTTCGGCCGCGAGCTCGAGCATCCTCGGGCCGAGCGCCGCGAGCACGAGCCGCGGCGTGAGCTCGGGCTCGGGGGCCGAGGACGGCGCGCGGTCCATCGCATCGAGGAACCCGCGCATCGCCGTGTACGGCCGCTCGTAGGTGCCGCCGCGGCGCGCGACCGAGCTCGCGTGGCTCACGCCGATCCCCAGGACGAACCGCCCCGGGTAGGCATCCGAGAGCATCCGCCAGCCGTTCGCCATCGCGGTCGGATCGCGCGCCCAGACGTTCGCGATCCCGCTCACGGCGAGCGCTCGCTCGGTGCTTGCGAGGATCCATCCCGCGTGGGCGAAGACCTCGCGGCTCTCGACGGATTCGGGGAACCAGATCGCGCCGTAGCCGAACGACTCGATCTCGGCCACGGCCTCGCGCTCCTCGGCGGCGGTCAACGACTCGAGCGCGAAGCTCCAGGCGCCGATCCGCCCCAACAACTCGCGCAGCTCGTCGCGCTCCCCACGCAGCTCGAGCCCCTGGGGTTCCTCCATGGCGCGGGACCCTATCAACGAGATATCGCCACGTACATCACTGACCAGCCGTTATCCGGGAACCCGCAGGTCAGGCCACTCACAAGAATCACACAGGTGTCATGTTGCGACAGGTCGCGCCGGGTCCCGTGCTGCCTCCGCACTGCCTCGCCGTGGGATGCTCCGGCAGTGGGCCCAGTTGATCGATGGCGGCGTTGGCACAAGAGGACCCTGGCCTGGACCGCCAACTCTATTCATGACTTCGAGGCGTTCTTCCCTTGAGGTATCTCGCGGCGGAAGAACCAGGAACCGTCCACTTTTTGGTTGGTCGCGGCAACATTCCTGACTGCCTTGGCAACCATCGTGGTCGCCCTAACAACAAGCTGAGGTGCATCGTGGCGTTCGCATTGCGGGCTCTCTCTACGCGCACGACCTAACGGACTAGCCCGTACCGTGCACCATCCGCGCAGTGACCACGGGCATCGTCCGGCTGTTCTGCCAAGCGGCACGGGTATCCTGGGCTAAAAGGGCGTCTTTAACCGGGACTTATGAACAGCGATCAGCATCGCTCACAAGAACATCCGCCGAGGGGCGACACGGGAACGAGGGATCAGTGGTTCAGGCTCGTCCGGCAGGAGGCTCCAGGCGTGCGTGGCTGCTCTTCGCGATCGTCTCGCTCATCCTGGTGGGGGGAGCGAGTTGGGTGGTGTGGGCGCTCAGCCAGTTTGGGGACCATGGAGCCTCGCCCGAGGAGTTCCTCCAGATAGAGAACCGGACAGAAGACATTCTCGTCATCTACGAACGCCAGGATGACGCGGACGATGAACCGAACGAGGTGCGAGTCATTTCGATTTCGCCGGTTTCAGTGATTCGGACAGAATGCCCAGTCAACGTGATTGTCGCAAGGACAATTGAGGGGCAGATCGTGTCCGCGCGGGAGCCAGGTGTGGACTGCAACGTGGACTGGATCATCGAGGAAAGGTGAGATCGTCCACGTTGAGGTCACCGCGAACCCGATGAAGGAAGTCGCTCAAGGAGTACCGGGGTGAATACAGCGATTTCAGCATCCGCATCGGGAAGACCGGCGCTAGATACCGAGTGGGTGGCGTCCGGGTCGCAATGGTGCAGGTAGGAACTCAACTTCAAGTGGCAGACACGGGACTCCTCGCCATCACCAACAGGCGCGCCGTCTACATGGGGAGTCGAAAGACGATTGACATGCCTCTCGCCAAGCTCGTCAATCTCAACGTCTTTACGGATGGCGTTCAGTTTCACATGTCCGATCGCGTCAACCCGCCTCTCTCCCAAACTGACCAGAGTGAGATCGTGGCCGCGCTCGTGAACGCAGCCGCCCAACGGCCTGAGTAGCAGCCCGACGGCATGGCTCTTGTCACGGGAGTGGTCGCACGTCATCGTCGGAGCCCTGACAACGAGAAGGGGGCCCCGCACCGGGGGGCCCCCTTCCTCAGCGACGCTGCGACGATCAGGCGTCGTCCCGCACGCCGACGGGCTCCGCCTGGGGGAGCAGCACGGGCTCCTGCTCCTCCGCGGCGCCTTCGACGTTGAGCTTCGGCAGCCACTGCAGCCACCCCGGCAGGTACCAGTTGCGGTGGCCCAACAGTTTCATCGCCGATGGGACCAGGATGGATCGCACGATCGTCGCGTCGAGGAAGACCGCGACCGCGAGGCCGAAACCCATCTGCTGGATCCCAGCGATCCGTCCGGTCGAGAAGGCGGCGAACACCGCCACCATGATGATCGCGGCGCCCGTGATGATGCCGCCCGTGGTCCGCAGGCCGTACGCGACCGCCTCGGAGTTGTCGCCCGTCTTGTCGTATTCCTCTCGGATGCGGCTGATCAGGAAGACCTGGTAGTCCATCGACAAACCGAACAGGATCGAGAACAGGAACAACGGGAGCCACGCCTCGATCGCGTCGACCTGGATGAAGTTCAGACCATCGGCGATCGACTTCGCGAAGGCCGGGCCCCCCTTCTGGAAGATCAGCACGATCAGCCCGTAGGCGGCGCCCACCGACAGCAGGTTCATCACGATGGCCTTCGCCGGCACGACGATCGAGCGAAAAACCACGGTCAACAGGATGAACGAGAGCCCGAGCACCAGCCCGATGACGATCGGCGTGTAGAAGTTCGAGATGTCGAAGAAGTCCTTGGTGAGGGCGGTGTCCCCGCCGACGAGGACGCCCGAGTCCGCGCCGAACGCTTGGGGGACGTAGTCGTCACGCAACGCCGTGACGGCATCGACCGCCGCTTCGCTCGACTCGTCCGTCGCCTCGCCCGCGAACGGGATCCGCACGAGCGTTACCGTTCCGTCCGCGCTCGTCTGCGCCGGCTGGGGCTCGCCGAACGACGGGTTGTTCGCGGCCGCGGTCTCGAGATCCTGGATCCCCTGCTCGACGGCGGGGTCCGACGAGGCTCCTGGGATCACGACGTCCGCGGTCGACTGCTGACCCGTGGTCGGGAACTTCGTGATCAGGACGTCGAATGCCTGCTTCGTCTGGATGTCGTCCGGGATCGTCGAGATGCCCGAGAAGCCGGTCCGGATCCCCCGCTCGCTGTCGTGCGGGTTCGACTGCGCCCAGTACGGCACGGAGAGCAGGATCATGAAGGACGCGGTCACGATCAGCCACACCCACGGCCGAGCCATGACGGTGCGCGTGATCCGGTCCCAGAAGCCACCCGCCCGGCCGTGCTCGAGGGTGCGCCCGCGACCGAAGAGCCAGCCCGGCTTCACGAGATGGTCCGCGAACAGCGCCATCAGTGCCGGGAGGAGCGTCATCGACAACGCGACCGAGATCAGGACGACCATGATCGCGCCGCCCGCCAGGCCCCTGAAGATCGTGGTCGGGACCAGCAGCATCCCGGCGAGCGCGAGCACGACGGTCATGCCGCTGAAGAAGACGGCTCGGTTCGCGGTCGCCCCGGACCGTCCCACCGCCCCGAGGTTGTCCCGCCCATGCTGCCGCTCCTCGCGGTAACGGGAGACGATGAACAGGGAGTAGTCGATCCCGACGGCCAGTCCCATCATCGAGATCAGGTTCGGGACGAAGAAGCTGAACCGCCAGACCTGCCCAATCACGCCAACCAGCCCGAACGCCACCCCGATGGCGAAGATCCCCATGATGATCGGCGTGACGCCGGCGATCAGCGATCCGAACACGACCAGCAGGACGATGATCGCCACGACGACCCCGACGAACTCTCCCTTCGCAAGGTCCTCTTCGGAGATCTTCTTGAAGTCCTCGGTCGATGTCGGTTCACCCAGCATGTAGAACTGCATGTCCCCCGTGCTGTACCGATCATGGATCGCGTTCAACTCCTCGACGATCGTCGCGGTCTGATCGCTGTCGCCCACCAGGACGATGTTGAACAGCACGGCGGTGCCGTCGTCCGATGGGATCGGTCCGAGCGCGGCGACCTGTGGGTCTGACGCCTCTTGCTCGGGGAGCGGGTACGCGGACGGAACCTGGAGCACGACGTTCGAATCCAGACCGCGGAGGTCGTTCAGAGCGTCGTTCACCGCTTGGGTGAAAGCCGGATCGGTCGTCGCGCCCTGAGGACCCGTCATCACGAACGTCTCCGGCGAGACGTCTTGCTCGAGCTTCTCCTTCTCCAGGAGCTTCTGCGCCTGGATGGCCTCGGGGTTGTTCGTGAAGTCGAAGTCCGTCGTGAGCGCGTCGCTCATCAGGACCCCTGACGCCCCGAACCCGAGGATCAGGATCACCGCCCAGATCCCGACCGTGCGCCACGGGTGCCTGCTGCTCGAGCGTGCGATGGATTCCGGATTGAGCCTCATCCCGTCCCCCCTACCTCTCGTTTCGCCATCTTGCCCTCCGCCGACTTACGGCATATGCTTACACCGTATGGAGTATAGGAATACGATGTAAGGTGTCAACCCCGGGACACGGAAATGACTTCCCGGACCGGAAAGTTTCCCTGACCGATATGGACGGTGGATGAACGTGCGGACGAAGACCGAGGTCACCGAGGAAGCGCGGCATCGCGAGCCCCTCACCAGGGACCGGATCATCGAGACGGCCCTGCGGGTGATGGACGACGAAGGGCTGGAGGCCGTCACGATGCGCCGGATCGGGCGGGAGCTCGGGGTCGAGGCGATGTCGCTCTACAACCACGTCGAAGACAAGGACGACATCCTCGAGGGTGTCACGGAGCGCGCGATGAACGAGTTCGAGTTCCCCGCGTCCACCGGCGATTGGGCCGAGGATGCCCGCGCGATGGCTCGCGAATGGCGACGGCTCCTTGGCCTGCACCCGAGCGTCTGTCAGTTGCTCGCGGAACGACACAAGCCGCTGGAGGGCGTCGCCACGTACCGGGCGATGGACTCCGCTCTCGGGGTGTTGCGCCGCGCCGGGCTATCGGACCGGGATGCCGCCCAGGCGTTCAATGCCTTGGGCGGCTACATCCTGGGGTTCGTGATGATGGAGCAGGGCTTGATGCTCGGAAACGACGACGAGCATGCCCGGCAGCACGATCTCGCGCTTGAGGCGCTGCAGGGGTCCGGCCTGGTGAACGTGATGGCTTGCTTCCCGTACTTCACCGATTGCACGACAGACCAACAGTTCGACTTTGGGCTCGACCTCATGATCCGAGGCATCCGGGCCGGGGTCGCAGGAGTGTAGACGGCGAGCGCTAGCGCAACCCCAGCTCGTCGCCGACCCGCCCGAACACCTCGAGCGCGTCGCCGAGGTCCTCCTCCGTGTGGTCGGCGGTCACGATCGTCCGCACGCGGGCCGAGCCCTTGGCGACCGTGGGGAACACGATCGCCGGGCAGAACACCCCCTCCTCGAACAACCGCCGCGCGAACGTCTGCGTCCGCTCCTCGTCCCCGGTGATCACCGGCGTGATCGGCGTCTCGCTCGTTCCCGTATCGAACCCGAGTTCGTGCAGCCCCGCCTTGAGGTATCGCGTGTTCGACCACAGGCGATCGAGCCGCTCGGGCTCGTCCTCGATGATGTCGAGCGCCTCGATACACGCGGCGACCGCCGCCGGCGGCGCGCTCGTCGAGAACAGGTAGGGCCGGCCCCGGTTCTGCAGCCACTCGATCAGCTCGTGCGGCCCGGCGATGAACCCACCCAGCACCCCGATCGCCTTCGAGAGCGTGCCGACCTGCACGTCGACCCGGCCGTGGAGGCCGAAGTGGTCGACCGTCCCGGCGCCGCCCTTGCCGAGGACGCCCGACGCGTGCGCATCGTCGATCATCATGATCGCCCCGTGGCGCTCGGCGACCTCGACGAGCGCGGGCAGGGGCGCGATGTCGCCGTCCATCGAGAACACGCCGTCCGTGATCAGCAGCTGTCGCCGACCCTCGGCCTTGCTCTCTCGGAGCATGGCCTCCGCGTGGTCTGCGTCCCTGTGCTCGAACACCTTGATCTCGGCGCGCGAGAGCCTCGCGCCGTCGATGATCGATGCATGGTTCAGGCGGTCGCTCACGATCACGTCCTGTTTGTCCAGGATCGCGGCGACGGTCCCGGCGTTCGCCGTGAAGCCCGACTGGAACATCAGCGCGTCCTCGGCGTGCTTGAAGGCGGCGAACCGGCGCTCGAGCTCGCGGTGCAGGGTCATCGATCCCGCGATCGTCCGCACGGCACCCGTCCCGGCGCCGAGCTCGCTCGCGGCCTTCGAGGCCGCGGCGTTCATCCGGGGGTGGCTCGCCAGCCCGAGGTAGTTGTTGGAGGCGAGGTTGATCACGTCCCGCCCGTCGAACCGAGCCCGTGCGCCCGTGGGTCCCTCGAGCGTCCTCGGCTGCAGCAGGAGTCCCTGCTGATCGAGCTCGGCGAGGCGCTGCTTCAGGAAGTCGAGCGCACCCGGCATCGGAACCTCACGCTACCGCATACGCTATGTCCTCCGATCCGGCCGACCGACGGCCGAAAGACGCAGCCAAGAGAACGCAGCCAAGAGAACGCAGGAGGGCATCGTGAGCGACATCGAGCTCGACGCGTTCCTCGCGGACTCCGTGGCGTCGGTTCAGGGCAAGCTCTACGCGCTGGGGGCGGGGTGGAACCGCATCGCGGTCGCGCTGTTCCCGGCCCGGCACGATCGCGTGGGGATCGGGCTCCTGGTCCGGATCCCGGCGGGTTCGGCCGTGGAGGTGCGTCGTTTCGAGCTTCGGTTGTTGGGCCCGTCCGGCCAAGACCTCTCGCTGGGCGCCGGTCCCGATGGTCCGGTGCAGCGCATCGGCGGCGAGTTCACCACGGGCGGCGACGAGGAGCAGATCGTGCCGATCGCCCTGAACCTCAACGGGCTCCCGCTCCCCGGACCCGGCGACTACCGCGTCGTGATCTCGATGCAGGGGGATGACGTGAAGATCCTCCCGTTCACGGTCCAGGCGCTCGCTGCGCAACCACGGGAGGAGCCGCCGACGACCACGACCGGGACGGCCGGCTACCTCTGATCGTTCGCACGCGGGAACACGATCACCTTCGCCGCGTGACCCGAGGCGGCCGTCTCGAACGCCTCCTCGTACCGATCCAACGGGAACCGGTGCGTGATCACGGGGGAGATGTCGACCCGCCCGGTGGAGAGCAACGTCGTCGTCTGCTGCCACGTCCGGAACATCTGGCGGCCCGTGATCCCCAGGATCCGCGCCTCCTTGAAGATCACCTGGTCGTTCAGGTCGAGTGTCACCGGGCCGTCGGGGAGCCCGAGCAGCGACATGCGGCCGCCCCGCGCCAGCAGGCGGGTCCCCTGATCGATCGCCGTCGCATTGCCCGACATCTCGAGCACGACCTCCGCACCGTTGCCGTCCGTCGCGTCGAGCACCGCCTCGACGGGGTCGTCGGCCTTCGGGTCGATCAACAGATCCGCACCCATCTTCGCCGCCAGCGACCGGCGTTCGTCGTTGGGCTCGATCGCGATCACCTTCCAGGCGCCCAGTGCGCGGGCGATCCCCACCGCGAACAGGCCGATCGGGCCACAGCCGATGACCGCGACCGGGTTCGTGAGCAGGTCCTCGCCGCCCTCGGTCCCGAACGTCGCGTGCACGGCGTTCCCGAAGGGTTCCATCACCGACGCGTGGTCGGGCTGGATCCCCTCGCCGACGACCCACGCGTTCACCGCGGGGACCACCACGTACTCGGCGAACGCGCCGTCGGTATCGACGCCGAGGATCTTGAGGTTGCGGCAGATGTGCGCCCGTCCGGTCCGGCAGGTGGAGCAGACCCCGCACGCGATGTGGGTCTCGAGGGCCACGAAGGCTCCCTGCTGCACGTGGTGGACCTCGGGACCGACCGCCTCCACGGTCCCCGCCACCTCGTGGCCGAACGTCATCGGCACGCGGGTCACACGACTCTGGGCCCACTCGTTCCAGTCGAAGATGTGGAGGTCGGTCCCGCAGATGGACGCGGCGTGCACGCGGACGAGCACCTCACCCTCGCCCGGTTCCGGGATCGGGACGTCGCGGAGCTCGGCGCCGGGGCGAGGTGCGGTCTTGCGCAAGGCGCGCATCCCGCCCAGCCTAGCGCGACCGGATGCAACCGCAGCGGCCGGGTGGAACCTTCGAGCCTGACGTCGCGTCCAAGCCAGACTCGACGGCCCAGCCTCGACGACCTCGACGACAAGGAGCGACCATGCGCGTAGGGCGGATCGGTATGGCGGTCGCGGCGGTGGCCGTGCTCGCCTCGGCGTGCGGCGGGGTCGCGAACGATGACCCAGGTTCGGGCGGCGCCACGGGGGCGACCGGCGCGACCGGGATCGAACATCCGACCGGCGCGGACCAGTTGATCCTTCGCATGTCGTTCGAGGGGGGGTTCGTGGCGTACGAATACACGCTCGGCAGTACGCCGTTCTGGTCCCTGTTCGGCGACGGGACGCTGATCGTTCCCGGTCCCCAGATCGAGATCTATCCCGGCCCGGCCCTCCCGAACCTCACCGCCACCCAACTCTCCGAGGACGGAATCCAGACCATCCTGCAGGCCGCCAGGGACGCCGGCCTCCTGGACGGCGACGCCGACTATGGCGACCAGTGCATCGCCGACGCCGCGACCACCGTGTTCACCACGACCGCGGACGGCACGACGTCGGTCGTTTCCGCGTACGCGCTCGACGTCGGCGAGCCCGCAGGCACCTGTGGGAACGAGAAGGACGTCGACGCCCGCGCGAAGCTGGCGGCGTTCCAGGCGAAGCTCACCGACCTGCGGAGCTGGCTCCCGAACGGTTCGGTCGGATCCGAACGTCCCTTCGACCCGACCGAGATGCGTGTGTACGTCCTCCCGTACCAGGGAGATCCCGAACTGCCGCAGGACCCGATCGAGTGGCCGCTCGAGCCCCCGCTGGACGCGTTCGGCGAGCCCATCCCGAACGCACCGGCGGACACGCGCTGCGGCGTGGTCACGGGCGAGGATCTCGCGACCCTGCTCTCGGCGACTCGCGCTGCGAACGCCCTGACCCCGTGGACCAGCGACGGGACCGACTACCAGCTGATCTTCCGACCGCTGCTCCCCGACGAGCACACCTGCTAGCCCCACGAAGGGGACACCCGGCGGGAGGGCTTCCCTCGTGCGCTCGAGGCGCGGTAGGGTCGTGCTCTCACGCAACGACCACGGTTGGGGGAGGAAGGAGGAACCATGGTCCTGCGTTCACGGCGCCGTCGGGCGGCCATCTTCGCGGCGACCGTCGGCGCGCTGTCCCTGGTCGCGGCCGGGTGCAGCGATGACGACGGGGGTGAGACCGGCGCGACCGGGGGCGGAACGACGGTCGACGTCACGGTCCAGGAGTTCGCCGTCATCCCTGCCTCGAGTTCGGCCCCGGCCGGTGACGTCACGTTCGACGTGACGAACAAGGGCCCGGATGACACCCACGAGTTCGTCGTGTTCAAGACCGATCTCGCGCCCGATGCTCTGCCGACGGCCGCGGACGGCTCGGTCGACGAGGAGGGCGAAGGCCTCGAGCTGATCGATGAGATCGAGGACATCGCCGTGGGTGACACGCCGACGCTCACCGTCTCGCTCGACGCCGGCAACTACGTGTTCATCTGCAACATCTACGACGAGGCGGAGCAGGAGGCCCACTACCAGGAAGGGATGCGGGTCGCCTTCACCGTCGAGTAGCGCGACGGTCCGTTCGGGCTAGAGGACCCTGCGTCGGCGCGCCCGCAGACCGGAACGCTTGCCCCTGGCGCTCGCGGAGAAGACCACCTGCGGGGGCGCGACCTTCATGCCCTCTTCCTCGAACGCCTCGTGCAGGTCCAGGCGGGCGGCCATCCGGCCAACGTCGCCCTGCTGGTCGGCCGTCACCAGCGTGATACCGGTGCCGGTCCGTCCCGCGCGCGCCGTGCGCCCGACGCGGTGCACGTAGCCCTTGTCGTCCTGAGGCGGGTCGTAGTTCACCACGTGGCTGATCCGCTCGAGATCGAGACCTCGAGCGGCGACGTCCGTCGCCACGAGGACCCTGGCCTTGCCCGTCTCGAACCGCTCGAGCGCGCGCTGACGCGCCCGCTGCGGCATGTCGCCGTGGAGCGCTTCGGCCTGCATCCCCTTCTGCTTCAGCTTGTGCACCAGACGGTCGGCGCCGCGCTTGGTCCGCACGAAGACGAGCGTCAGCTCACCGTCGTGCTCGAGGAGCTCGATCAGCGCCTCGACCTTGCCGCGGGACTCGACCTGGACGAAGCGATGGTCGAGCCCGTCGACCGTGTCGTGGGCCGATTCGACCTCGTGCAGGACCGCGTCGTTCGTGTAGGCGCGCGCCAGGTGCCCGACCGCGCCGTCCAACGTGGCGGAGAAGAACATCGTCTGTCGGTCCTTGGGGATGCGCCGGACCAGGCGGTCGACCTGCGGCTGGAAACCCATGTCGAGCATCCGGTCGGCCTCGTCCAGGACGAGGATCCGGACGCGGTCGAGACGAACGCTGCCTCGCTCGGCGAGATCCTGGAGGCGGCCCGGGGTGGCGATCAGGACGTGGGCCTTGGCGTTGCCGCGAGCCTGCTGCTGCATGCTGACCCCGCCGTAGGCGACGCCGACGCGCAGACCCGCGGCCCGCGCGATCTCGACAAAATCGTCGGCCACCTGCTGCGCGAGCTCGCGCGTCGGCACCAGCACGAGCGCGGTCGGCGTGGGGTCGTTCGGTCGGACGCGCTCGACGATCGGTATCGCGAACGCGAGCGTCTTGCCGGAGCCGGTCGCCGAACGGGCGAGCACGTCTCGTCCGGCGATCGCGTCCCGGAGCACGAGCGACTGGATCGCGAACGGATCGGATACCCCTCGCCTACCGAGGGCATCGATCACGTGCCCGGACACGCCCAGGTCGGTGAACGTGGTCATGTTCTCTCCTTCTTCCGGCGCGTCGAGCGCGCCGCATCTCGGCCGGCGACGCCTGCGTGGATGAACCGAGCGGGCGCGGCCAGATGGATCTGGGGAGGTTTGGCCTTGCCCCGAGACCCCGGCCAGATGATCCGGAAGGAGGAACGAGGAGCGAAACCTCACGGACGGCGATGCCGTCCTCGACGACCACGATACCAGCTACCGGTCAGGAGGGAAGCAGGAGCAGCAGGATCATCGCGTAATGGCACGCCGCCGCGGCCACCATGAACGAGTGCCACACCTCGTGGTAGCCGAAGATCGATGGCGACGGATCGGGCCGCCGGCTCGCGAACACGATCGCCCCGGCCGTGTAGAGCATGCCCCCGGCCAGCAGGAGGACGAGCTCCGCGAGCGTCATCTCGCGCGCGAGCTGCGGGAGGGCCACGACGGCCAGCCAGCCGAGCACGATGTAGAGCACGGCGCTCACCACGGAGAGCCCGTCGGGGCGGGCCATCTTCATCGTCACCCCGACCACCGCTCCCGCCCAGATCACGGACAGGAGCACGACCTCCCAGGGCCCGCCGAGCACGAGCGCCGCGACCGGCGTGTAGCTCGCCGCGATCAGCACGTAGATCATCGAGTGGTCGAGCCGCTTCAACCACCGCCTCGCGGCTTCGGTCCACTGGCCCCGGTGGTAGACGGCGCTCGATCCGAACACGGCCGCGAGGCTCACGGCGTACACGCTGGCCACGGCGATCGCAGCGGGTCCGTTCGCGAGCAGGATCAGCAGCACGCCCGCGGGGAGGGACACGAAGAACGCGACCTGATGGATCCGCCCTCGGAAGCGAGGCTTGGGGGGTGCGATGACGGCGGCCATGGACGCACCATCGTACCTGGGCGGGTTGGGCTACCCTGCGTCGATGGCGAGCGATCTCGTCCGCCGGATCGCCGTCGCCCGCGGCGACGAGCCCGCCGACCTTGTGCTTTCCGGGGGGCGGGTGTTGTCCGTGTTCACCGGCGAGTTCCTCGAGGCCGACGTCGCGATCGTCGGCCAACACGTTGCCGGCGTCGGACCGGGCTACCAGGGGAGCGAGCGGATCGACGTCTCGGGCCTGATCCTGCTCCCCGGCTTCATCGACGGGCACATGCACCTGGAGACGACCAAGCTCCGGCTCGACCAGTTCGCGCGCGCGGCGCTCCCGTGGGGGACCACCACCGTCGTCCTCGACCCGCACGAGATCGCCAACGTGTTCGGGATCGACGGCGTCCGCGCGCTCCTGCACGACGCCGACGAGGTCCCACTCGACGCCTACGTGATGGTCTCCTCGTGCGTGCCGGCCTCGCCGTTCGAGTCCTCGGGAGCCACGCTCACACCCGAGGACATCGCCGAGCTGCTGCGGACCGAGCCGCGGGCGATCGGGCTTGCCGAGATGATGGACTACCCAGCGGTCGTCGCGGGAGGCGAGGACGCGGTCGCCAAGCTCGCCGCCGCCGGGGGACGTCACATCGACGGTCACGCCCCCGGCCTCTCGGGCCGCGCACTGAACGCGTACCTCGCGGCAGGGGTTCGGAGCGACCACGAGTGCACGACGTACGAGGAGGCGCTCGAGAAGCGCCGAATGGGGATGTGGATCATGATCCGCCAGGGTTCGGCGGCGCGGAACCTTGAGGCCCTCCTCCCGCTCGTCCTCGAGCACGGGATCACGAACTGCCTGCTGTGCACGGACGATCGAGAGCCACACGACCTTCAGGAGCACGGGCACATCAACGACGTGGTCCGCGAGGCGGTGGCGCTCGGCTGCCCGCCCGCGGACGCCGTCGTGATGGCGACGCTCAACGCGGCCCGGTACCACCGCCTCCACGAGCACGGCGCCGTCGCGCCCGGCTACCTCGCCGACGTGGTGGCGGTGCCGGACCTCGTGTCGTTCCGGCCCGAGCGGGTCTGGAAGCGCGGTCGGCTGGTCGCCGACGGCGGGCGGCCCACGCCGATCGCGTCGTCGTCGTTGCCGGGTTGGATGCGGGAGAGCATGCACGTGCGCGAGCTCGAGCCGGTTGACTTCTCGGTCGTCGCCGACGGGGCCGTCCGCGTGATCGGCGTCGATGCGGGCACGATCGTCACCCGAGCCCTGGTCGGCGAACCGCTGCGCCGAGGCGGCAAGGCGTGCGCCGACCCGGGGCGCGATCTGGCGAAGCTCGCCGTGATCGAGCGGCACCGAGGCACCGGGCGGATCGGCGTCGGCTTCGCGCAGGGGTTCGGGCTGCAGGCGGGGGCGCTGGCATCGAGCCACGCGCACGACGCCCACAACATCGTGGTGGTGGGCATGACCGACGAGGACATGGCGGCGGCGGCGAACCACCTCCGTGCCATCGGCGGCGGCCAGGTCGTCGTGATGGACGGCAGGGTCACCGCAGAGCTGCCCTGCCCGATCGGCGGCCTCCTGTCGGACCTGACGTTCGAAGAGGTCGCGGATCGCGCCCGCGTCCTGGAGGAGGCGGCCGGGGAGCTCGGCACCACGCTCCCGTCGCCGTTCATGGCGATGTCGTTCCTCGCCCTGTCCGTGATCCCCGAACTCAAGCTCACGGACCGAGGTCTCGTCGACGTGGACCGGTTCGAGCTCGTTCCGCTCGAGGTCTGAGGACGGGCGTTCAGCGCAGCAGCGACCGGACCCGGTCGGCGATCGCGGACGCCGAGATCCCGGCCCAGTCGCGGAGCTCCTCGGGCGTCCCGGAGCCGGGCATCTGGGTCACGGCGACCTTGACGACCCGGCCCGAGAGGTCTCCGCCGTCCGCGAGCGCAGCGAGGACGGCGTCGCCGAGCCCTCCCTCGATCCAGTGGTCTTCGATCGTGACGAGCAGACCGGTCTGGGCCGCCGCGGCGCGGAGCGTCTCCGCGTCGATGGGCTTGATCGAATAGCAATCCACCACCCTGGCGGCGATCCCGTCGGCCTCGAGCGAACCCGCAGCCTCGAGCGCCTCGTGGACGGTGATCCCCGCCCCGACGAGCGTGATCCGGTCCGCGTCCGAGGACCGGAGGGTCTTCGAACCGCCGACCGGGAAGTCTTCGGCGCCCCCGTAGATCGCGGGGGTCTTCTCCCGGGTCGTCCGGATGAACGAGATCCCAGGCAGGTCGGCCATCGCCCCCACCAGCCGCGCGGTCGAGTTGCCGTCGCACGGGTAGAGCACGGTCGAGCCGTGGACGGCACGCATCATCGCCAGGTCCTCGAGCGCCATCTGCGACGGACCGTCCTCGCCGATCGATACCCCCGCGTGGGAGCCGCTCAGCCGGAGGTTCGCGCGGCTGATCGCGGCCATCCGGATGAAGTCGTACGCCCTGGTCAGGAACGCGGCGAACGTCGCGGGGAACACCACCTTGCCCAGTACCTGCATGCCGACCGCCATCCCCAGCATGTTCTGCTCGGCGATGTAGCTCTCGACGAAGCGGTCGGGCGCGACCTTCTGGAGGTCCTCGGTGTGGGTCGAATTCGAGACCTCCCCGTCGATCGCGACCACGTCCCCCCGCACCGCGAGCGCCGCAAGCGTCTCCCCGAACGCCTTCCGTGTCGCGATCGCCTCCGCGTACACCGGCAGCACCACGTTCGGTACGTCGGCCGGCGGCGCGACCCCGGCCTCGGGCTTGCGCGGCGTGACCGAGACGTCGCGCGGCCCGCCGAGCTCGGCGATCGCGCGATCCGCCTCCTCCTGCGAGAGCGCCTTGCCGTGCCATCCCTCCTGGTTCGCCAGGAACGACACGCCGTGCCCCTTCTCGGTCTTGGCGATCACGATCGCCGGCCCATCCGACCCCTCCGCCTCGGTGAACGCGGCGTCGATCGCGGCGACGTCGTGACCGTCGACCTCGATCGGGTGCCAGCCGAACGAACGCGCGCGAGCGGCGTACGTCTCCAGGTCCCACTGGAGCATCGTGGGGCCGCGCTGGCCCAACCGGTTCACGTCGATGATCGCGATCAGGTTGTCCGCCCCGTGGTGCGAGGCGTTCTCCATCGCCTCCCACACCGAGCCCTCGGCGACCTCGGAGTCCCCCATCAGGCACCACACGCGGGCGGGGATCGCGTCCATCTTCATCGCGAGCGCCATCCCGAGCGCGATCGGCAGGCCCTGGCCCAGCGACCCGGTCGCGACGTCGATCCACGGCATCTCGGGGAGCGGGGCGGGGTGCCCCTGCACCGGGGATCCGAACCGCCGGAACGACAGCAGCTGCTCGTCGCCGATCGCGCCGACGGCCTTCAAGACGGAGAAGATCAGTGGGGACGCGTGGCCCTTCGACAGGACGAAGCGGTCGTTCGCCAGGCTCTTCGGGTCGGCGACGTCGTAGCGGAGGTGGTCGGACCACAGGACGGCGACCAGGTGGGCCGCCGAGAGCGAGGACGTGGGGTGGCCCGACCCCGCGGCCGTCGAGCTCCTGATCGAGTCCACGCCGAGCTGCGCGGCCAGCTCGTTCCACGCGTTCACCGTGCCCATCGAACCTCCTTCGGATCGGCCGGCCGGTCTCCCACGGCCGATCTGCCGGGCGATCGCTCGTCGCGAGTCTACGGTTCCCCTGCGCGGCCGCGTCCACACGGGGTCGCGCGCGTCGGCCCTGCTACGCTTCCCGCCATGGCCGACTACAAGGAGGTCCGCGTCGAGCGCCTGTTCCTCAAGGTGCCGAACACGGAGAAGCTCCGCAAGGGTGCCGCCGGAAGGCACAAGCACCTGCTCGCGGACGGCTGGCGCGAGGTGGAGCGCCGGCGCGAGATCGACCACATCTGGGTCCGCTACGAGCGCACGGGCCCGACGCCGCTCCGGTTGCGGATGCCCCGGCCCGAGAAGGACCAGGGGCGGTTCGAGCGCCGTCCACGCATGGGCGGGCGCGACGGCGGGCGCGGCGGCCCGCGCGGCCGACGCTGAGTCCGGCCGCCCACCGGACATCGTTCGGCGATAAGATCGTTCGACCGTAGGAACCGCGGGTATCATGCCCCTGGAGAGCCGGTTCATCCGGCTCGGCTGAAGAGGCTGCAAGCGAGACCCGGCCGTCGCGGATACCGGAGCCGAACGATGAACGAGCAGACCGACCCGAGCGCGAGACGTCCCAGGCACGAGGCCGGCCACGCCCACGCCTCGGACCAGCCGTTCGAGTATCCGCTGCGCCGCGAGTACGTCGAACCCGACTGGACGCGGCTGCCCGGGTTCCGTGACGTCACGACGGAGCAGTGGGAGTCGGCCCAGTGGCAGCGGGCCCACACGATCAAGAATCTCGTCGAGCTCAAGCGAGCGCTCGGCGATCTCCTGACCGACGACCTGTACGCGGACATCGAGCGGGACCAGCAGGAGCGCGCGACGATGTCGATGCTGCTCCCGCCCCAGATGGTCAACACGATGGACGAGACCGACCTGTACGCGGACCCGGTCCGTCGTTACATGGCTCCCGCGCTGTCGGACCGGGCCGAGGAGTTCCCGTCCCACCCGATGGCCGCGCGCGACTCCCTGCACGAGGCCGACATGTGGGCGGTCGAGGGGCTCACGCACCGATACCCGACCAAGGTGCTCGCCGAGCTGATCCCGACCTGCCCGCAGTACTGCGGGCACTGCACGCGGATGGATCTGGTCGGCAACGACACGTCCCAGGTCCTGAAGTACAAGTTCGAGACGAAACAGAACGAGCGCTGGGACGCGATGCTCGACTACCTTCGCAGGACGCCGAGCGTCCGCGACGTCGTCGTCTCGGGCGGCGACATGGCCAACGTCCCGATCAGGCGCCTGCAGGAGTGGCTGTTCGCACTGTTCGACATCGAGAACGTGCGCGACGTGCGCATCGCGACCAAGGGGCTGATGGGCATCCCGCAGCACTTCCTCCAGGACGACGTGCTGGCCGGGTACGACGCGATCGCGAAGCGGGCGCACGAGCGGGGGGTCGAGGTCGCGATCCACACCCACGTGAACGCCGCCCAGCAGGTGACGCCGCTCGTCGGCTCGGCCGTCCGCAAGCTCCTGGACATGGGCTACCGCGACGTTCGGAACCAGGGGGTGCTGCTCCGAGGCGTGAACACGACCCCCAACCAGATCCTCGAGCTTTCCTTCATGCTCCTCGATCACGCGAAGGTCATGCCGTACTACTTCTACCTGTGCGACATGATCCCGAACAGCGAGCACTGGCGGCTCGCGGTGTGGGAGGCGCAGGAGCTGCAGTTCGCGATCATGGGCTACCTGCCGGGGTTCGCGACCCCGAGGTTCGTCTGTGACGTGCCGTTGGTCGGCAAGCGCTGGGTGCACATGGTCAACACGTACGACCGGGTGACGGGGATCTCGTACTGGCGGAAGAACTACCGGACGGGGATCGAGTACGACGACGCCGAGGCGCTCGCACGCGAGTACCCGTACTACGACCCGATCACCACGCTCCCCGAAGAGGGCAAGCGCTATTGGCGCGAGTTCCAGGCAGATCGGCGAGGCAAGGAACTGCAGCCGGCCTGACGTCGCGTCCGGGCGCTCCGACTACGGCAGAAGATGCAGCGAGTGCTCGCTGTTGCCTCTGTCGTCGACGATCACGACGGTGACCGACCCGCCCACGTTCTCGAACTCTCCGGTACCGCCCGTGATCGCGAGCACCCAGGTGCCGCCGAGCTTGAGCTGCGAGACCGGGATCAGGCCTTCGGCCGTCACCGTTCCACGGGTGGGGATCTCGTAGATCTGCGAGCACGAGTCCTTCTTCGCGAACTGCACGGAGCAATCCACGAACAGGTGGCCCGCGACCGCATCCTGGGCGTCGGTGAGCTCGCTCCGGAAGATGTAGCGGTCACCGGGCCGGAAGTCGTTGGCCTCCCCGACCAGATCGAGGTTCCTGCCCCTCAGTGTGTGCTCGCCGAAGACCACTGTCTCTTCCTGCACGATCCCCGTCCCGGCGAACGCGGTCGTGAGCGCGCCGGCCGCGAACATCCCCACCAGGACAGCCCACAGCACCATGACGAACCGTCGCATGTCGTCTCCCTTCTTCTCCTCGGGTTCCACCGCCGCGAACATCATCACGTCACCGGGCTCATCCTTCAACGATCTCACTGCGCGGAGCTGCGATAGGGTCATCGACCGATGCCCCGGACCCTCATGCGCGTGTCGGTCGTCGTCTTCCTGTTCGCGGTGATCGGGAGCTCGTGCGGCGAGGACGCACCCGAATGGACCCCGCTGCCACCGCTCGATTACGGGAAGGCTCCAGCGGCCGTCAACGCGGACGCGTTCGAAACGGCAACGCCGATCAAGCACGTCGTGTTCGTGATCAAGGAGAACCGCACGTTCGACAACATGTTCGGCATGTTCCCCGATGCGAACGGTGTCTCGGTCGGGCTGGACCAGGGCGAACCCCGGACGCTCACGCCTGCGGTCGACCGACTCGAGATGGACATCCGCCACTGCTACGACTGCGCGTTGCAGGCGTGGAACGGGGGCAAGATGGACGGGTTCGCCACCATCAGCGAGACGGCGGACGAATTCGCCTACACGCAGTTCCAGCAGGGTGACCTGCCGAACTACTGGCGGTGGGCCTCGTCGTACGTCCTGGGCGACAACTTCTTCGCGAGCGCGCAGGGGCCGTCCTTCCCCAACCACCTCTACACGATCGCCGCGCAGTCGGGAGGCACACACGAGAACGTGTACCAGGACATCGACGAGCTCCGCGAACGTCACCGGGACACCGGTCTGTTCAAGGCCTGGGGCTGCGACTCGATGGGGGACGCGTACGCGGTCGTCGTCGACAGCGAGGGCGTCAAGAAGAAGGTGCCGCCCTGCTTCGACTTCCTCACCGAGGGCGACCTGCTGAGCGAGGCGAAGATCCCGTGGGCGTACTACGCGGCGACCCAGTACCAGAACGGCTACCTGTGGTCGGCGTACGACGCGATCCGCCACGTCCGCGAGAACGAGGCGTACTGGCAGACGCACATCTTCCCGGTCGACGAGTTCGCCGAGCAGGCGCGCGCCGGCCTACTGCCGCCTATGACGTGGGTGACCCCGCGGTTCGAGCTCTCGGAGCACCCCGAGTACAGCATGTGTCACGGGGAGAACTGGACCACCGAGATCGTGAACGCCATCATGGAGAGCCCCGAGTGGGACTCCACCGCGATCTTCATCACCTGGGACGACTACGGCGGGTTCTACGACCACGTGCCGCCGCCGCAGGTCGACGACTTCGGCTTCGGGATCCGGGTCCCGCTGCTCGTGATCAGCCCCTACGCGAGGCAGGGGTTCGTGAGCCACGAGCTCAGCGAGTTCTCCAGCGTGCTTCGGTTCGTCGAGGACAACTGGGGGCTCACCCAGCTCACGCATCGGGATCGCGAGGCGACGCCGCTTCTGTCCGCGTTCGACTTCGAGCAGGCACCGCGACCACCGGATCCGCTCCCGCTCCGCACCGACTGCGTCGGCCCGGAGTTCCCCGACGACTAGTCGCCGGGCTTGCCGATCGTGCGCAGGAGCGGCCAGGTCGCCGCGAACTGGGACGCCGACGTGCCGTACGGGCAGTCGTCCCGGAGCGGCAGGATCAGCTTGTCGAAGTTCGGGTGCTCGAAGTCGAACCCCCCCGAGAGCGGGTCGGCCTGGGCGTCGCGATCGGTCATCGGGTCGAGCCCGAACAGCTGCTCGATGAAGGCGAGCACCGACGAGAACTCGTAGGTCGTGCCGTCCACCGCGCCGCCGTCGGGGTTCGACCCCTGCCGCGTGTACGGGCTGATGATCAGGGCCGGCGTTCGTGGGCCGAGGCCCATCACGTCGTATTGCGGCGGCTCGACCGGGTCGTAGAACCCGCCGAAGTCGTCCCAGACCACGACGATCGCCGTCGTTCGCCAGAACTCGCTCCGCATGATCGTGTTGACCTGGTGGACCGTCCAGTTCTCCCCGGCGCACGTGCTCTTCCCGCCGCCGGGGTGCTCGTTGTAGGACTCGGGCGGGATGACCCACGAGACCGCGGGCATCTCGCCCTGCTTCACGTCCTTGACGAAGCTCGAGGGCTCCACGACGTTGTTCCACATCGGCCCGTACCGGACGTGACGGATCATCTGCAGGACGTTCATCCACGCGTTCTCGCTCGCGTAGTACTTCCAGGAGATGCCCTCCTGTTCGAGCTGGTCGGGCAGCACGGGGATGTCGAAGCACAGGCGGATGCTCCCCCAGAAATCGGCGATGTCGTAGACGTTGGACCCGTTCTCGGTGATCGTGCGTTCGAGCCGCATGATCTGATCCTCGTGCTGCCGGGCCTCGTGGGGGACGAACCGCGTCGCCTTCTCGGTCGGGTCGTCGCAGTAGTTGCCCTCGTGATCGGTGGTCGACTTGTTGTCGACGATGAAGTTCGACTGGGCCGCCACCGCGTACAGGTGTTCGGGCAGCGTGGGACCGTACATCGGCGTGAAGAAGTGGTCGGCCAGCACGAAACGATCGGCGTACGCCCAGTAGTTCGGCACGCCGTCGCGGTCGAGATACGAGTAGTTCGACAGGTCCGCGCCGAACAGGTCGGCGATCTCCGATTGCGGGATCGGGCCGTTCATCCGGTTGAAGCCGTTCATCTTGCCGCCGTTGATCGCCGTGAGGCCGCATCGGAAGCAGTGCGTCAGATCGTGCGGATAGACGTCGGGACCCTTGATGAGCTGGACGACCGGGCCGTCGTGGCACCCCTCCTCCGTGCACTTGATCGTGCCGCCCTCCGTCGCGCCCTCGGCTCCGGGGTAGGTCGCGAAGTAGTTGTTGAACGTCCGGTTCTCCTTGACGATGAACACGACGTGCTCGATCGGCGTCTCGCCTGGGACGATGGTTCCGCCGCCGTCGCCCGAGGACCCGCTGGCGCCCGTCCCACCGTTCGAACCTGTCGCGGGTGACGTCCCGCCGGAGGGTCCCGTCGAGACCGCGTCCTCGTCGCCGCGGGTCGAGGCCCACCCCAAGGCCGCGATCGCCACCACGACGACACCGAGGAACAGCGCGAAGCCGCGCCGCCGCGCGGCTCGCCGGCGGTCGAACCGAAGTTGCCGGCGCGGGATCGGGACGCGCGAACCGGGTCCGGAGGGTTCGCTCATGGCCGCCTAGCCTATCGACGAGCCATCCGAAGGTGGCGCGCTCTCCGCGCGGCCAGCGATTCGGCCAGCACGAGCCCGCCGAGCACCGCCAACGCGACCGGGACGCTCGTCCCCGATCGGTCCCCGAACCCGGGGGGCACCGGCGAACAGAGCTCGCGCAGGCGCGCTCGTCGATCGTCGAGCACCGGCCGC
>DASXTX010000009.1:0-32344 GCA_036505195.1 Actinomycetota bacterium
GTCCGGTCGATCGTTCGGAGCGCAGCCGCCACGCGGTCAGGCGAGCCTCGTGCCGATGCCCCAGGTCACGCCGACGCTGCGCCAGTAGCCGGCGATCATCTCGACCGGCGCGAGGCTCTCGAGCTCCTCGACCGGCGACGCACCGAACGAGAGCGTGGCGTCGCCCGTCCAGACCTCCGAGCCCTCCCAGTCGTAGCTCTTCATCGTGACGAGCTCGTCCATCGAGGGGACCGAACCCTCCTCGATGCTCGGGAAGTACCTCGAGTGCAGCATCGGGAGCGCGTTCACGAACCCGTTGGTCTCGGAGGGTCCGGTGATCGTGAAGCCGGCGTCGACGATCCGCCGGTCGTGGACGCTGACGCTCGCGCCGAACCGCCCGCCGGGCTCCAGGTGAGGACCCGCCTTGCCGTGGCGCACCGGACGCGTAATCCAGATCGAGCCGAGCTTCTTCGGGTAGCCCTGGTGCCAGCCCCGGACCATCGCGAAGTCCTTGTCGACCCAGATCAGGATGCACCGCGAGTACGTCTCGCCCCGGTACCGGCACCGGACCACGACGAACGCCTCCTTGTACTGGGAGCGCACCGGGTCCAGGAGCTCCTCGAACGAGTCTGAGCACGACTGCCAGTCCGCAAAGATCACGGCGACCGCGTCGGGGTCGTCGTCGGCCGGTTCGACCGGGTCCGGCAGCCAGCGGCCGACCGAACCCGGAGCCGCCCGGTACTCGATCGTCAGCAGGTCGCCCGAGTAGTGCCACGGCGGACCTTGCACCACCGAGGACCGGCCCTCGGGCGAGAGCGGCGGAACGAACCCCCTCAGCTCGGCCACGGGCGAGATACTACCGGCCGGTCCCGACCGACCCGGAGGTGCGTGTGGAGACACGACGGATCCTGCTCGACGGCGTCCCGACCACCGTCGAGCGCCACGGCGACGAGCTCGTCGCCCCCGACGGCGCCCGGATCCCGCTCGGGAGCGCCACGCACCTCGCGCCCACCGAGCCCACCAAGATCGTCTGCGTGCACCTGAACTACCAGAGCCGCGTCGACGAGTTCCTCGCGAAGATGCCACCGGCGCCCACGTACTTCCACAAGCCGGTCAGCGCGCTGAACGCGCACGGCGCCGAGGTCGTGCGGCCGCCGCGGTGCCGGTACCTGAACTACGAGGGCGAGATCGCGATCGTGATCGGCCGCACCTGCGCGCACATCGCGCCGGAGGACGCGGCCGAGCACATCGCCGGCTACACGATCGCGAACGACTACGGCCTGCACGACTTCCGCGACACGGACGCGGGGTCGATGCTGCGGGTGAAGGGCTCGGACACGCTGTGCCCGCTCGGCCCGGGCCTGGTCGACGACTGGGACTTCCACGGGAAGCGGATCCGGACGTTCGTGAACGGCGACGTGCGCCAGGACGGCTCGACCGACGAGATGATGTGGGACATGCACTACCTGGTCGCCGACATCGCGCGCACGATCACGCTCGTCCCCGGCGACGTGATCCTGTCGGGGACGCCGGCGAACTCGCGCCCGGTCGAGCCGGGGGACGTCGTCGAGGTCGAGGTCGAGGGTCTCGGCACCCTGCGCAACCGGATCGTCGAGGGTGAGGTCCCGATCCGCGGGGACGTCGGAGCGCAACCGAGCGCGTCGGAGGAGGTCGTCTCGACCGCGTTCGGCGGCGACTGGGAGTTCCGCGGGGTCCGCGCGCCGAGGAAGGCCTGACCACCCCGCGTCAGACGTCGGACCGGAGAGCTGGGTCACGCTCCTCCTTCCTCGACCGCTCGAGCCCAGGCGATCCGGTCGATCCGGTAGACGAAGTGCCGCATCCCCTTGTGGTCGACCTCGCGGTCGACATGCATCCCAATCTTCTGGGCGACCCGGTTGGACCCGGTGTTCTCCGGACGAACCAGGGAGATGAGGTGATCGACGTCGAGGTTCGCGAAGGCCCAATCCCGGGCGGCCGCGCCGGCCTCCGGCGCGATGCCTTCGCCCTTGCGGCCGGGGCGCGTGTGCCACCCGATCTCGACCTCGTCGACGCCCTCGACGATCAGGAGGGACGGGCCGGCGGTGCCGAGGAACGCGCCGGTCCGTCGATCCTCGACGATCCAGAGCGCGTACCCGCGCGACTCGTAGCCTGCGATCTGCTTCTCGAGCCACTGGAGCGAGCCTTCACGGGGGAACGGCTCGGGGTACCACCGCATGTGCCCGGGATCCGAGAACATCGCGTGCAGGTCGTCGAGATCCTCGAGCCGGTAGGGCCGCAGGAGGAGGCGCTCGGTCTCGAGCCGGAAGTCCTCGTCCATTTGCGGACCCTACCGGAGCGGTCTCGCGGGCGGCTGGACTATCCTCGGGCGGGCCCTGAAGACCGAGGAGGTTGGATGGACATCAAGGGCAAGCGGCTCCGCCTCTTGTTCTCCGACGTGCTGGGTGTCGAACGCGGGAAGTACCTGTTCGGCGACGTCGCGGACGCGGGTCATTCGGCCTTCTGCGTCGGCGTGTTCCCGCTCACGACCGACAAGGAGATCCTCGACGTCTCGCGCCAGCAGTTCGACGTGGGCCTGCCCGACGTCGAGGCGTTCATCGATCGAGACACGCTCCGGCCGGGCTGGGAGGAGGACACGATCGTCGGCATCGCCGACGTCCAGCAGCACGGCAAGGCCCTCGAGGTCGATCCGCGCGAGGTGCTCCGCCGGGCCGTCGAGCCGTGGCGGGCGATGGGGCTCGAGCCGATGTTCGCGTTCGAGTCCGAGTTCTACCTGCTCGAACGTGGTCCGGAGGGCGGATGGCAGCCCGTGGAGCTGCCGTCGCACCGCGTCTACGGCACCGGCGCCTCGGTCGACCCGACGGGCACGATCGACGCCATGGTCCGGGCGGCCCAGCAGTGCGGGTTCGCGATCGAGGGGTGGGCGAGCGAGTTCGATACCGCCGCGTACGAGGTCAACATCCGATACAAGGAGGTCATCCCGGCGGCGGACGAATGCTTCCTGTTCCGCCTGCTCGTCAAGGAGATCGCGACCAAACGGGACAAGCTCGCGACGTTCATGGGCCGGCCGTTCAACGATCGCGGCGGCAGCGGGCTGCACCTGAACATCTCGTTCCGCCGGGAGGACGGCTCGAACGCCCTGCACGACCCGAACGCGCCCGACGGCCTCGCGCCGATGGTGCGGGAGTGCATCGCGGGGTTGCTCGCCCACCACGAGGGCATCTCGGCGATCGCGGCCCCCCACGCGAACGCCTACAAGCGCCTGCAGCCCGACATGCTGAACGGGTACTGGGCGAACTGGGGCTTCGATGACCGTACCGTGTGCATCCGCATCCCCCCCGCGCGAGGCGAGGGCACGCGCATCGAGCACCGGATGGCCGACGGAGCTGCGAACCCGTACCTGGTCGCCGCCGCCGCGCTCCACGCCGCGCGGTTCGGGGTCGAGCACCAGATGTCGGCGCCCGAGCCGCAGACCCCGGGCGAGCCGCCGAACACCGAGCGGCGCGTGCCGCCGACCCTCGAGGCCGCGCTCGCGGCGTTCGAGGCCGACGACGAGCTGTGTTCGGCACTGGGGCCGTGGCTGGTCGAGACGTTCACCAAACTCAAGCGGGCCGAGTGGGAGCGCTACGCGAAGACGGTCGGCGACGCGACGACGACCGAGGTCACGCCGTGGGAGCTCGACTACTACCTCCCGTTCTTCTGAGCGCGCCGCCCGGCCTTGTCCGGTTCGGTCGTTCGGTGCCAAACTATCTGGCGTCCCACGCGAGGAGGGTCCGATGAGCGTTCGGCTGGACGAGATCGACCTATCGAGCCACGACGCCTTCGTCGACGAGGTCCCCCTGTGGGCGTTCCGGGAGCTCCGCGAGCGCGATCCGGTCCACTGGCAGCCCGAGCCGACGCCCAACCGCGGGTTCTGGGCCATCACGCGGTTCCACGACATCGAGGACATCCTGCGGGACCCGAGGTCGTTCTCGTCGGCCCACGGGATCACGCTCGAGGAGCAGACCGACGAGGAGGTCGAGGCCCGGGCGTCGATGATCGACATGGATCCACCGAACCATTCGCGACTCCGGCGGTTGGTCACCAAGCTCTTCACGCGAAGCGCGGTCGCCCAGTACGAGGGGTTCGTCCGGGAGCAGGCCCGGCTCGTGCTCGACCGGGGTCTGCCCAAGGGCGAGTTCGACTTCGTCGAGGAGATCTCGCGGGAGCTCCCGATCCGCGTCCTCGCCCGGATCATGGGGGTCCCCGACGAGGATCTCCCGATGTGCGTCGAGCTCGGCGACGCCATGATCGCGCAGGCCGACCCCGAGTACTCGCGCGCCGTGATCGACCGGGAGGACACCAGCGAGTACCGCCTCCTCCCCTTCCGGAGCCCGGCGGCCGTGGAGCTCATGGCGTACGGCCACCGTCTCGCCGAGGAGCGGCGGGCGGAGCCCCGGGACGACCTGGTGACCAAGCTCACCCAGGCCGAGGTCGACGGCGAGCGGCTGTCCGAGCGCGAGTTCGACAACTTCTTCTGCCTGCTGATCGTCGCCGGGAACGAGACGACACGCCACGCGATCACCCACGGCGTGCGTGCCCTGGTGGAGCACCCGGATCAGTGGCGACGGCTCCGCGAGGACCCGGGGCTCATGCCATTGGCGGCCGAGGAGATCCTCCGGTACGGCTCGCCCACGATGCACTTCCGACGGACCGCGACGCGAGACCTCGAGCTCCGGGACACGTCGATCCGACAAGGCGACAAAGTGGTGGTCTGGTTCGTCTCGGCCAACTACGACGACGAGGTCTTCCCGGACGCCGAGCGCTTCGACGTCGGCCGCGACCCGAACCCGCACATGGCGTTCGGCAGCGGCGGGCCCCACGTGTGTCTGGGCGCGCATCTCGCGCGCCTGGAGGTCCGAGTGATGTTCGAGGAGCTGCTGCCGCGGCTGGAGGGCCTCGAGATCACCGGCCCGATCGAACGGCTCCGCTCGAACTTCATCAACGGCATCAAGCACATGCCGGTCCGGGTCGAGCTCTCGGGCACGACGAGGTAGCCGGACCGGCTCGGTAGGCACCGGCCCTGGCTCCGAACTGCACCGGGCCTCGTGGGCCCCAGGCAGAGCGTCTACTGTGTGCCGGGTGGCCCGACGGATTCTGAGCTGTGTCGCCTCTCGGTTCTTGACGAGCCGGCGGACACACCGCCAGGATGCGGCGCGGACGTCCATCGAGCGGGTCGATCGATGACGGCGCGGGGGATGCGCCGGCGGAGACTCGATCTGATGTTGATGGCGATGGGCGCGGCCGTCCTGGTCACGACCACCCTGGTCGCCAAACGCCGCGTCTACGGGTGGGAGGTCGCCGTCTTCCAGGCGATCAACGGCTTGCCTGGCAGCATCCGTCCGTACCTGTGGGTGTTGAACCAATACGGGACCGCGATCACCATCCCGGTGGCCGCCACCGTAGCCCTCCTGTTCCGCAAGTGGCTGCTGGCGCTCTCGCTCGCGATCAGCGGCGTCGCCGTCTATCTGCTCGCGAAGGTCATCAAGGAGTACGTGAGCCGCGGCCGTCCGTCGGCCTACCTGGGGGGGGTCGTGGAGCGAGAAACGTTCTCTCCCGACAGCCTCGGCTACCCATCCGGACATGCCGCGGTGGCGTGGGCGATCACGATCATCCTGCTGGCCTACCTCGGTCGTCCGTGGCAGATCGCCGCGATCGTCCTGGCGATCGTGGTCCCCATCGCCCGGATGTACGTCGCGGCCCACCTGCCGCTCGACCTCATCGGCGGTGCGGCGCTCGGGATCACCGTCGCGTCCGCGGTGAACCTGGTGATCGGCGTCCCTGTACGCGCCCCGACCGAGAACACCCGGGCCGGACCGAATACGGACGAGGGGGGCGATCGTTCCGATCATCAGCTGTGATGCTCGGAGGAACGCTGCTGAGCACCTCGACGCCTGGTACGACGGACGCGACCGTCACTCGTCCTCGGCCTCGAGCCACTGTCGAGCGTTCGCATTCGCGATCCGATCCTTGTCCGACACCTCAGGCCAGGACAACCCGAGGCCCTGGATCGTCTCGACGAGGACACGTGCCACGATCGCCTGCATGACCGGCTTGTGATCCGCGGGGACGACGAACCAGGGCGCCCACGTCGTCGAGGTTGCCGTGATCGCGTCCTCGAACGCCTGCATGTACTCGTCCCAGTGGGCGCGCTCGGCGACGTCCGAGGCCTTGAACTTCCACTCCTTGCCCGGTGTGTCCAAGCGGGCGATGAACCGCCGTTTCTGCTCCTCTTTCGACACGTGGAGGAAGAACTTCACGATCTTGGTTCCGCTTCGATCCAGGTGGCGTTCGAACGCGTTGATGTCGTCGTATCGCGTCCTCCAGAACTGCTTGCCGCGCTTCCCCGGTGGGAGTTGCTGGTCCTCCAGCCATTCGGGATGCACCTTCAGCGCGACGACCTCCTCGTAGTGCGAGCGGTTGAAGATGCCGATCCGCCCGCGCTCGGGCAGGGCCTTGCTGATGCGCCACAGGAAGTCGTGGTCCAGCTCCTCGCTGGAGGGTTGCCGGAAGGAGACGACATGCACCCCCTGCGGGTTCACGCCCGACATCACGTGCTCGATCGTCGAATCCTTCCCCGCCGCGTCGAGCGCCTGGAACACGACCAGCAGCGCGTAGGTGTCGCTCGCCCACAGGAGCTCCTGCGCATCCGAGAGATCCTTCACCCCCTTCTGGAGGATGTCCCGGGCCTCGCTCTTCAGCTTCTTCTCGGATAGCTGCGCATACTCGTCGCCCCCCTTCCAGGCGGGGTCGCGCTTCGCGAGATCGGCGGGCGTGCCGGGCTCGACCAACAACATCTTCAAGATCCGCTCGCGTCTGCTCACGACAGCTCCTTCGTCGCCGGGGGCTCCATCCTGTCACGCCTGCTGGACCACCCGACGTCGAGGCCGACGCTCAGGACCAAGATCGCCAGGATCGTGACGATCGAAGCCGGCTCGTGGACGAGGGTCGTGAAGACGAACGTCAAGAGCGTGACCGCGATCACCGCCAGTGCGAGGACGAGCACCCATGCCTTGGCCCCCGTCTCCGGATACACACGCAGGTGGGCCAGCGTGACGAAGGCGAAGATCATCAGGGCGACGGCGCTGCCGATCGACGCGATCGCCGACAGGTCGAATCCGATCACCATCACGATGATGGCCGCCGAGGCGAGGAGGAGACCCACGGATACGCGGCCGCCGAGGCGGCGGCCCATCAGCGGCGGGAACTGTCCCGTCGAGGCGAGGTGCTCGGTGAGGCCGGGTGCCGGATACAGGCCCGCGTTCGTGGCACCGGCCGTTGCGAAGAGCGCCGTCACGCTCATGAGCCAGTACCCGGCGCGGCCGAGCACGGGCTGCGCCGCGACGGCGATCGCTGTCGCGCCGGACGAGATCACCTTCTCGACCGTCAACGTCCCGAACACGCCCAGGGCGATCGCGACGTAGACGGCCGTCGCGATGCCGAGGGCCAGGAACATCGCGCGGGGGAGCTGGCGTGCTGGGTCGGCGAGGTCCTTCGCCGTGAACGTCACCACCCCGAAACCCAGGAACGCGAAGAACGTCAGGGCGACGCTCGACACGATCTCCTGGACGCCCGGGTAACCGTACGGAGCTAGGAGCGAGGGGTCCAAGTTCACGAGCGTCACGACGGCAAAGAACGTGAGGATCCCGACCACGACGAAGACGATCGCGCTCTGGACCCGCGCGACAACGTGCGACCCCACGACATTCACGCCCGTCATCGCGACCACGACGAGCGCGGCGAAGACCTTCGCCCACACCTCGTTCTCGTCCGCGAACATCGAGCTCGCATAGCTGCCGAACGAGACCGCGACCATCGCCGTGACGATGATGTTCGCGATGTAGACGAGCCACGCCGTGATCGCGGAGACGTGGCCCTGTCCGAACCCGCGCGCGACGTACTCCAGCATGCCCCCCGCCGACGGGAAGGTCGACCCGAACTTCGCGAACGAGTACCCCTGGAGCATCGCGATGCCGCCCGCGATCAGGAACGAGACCCACACGGCGGCACCCGCGACCTCGCCCGCCGCGCCGAGCAGCGAGAAGATCCCGGCGCCCACCATCGCGCCCACGCCGATGAACGCGGCCTGCCGGATGGTCATCGGACCCTTCGTGACGCTCACACATCCCCCCCTCGCGGGACCGGCGGCCTCAGGCCGCCGGGCCCTTGATCGAGCTGACCACGCCATCGGCCACCTTCACCGTGTACACACCGTTCGCGAGCTCGGCGTCGGCCGGATCGGTGCTCCGCAACTGGGCCGAGAACTCCTCGAGCGTCACGCTCTGCACACCGGCGGTGATCGTCACGTCGGGCGAGACCTCCGCCACCCGCCGGCCCGTCCCGGAACACGATGGCCGGGAATGGGTCGACCCTGGTCGCGAGGACGGGGCCCTCGTAGGTGCCGTTCGGCAGGATGAGCTCGCCGACTCGGCGCCTCCGCCGATCCCCCGCCACCCGGCTCATGCATCGCCGCGCTCCTTTCTGATCGATCCTTCTCGCCGAGCCGCTCCGGCTACGGCGTATCGAGCGGCCCGCTCGAAGCGTCCGTGGTGTCGTCGCCGTTGGGAGGCCGGGACCCCGAACGCCAGCCACGTGTACGACGCCACATGAACCACCCGACGCCGCCGAGAACCACGACGAGAAGCAACCAGGCCCACGTGGTCGAGTCGTCCGTCGCGCTCGAGTCCGCCGCGGCGGCGATCTCCTGACCACCCTCATCGTCCGCGGTGGCTCCGCCGGGCGCGCCGGTCGTCCCGGTGGGGCCGGTGACGCGCGCGGTCGGGGCGGTCGGTTGCTGCGTGGGCTCGGGTGACGGCGTCTCCTTCGGTGGCTTCTCCGTCGGTGACTCGCTCGGCTCCGGGCCCTCGGTCGGAGAGGGCGTCGGCTCTGGTGGATTCTGCTCCTGGAGCCGGCGAAGGATCTCGATGAGGGCAAGGAGGAAGCCGCCTCCCTCCCCACCGCCGCCCGGACCCTCCGTGGGCGCCGCGCTCGGTTCGGCGGTCGGCGGGGTCGGCGCTTCGGTGGGAGCCGAGGTCGGTTCCTCCGTGGGCTCGACCGAGGTCGTTTCCGTGGGCTCATCCGTCGGCTGGGAGGTGGGACCGGTCGGCTCGCCGCTCGGCCCCGAGGCGCCGGTTCGCGTGGGGACGGCTGTCGGTAATGCGACGGTCACGCTCGATGCGGCCTCGCGGATCTGCTCGCGTCTCTCCTCGGAGCAGGCACCGGCCAGGAGCCCCAGGAGCAACACCGGGACGAGGAATCGGCACCGACGACCGGTCACCCGCTTCTCTCCGGGTCCATGCCGGACACGCCATCACCCCGGAGCTCCCCGGTCTCCTCGGAGGCCTGCCGGACCGCCGCGATCGCTCGCTCGCGGACGTCCATGCCCGCCTCCTTCAGCAGACCCCACACGTGAACCGCAACGGCGACGACCGGTGCGGCGAGGGTGGCTCCGAGTATGCCGAACAGGATCGTCCCGGCGGTCGTAACGAGCAGGACCACCAACGGGTGCAGCCGCAGGGCCCTGCCGAACGCGAACGGCTCGAGGAGGTTCTGGAGCGTGCTCTGGGCGAGCACGACGACGACGAGCGTAGCCAGGGCGAGACCGATCCCCCCCTCGCCGTACGCGAGCACGACGGCGAACGCGCCCGAGGCGAAGGCGCCGAAGTAGGGGATGTAGGCGAACAGGAACGTGACGAGGGCGATCGTCCCGGGAAGCGGGACACCCAGGAGCCACGATCCGAGCCCGATGATCACCGCATTCGACGCGGCGATGAGCGTCATGCCCTTGTAGTAGCCACGGAACACCGCGGTGATCTCGTCCTGGATCCGCTCCCCCATGGTCGGGTCGGGCGCCAGGTGCGCTGCACTCCAGGCACGCACCGTTCGCCAATCCTTCAGGAGGAACATCAGCACGAAGAGCGCGAGAACCAGTCCGACGACGAATGCCAGCGCGGAGTTGACGAGTCCGCCGAGGACCCCACCCGACAGGCCACCGATCAGCGATCCGATCCCCGAACGAAGACTCTCGATCGTGCCCGTCGAGACGCCGATGCCGTCGAGGGACGACGCTGCCTGGCTCGAGGCCGCGTCGACGCCTTCGCCGATCCGATCGATCTGATCGACGATCGTGGTCACGATGAGCGCAGCGATCCCGACGACGACTGCCAGGCCGAGGATCGTCACGAGCGCGGCTCCCAGCCAGCGCCTCAGGTGCCAGCGTTCGAGCGCGTCGACGAGCGGTACGGCGAGAATCGCCACGATCCAGGCGACCAGAAACGGGATCAGCACCTCCGAGAGCACGGCGAACAACACGAACAAGATGACGAGTACCACGGCCACGCCGACGATCGTCCACGAGAGCGTGCCGAGCGACCGAACCCACGCCGGGAGCGGCCGGTCCACCGTGCGTTCCGGCCCGGGTGGGGGCTCGGCAGGGATCCCCTCGGCGGAAGGGCTCACGAGGCATCGCCCCCTTCGTGATCGCGGCGATCCCATCTGGCCTCGTCCTCCCGCTTGTCACGGAGGACGGAGGGCGTCAGGTCACGGGGTTCGAGCGACTCCCAGCCTCTCCACTGCGCGACGCCGCGGACGAGCAGGATCAACACGACCGCCAGCAGCTGGGCGACGACCTTTCGGACGTCGAGACCGGCAACCAGACCCACGTACAGGGCCGCCCCCAGGAACGCGGCGGGGGCGTAGGGCGGCCCCCGCCGGAGCATCCTCGGGGGCGCCTCCCCCACCAGCACATCGCGGAGCACGCTCCCACCCACGCCCGTGATCGTGCCGAGCAGGATCGCCGCCGGGATCGGGAGTCCGGCGCTCAACCCTCCCTGCGCTCCGATCACGCTGAACAACGCCAGTGAGACGGCGTCGACGAGGAGCAAGCCGAAACGGAGGCGGTTGACGACCTGCGCGAAAAACGCGCCCAGCAACGCCGCAGCCGCGACGACCCACAGGTACCAGGGGTCCTGGAGCGCCAGGGGGATGCGGGAAAGCAGGACGTCGCGAAGGATCCCTCCGCCGAGACCGCTCACCAAGGCAAGCGCGAGGATGCCGATGACGTCGAGACCCCGCTTCTGTCCGAACAGTGCCCCGGCCAGCGCCCCCGCGATGACCGCGGAGAGCTCGATCCACAGGGGTGGTTGGAGGACCGCGCCGATCACGCGCCATCATCCCGACGCTGCGAGCACGCGGAGCATGAAACGACGACGACCCTAGCTCCATGCATCGGCGAACTCCTGGAGGAGGAACGCCTGAGCCACGATCATCCTCTCGATCTCCGACGGATCCACGCTCTCGTCGGATGCGTGGATGCGCGATCGTGCGACGTCTTCGGCACCCCACAAGATGAACTCCGCCTTCGGAGCCGCTCGCTGAAGCGTCTGCAGGAGGGGGATCGAACCGCCGGAGCCGGCCTCGCCGGGCGGGCGACCGTACGCGACCTCCATCGCGCGGCGAGCCGCCCCATATCCCGGGCCATCCGTGGCGCACCGAAAGGGGTATCCGAGATCCCATTCGATGGGCTCGATCGTCGCCTCTGCGCTCCAGGGGATGTGGGTCTCGAGATGCCGGACGAGCGAGGCGAGCTCCCGCTCCGGGTCGGCGTCGGGAGAGATGCGCATCGAGAGCTTGACCCTGACCTGGGGAATCAGCACGTTAGACGAGCCTTCGACGCTGGTCATGTCCAGGCCGATGGCGGAGATCGAGGGCCCCGCCCAGACGCGGGATCCGATGGACCCCGAGCCCGTGAGCTCGACCCCGTCGGGGATGTCGGCGGCGGCGCGGAAATCCTCTGCGGACAGGTCCACACCTTCCCATCCGGAGCGGGACAGCCCCTCGACGACCACGTTGCCCTCGTCGTCGTGCAGGCTCGCGAGGAGCCGAGCCAGGGCGATCATCGCGTCCGGCGCTGCCCCGCCGAAGACCCCCGAGTGCAGCGGGTGGCTCAGCGTGCGCAGCGTCACGATGCAGGCCACATCACCGCGCTGCGTGGTCGTGAGCGTGGGCTCGCCCGCACGAAGGTTCCCGCTGTCGCAGACGACGAACAGGTCGCAGGCGAACAGTTCGGGGTTCGCCTCGACGAACGCGTCGAGGTTGCTGCTGGTCTCCTCCATGCCTTCGACGATCAGTCTCACCGTGCAGGGCGGCCGCCCGCCGAACGCCTTCAGCGTCCCGAGGTGGATCGCGAGACCTCCCTTGTCGTCCGCGGCCCCTCGACCGTAGATCCGGCCGTCCGGCATGCGCGTCGCCGACCAGGGGTCGGTCGTCCAACCCTGTTCGGGAGGTGCGGGCTGGACATCGTAGTGCGAGTACAGCATCACGGTCGGCGAGCCGGCCGGACCCTGGATCTCGCCGAAGACGGGGGGATACCCGGAGGGGACGTCCATCAGGCCGAGGTGCGCGAAACCGAGGTCCCGGAACAGGTCCAGGGTCGCCTCCCCCATCTCACGGACGGGCTCGGGGGGGTACCCCGGGAAGGCAACGGACGGGATCGCCACGATGCCCTCGAGATCGGTCAGGATCTCTGGCATCATCGCCGCGACTCTGGCCCGGATGTCCGCGGCGTTCATCGCCTCCTCAACCCAACACCGCTCCGACGGCCAGGACGACCACGGTCAAGGCCGCCAACATGGCCAGGAGCGGCCACACCCAGCGGAGGTAGCGACCATATGGGACCCGCGCGATCGCCAGACCGCCCATGACGACCGCGGACGTCGGGATGAAAAGGTTCATCAGGCCGTTCGCGCTCTGGTAGGCGGTCACGACGAGTCGCTCTGCGACGTCGACGAACGTCGCGAGCGGAGCCATGATCGGCATCGCGACGGTCGCGAGCCCCGACGAAGACGGGATCAGGAACGACAGGGGCAGGAACAGGAGGTACATCACGATCGCGAACGCGGACTTGCCGACGTCGCCGAGCGCGACCTCGGCCCAGTGCAACACGGTGTCCGTGATCTCGCCGTTGTTCATGATGACGGTGATCCCGCGTGCGATCCCGATGATCAAGGCCACGCCGAGCAGATCGCGCGCGCCGTCGACGAAGGTCGAGGTGAGCTCACCCTCCTTCATGCGGGCGATCAGGCCGATGACGATGCTGAAGAGCAGGAAGGACGCGGTCATCTCCGAGAACCACCACCACAGGGTCGGGATCGGGACCCCGAGGTCGTCCCAGGGGATGACGCCGTACATCATCACGAGGAACGCGAGCGCGAACACGACCAGGATGACCTTCTGTCGTCCCGCCAGGACCGCGGCCTCGCCGCCCTCTCCCTGCACGCGGAAGTGCGCCTCGTTCTCGGCCTTCAGGTCGTAGACCAACGAGCGCGTCGGATCCTTCTTCACGCGTTCGGCGTACCGCATCACGAAGTAGATGCCGATCGCGAGACCGACGATCAGGATGATCACCCTGCCTACGATGCCGTCGCTGATCGGGATGCCGGCGAACCCGGACGCGATCCCCGTCGAGAACGGGTTGATCGTCGATCCGAGGACCCCGATCCCGCACCCGAGCAAGACGACCGCGGCACCGGTGAGGGCGTCGTAGCCCGCCGCGATCATCACGGTGATCACCAGGGCATAGAAGGCCATGCTCTCTTCCGCCATCCCGTACGTGGTGCCGCCGATCGCGAACACCGTCATCAGGATGGGGATCATCAATCGCTCCCTGCCTCGGAGCCGTCGGACCAGCATCCCGATGCCTGTCTGGATCGCCCCCGTCTTCATCGTCACGCCGAGGAAGCCCCCGATCACGAGGATGAACAGCGCGACATCGATCGCGCCGAAGAGCGTGCCGGTGTTGTACGGGCTGATGTTGCCCTTCCGGTTCTCGATCCCGTACATGCCGTTGATCGGGGCCTTCAGGGAATCCACCAGGATCCTCTGCGGATGCGCCTCGACCTCGTGGTACGTGCCGGGGATGGGCTCCCCTTGCTTGTTGAGGTCGTAGCGCCCTGCCGGGACGATCCACGTGGCGATCGCGGCGAGCACGATCAGCGCGAACAGGATCGTGTAGGCGGAGGGGAGCTGGAACCGCTTCTTCCTCGCTCCGGTGCGCTCCGCCGACTCCGTCGTCTGGTCGCTCACATAGACCTCCTATCCGGGGGCTGGCTCTGCCGCCGGCGCGCCATCGCCCGCGTCGGCGGAGGGAGTTTCGACCTCCGCGATGGTCGGCACCTTGAACCCGACGAACCCGTACAGCACGTCGAGGATCGGGCTGAGGATGTTGAAGAAGCAGAAGGGCAGATAGGAGCCGGTCGGGACCCCGAGCACCCCCGAGATGTATGCGCCGCAGGTGTTCCACGGCACGAGGACCGACGTCACGGTGCCGGAGTCCTCGACGGCGCGGGACAGCACCTGCGGGGCGAGCCCGCGTGCGGCGAACTCCTCTCGGAACATCCGAGCCGGTAGCACGTCGGCGACGTACTGATCGCCGGCGATCACGTTCAGACCGATTCCGCTAGCGTTGACCGCCAGGATCAGCCTGCCTCGGGTTCTCGCCCGCCGCACGATCGGCGCAAGCAGGCGGTGGAGGAACCCGGCGTGCTCTACGACCGCGGCGAAGGAGAGCGCGCCGAGCACCAACCAGACCGTGGTGAGCAGGCTCGCCATCCCGCCTCGCGAGAAGAGCTGGTCGATCGCCTCGTTGCCCGTGTTGCTCACGAAGCCCGTCGCCATCGCGCCGTAGACCGCCTTGGCTCCCGTGGCCACGGGTCCCAGGCTCGGATCGTCCACGAAGGCCTGGACCGCGGTCCATTGCGTGAAGCACGCGAGGATGCCGGCGAACAGCGCCGACCCCAGGATCGAAAGGAAAGGGGGGAACTTCCGGATCGAGAACACCACGAGCAGCAGCAGCGGGAGCAGGTTGAGCGCGGAGATGTTGAACGCGCCCTCGAGTGCCTTCTGCGCCGCCTCGGTGCTCGCGGCGCCGCTCGGCTCCGCGTTCAACCCGATGATCAGGAACAGGACCAGGCTGATCCCGATCGCCGGGCCCGCCGTCCAGAACATGTTCCTGACGTGCTGCGCGACCGTGAGGCCGCCGCCGACGAGCTTGGGGACCAGGATCGTGGTCTCGGAGAGCGGCGTCATCTTGTCGCCGAAGTACGCTCCACAGATCACCGCGCCGGCCGCGACGTTCTCGGACAGGCCGAGAACGTTCGCCATGCCGACGAATGCCACCCCCAGGGTGCCGGCCGTGGTCCACGAGCTGCCGGTGATCATGCCGACCAATGCGCAGATGGCGGCGGAGGCGACGTAGAACCACGTCGGGGACAGCAGCCCGATCCCGTAGTGGACGACGGTCGGGATCGTGCCGGCCATGTTCCACGTGCCGATCAGGGCGCCGACGGCCAGCAGGATGAACACAGCACCCATGGCCGAGGTGACCCCGCCCACCGCGGCATCCGCGATCGCCGCCACCGTGTACCCGTTCTTGAACGCGATCAGGCTCGCGAACGCGGCGCTCACGAACAGCGCGACCTGCAACGGCCCGTCGGTCGCCGCGACGCCGAAGAGCCAGATCGACGTCGCGATCAGCACGATCAGGACGACGATCGGCAGGAGCGCGTCAAGCAGGCTCGGCGGTCTGGGTTGGCGACCCTCCCGCGCCAGGGGTGACTCAGGCACGGCCGTCGGTCATCGGCCGATCATCACGACGGTGGCTCCGATCGATCCCTGTCCGGTCTCGTCGCCTCGGCGATGATCGGGACCGCGAGCGAACGCGATCAGGCCGATCACGAGCAGCGCGATCAGGACCACGACGACCCACCTGGGACCATCGCCCATCAAGACCCCCCTCTCTTAGAGCGGGTCGCGGAGCATCGGGCAGGTCATGCAGTGCCCGCCGCCGCGACCCTTCCCGAGCTCGAACCCCTCGATCGTGACGACCTCGACGCCGCCCTGGCGCATCTTGTCGATCGTGTACGTGTTGCGCTCGTACGCCACGACCACTCCCGGCTCGAGCGCGACGACGTTGTTCCCGTCATCCCACTGCTCGCGCTCCTGCTGGTACGCGTCGCCTCCGGTCTCGACGACCTGAAGCTTCGACACCCCGAGCGCGTCCGCCACGGCCGGCAGGAACCCTTCCTCCTCCGTGACGTGGAAGCGACCCTCCGAGGCCCCCGGTCGGAGGCTGATCGCCCGGACCTGGTCCACCACCGGCGGGTACGCCGTGGCCTTGTCGCGGTCGAGCAGGGTGAAGACCGTGTCGAGATGCATGTGCGCCCGATCCTTCGTCATCACCACGGCGATCACCCGTTCCGCCGCACCCTTCGCGAACAGGGCTCGTGCGATCTGCTCGATCATCCGGGCCTGCGTCCGCTCGCTGAGCCCGATCAGGACCGTCCCGTTGCCGATCGGTTGGACGTCGCCACCCTCGAGGGAGGAGCGGCCGAAATCCGCCGCCTCGAACTTCCCGTCGTCGCCGAGCTCCGGGTACCAGTACTCGAAGTCCTCGCCCTGGAACATCGGGTGGTAGCGGTAGATCGCGGCGACGTTGTACGCCTCGAGTCGCCGCGCCGGCCAGTACATCGGGTTGATCGACACCCCGCCGTAGATCCAGCATGACGAGTCGCGCGTGAACAGTGTGTTGGGCAGCGGCGGGAGAACGAAGGTGCTCTGGTCGTCGAGCGCTGCCGCGGGAAGCGAGAACTCCTTGAACTTCCCGAGGTCGAGCCCCGACTCGGCGACCGTGAGCCCGCCGATCAGGTGCTTGGCGAGCTGGTCGGGTTGCAGGTTCGACAACACGTTGCGGACCTCGTCCACCAGGGAGACGCCGACGGTGTACTCCGACGCCGCGACCTCGATCAGCCGGCGCTTCCCCTCGTCGCTCGCGGCCAGCGCCTCCGAGAGCAGGTCCCGGAAGAGGAAGACCTCGACCCCGCGGTCCCGCATCTTCTCGACGAACCGGTCGTGCTCGAACTGCGCGCGCTCGACCCACAGCACGTCGTCGAATAACAGCTCGTCGTGGTTCGACGGAGTCAATCGCTGGAGGCTGAGCTCCGGCCGGTGGACCATCACCTTTCGCAGCTTGCCCACTTCCGAGTGGACACCGAACTCCGCCATCATCCCTCCGTTCCGTCGACGCTCACGGGGGCACCACCTGCGTCCCTGCCTCGCCCTCGACGATCTGCTCGATCTGTTCCAGGCTCCCAATCGCCGATCGACTGCCGGTGACCTCCACGAAGCGCATCGCGGCCTCGACCTTCGGGCCCATCGACCCGGCGGCGAACTCGGAACCGCGCAGCTCCTCCGGCGTCACCTTCTCGAGGCGTCGCTGCTCAGGCGTGCCCCACTCGGCGTACACGCCGTCCACGTCCGTCGCCATGACGAACAGGTCCGCCTCGACCTCTCGAGCCAGCAGCTCGCTCGCGAGATCCTTGTCGATCACGGCCTCGACGCCGACCAGGGTGCGGTCGGCGTTCGGGTCGTACATCGTGGGGATCCCGCCGCCACCGGCGCAGATCACGACGGCGTCCTTGTCCAGGAGCCATCGGATCGGCCGGATCTCGAAGATGCGCTTGGGCTCGGGCGAGGGCACGACCCGGCGCCAGGCGTCCCCGTCCTGCTTGAATACCCACCCCTTCTCTGCGGCGAGCGCGTCCGACTCGGCCTTGTCGTACACGGGGCCGACGAACTTGGTCGGATCGCCGAAGGCAGCGTCGGCCGGATCCACCTCGACCATCGTCAGGATCGTGGCGAGCGGCACCTCGGACGCCAGAAGGTTGCCGAGCTCCTGCTCGAGCACGTAGCCGATCATGCCCTCGGTCTGCGCGCCAAGGACGTCGAGGGGGTAGGCATCGACCTCCTCGTAGGCGGCGCCCTGGAGCGCCAGGAGCCCCACCTGCGGGCCGTTCCCGTGGGACAGGACCAGCTGGTGCTTTCGCGCCACCGCGGCCAGCGCCGGTGCCGCCGAACGCACGTTGGTGCGCTGCATGTCCGCCGTCATCGGCTCGCCGCGCTTCAACAGGGCGTTGCCGCCGAGCGCGACCACGACCCGCACGTCAGTCGCCCAACGTGGCCACCATGACGGCCTTGATCGTGTGCATCCGGTTCTCGGCCTGGTCGAACACGATCGAGTGCTCGGATTCGAACACCTCGTCGGTGACCTCCATGCCGTCGAGGCCGTACTTCTCGAAGATCTCCTCGCCGACCTTGGTCTCGCGGTTGTGGAACGCCGGCAGGCAGTGCAGGAACTTCACCTTCGGGTTGGCGCTACGCTTGATCACGTCCCCGTTGACCTGGTACGGCTTCAGCAGCTTGATCCGCTCCTCCCATACGCTCGAGTCCTCGCCCATCGAGACCCACACGTCCGTGTAGAGATAGTCGACGCCCTTCACGCCCTCGTCGACGTCGGCGGTGAGCGTGAGCCTCGCCCCGGTCTCCTCGGCGATCCCACGGCACGTCCGAACGAGCTCCTCCTCGGGCCACAGGTGCTCGGGCGCACACAGCCGCACATCCATCCCGAATTTGCAACCGGCCGTCATCAGCGAGTTCCCCATGTTGTTGCGGGCGTCGCCCAGATAGCAGTAGGCGATCTCCCCCAGATGCTTGTCGCTGTGCTCGGTCATCGTGAGGACGTCGGCGAGCGTCTGCGTCGGATGGAACTCGTCGGTCAGTCCGTTCCACACGGGGACGCCGGCGAACTCGGCCAGGATCTCCACGGTCTCCTGCGCGAACCCGCGGTACTCGATGCCGTCGAACGTCCGACCGAGCACCCGGGCGGTGTCCTTCATCGACTCCTTGTGGCCGATCTGCGACCCCGTGGGCTCCAGGTACGTGACCTCGGCGCCCTGATCGTGCGCGGCGACCTCGAACGCCGTGCGAGTGCGCGTCGAGGTCTTCTCGAAGATCAGGGCGATGTTCTTGCCGGCAAGGTGCTGCACCTCGTAGCCGCCGTACTTGGCCGCCTTGAGATCGGCCGCCAGCTTCAGCAGGAACCGGAGCTCCTCGGGCGTGAAGTCGAGCTCCTTGAGGAAGCTCCGGTTCCGAAGGTTGAACGCCATGTAGCTCCTCCTCCTATGCGACGACCGCTGCTGCGTCGGCTGGAGCGCCCTTCCGTCCACGCCGACGGATGAAGATCTTGATCACTTCCTCCACCACTACCAAGCTGAGCGCGATGCCGGTGCAGATCCCCCACTGCGCGAGGGTGAGGTCGACGGTCGAGAACACTCGCTGCAGGAACCCGATCTCGGTCACCAGGATGATGGCGAGCAGCGCCAGCCCGTACCGGCGTAGCTGCGTGGGACCGGGCAGGGCGACCCGGCTGAAGATCGTGCGCACCTGGTCGCGGGCAAGCAAGCCCGCCGCGAGGTGGAACAGGGACAGCGTGGTTAGGAGCATCGTCGATGCGACGGCGAGGTCGTAGTTGGCCTCTGCGATCTGGTACGCGATCAGCGTCCCGATGGTCATGACGAACCCCTGGACGCACAAACGGACCCAGTTCTTCGTCGACAACACGGGGGCACCGACGGGCCGGGGCGATCGAGCCATGAGGCCCGGCGTCGGCTCGTCGAACCCGAGCGCGATCGCGATCGGGATGTCGACGACCATGTTGATCCACAGGATCTGCAGGGGGTTGAGCGGGATCCCGCCGGCGATGTCGAAGATGCCTGCGCCGATGAAGATCGCGATGTAGGCGACCAGCGTCGACATCTGGAACCGCAGATATTTCAGGAGGTTGTCGTACAACCCTCGCCCGTATTCGACCGCGCCGACGATCGTGGCGAAGTTGTCGTCGGTCAGGATCATCACGGCGGCCTCCTTGGAGACCTCGGTGCCGGTGATGCCCATCGCCACGCCGATGTTCGCCGACTTGAGTGCGGGGGCGTCGTTCACCCCATCGCCGGTCATCGCCACGATGTTGCCGCTCTGTTGGAGCATCCTGACCAGACGGACCTTGTCTTCGGGGGCGACGCGCGCGATCACCCCGATGCCGGCGAGCTGCCCGAGCAGCTCCTCGTCGCTCATGGCCGCGAACTCCGCGCCGGTGATGGCACGGCCCTCGATCCCGAGCTCCTTCCCGATCGCACCGGCGGTCGTCGCATGGTCGCCGGTGATCATGCGGACGCGGATGCCGGCGCTCTTGCACTTCGCGATGGCGTCCCTCGCCTCCGGTCGTGGTGGATCCACGATGCCGACCATCGCGAGCAGGGTGAGGTCCTGGATCAGGTCGATCAGGTTGGCGTCCTTGTCGAACGTCGCCGGGTCGAACTCACGCTGGGCGACCACCATGACCCGCTCGCCGGCCTCGGCGATCCGGTCGTTGGCGTCCAGGGCGAGATGACGATTGTCCTCGGTGACCGCTTGGAGCGTCCCGTCGGGGTCCCGGTACGAGCCGCCGCGCGAGATCAGCACGTCCGGCGCGCCCTTGACGTAGCAGCGCACGACCGGCCGGCCGTCCGTGCCGGTCATCTCGTGGAAGGTCGCCATGAACTTGTACTCGGAGTCGAACGGCACCTCGGCGATCCGAGGGTAGGTGCTGCGCGTCTCCTCGATGTCGAGCCCGCCCTTGGCCCCGAGCACGATCAGGGCGCCCTCGGTCGGATCGCCGATCAGGCTCTCGCCGTCGAGCACCGCGTCCGCGCACAGCACCGTCGGGAGCAGGTACGGATCGAGGTCGAAATGCGATCCGCCGACGTGCTTGATCTCGCCCTGGGTCCCGTAGCCCTCGCCCGAGACCGTGAACCGGTTCTGTCCCGGGATCATCAGCTCGCGCGCGGTCATCTTGTTGAGCGTCAGCGTCCCCGTCTTGTCCGAACAGATCGCCGACGTCGAGCCCAGGGTCTCGACCGCCGGCAGCCGCTTCACGATGGCATTGCGCCGGGCGATCTCCCTCGTGCCGATCGACAGGAGCGCCGTGACGACGGCCGGCAGGCCGGTCGGGATCGCGGCCACGGCGAGCGTCACGCCGGTGACGAACAGCGTGTCGAACGAGTCCCCGTTGATCAGGCCGAGCACCACGACCAGCGCCAGCGCGATGCCGGCGATCGTCGCGATGATCTTCGACAGGCCGTCGAGCTGCTTCTGCAGCGGCGTCTTCTCGCTCTCGGTGTTGGCCAGCATGTTGGCGATGTGGCCGATCTCCGTGGCCATGCCGGTCTCGGTCACGATGAACTCGCCGCGCCCACGCGTCACCGACGTGTTCATGTAGGCCATGCAGATGCGATCGCCGAGCGGGACGTCATCGCCCGCGACGGGCTCGGTCTGCTTGCCGACCGGCAGGCTCTCGCCCGTGAGCGCCGCCTCCTCGATCTCGAGGGTGGCGGCCACGAAGACCCGGCCGTCCGCCGGGATCCGGTTGCCGGCCTCCACCAGGACGACGTCGCCCGGCACCAGCTCCTCGGCGTCGATCTCGATGGCCTGACCGTCCCGACGGACCCGGGCCACCGTCTTCATCATCTGGGCGAGCGCTGCGACGCTCTCCTCCGCCTTGGCCTCCTGCCGCAACCCGATCACCGCGTTGAACACGGTGAGCCCCGCGAGGAGGACCGTCGTGCCCGTATCGTCCGTGACCAGGGCGTTCACGATCGCGGCGCCCAGCAGGATGAGCTGCATGAAGTCCTGGTACTGGCGGAGGAACGCTCGGAAGCCAGATTCCTTCTTGGCTCCGGCGAGCTTGTTGGGGCCCTGCGTGCGCAGCCGTTCCGCGGCCTCGCTCGCGCCCAGTCCGCGATCGGGGTCGACGTCGAGTTCCTTCGTGACGGCACGGACATCCATCCCGTGCCAGGGAGGATGCTCCGGACGGGTCGTCGGCGCGCGCTCAGCCGTCACCGAATCACTCAACCGAGGCCCCTTGCTTCAGTTCGGACTCCGACCCGCCTCCAGCCGGGCGGATCATAACGCGATCGCTTCGAAGCAACCTTCCGTCGAGCCGGGGTGGTCACTCAATGCCCGGTGAGCCCCACCTTCACCGACACGATGGCGATCGCGACCGCGAGCGCGATCGCGCCGTCGACCAGCGACCGGATCCGACCGGCTCCGGCCTCGCGCGAGGCCACGTACGCCGTGACCCCGATCAGGGCGGCGAGCAGGAACCCCGACACCTCCAGCGCCGGGCCCAGGGCCAGGAAGAAGAACGGGAGGGTGACGACGAAGGCGACCGTCGCGGCCGACGCGAGCTGCGCCCAGACCGCCCTGCGGGTCCCGCCGTCGAGGCGTCCTCCCGCGAACAAGCGGGCCGCAAGGTTGAACGCGAAGACGTGGGCGAGGGCGACGCCCAGCGCCGTTCCCCAGATCACGGCCACCGTCGAGGGCTCGTCCACGGCATGCTCCTCGACCGCGACGAACTCCGCCGCCAGGACGACGCCCACGTACAGGGCCATCGTGACGGCCTCGCGGACGGCCTCGCTGGGGGCCGGCCGGCCCAGGGTCGTGACCACGGTCTCGCGTCGTTGCACCTCGCGCCTCCTCCGCGCATGATGCCGCTCCATGGAGGAAGACGCGACGACCCCACCGGCCGCGGAGGAGTCGTCGGGCGATACCCGGCTGGCGATCCTGCTGGCGATGGCGATGTTCGTGCTCGTCGTCGACACGTCGCTGATGAACGTCTCGATCTCGGCGGTGGTGCACGACCTGGATACGACCGTCAGCGGGGTGCAGTCCGCGATCGCGCTCGAGGCACTCGTGTCCGCCGCCTTCATCCTGATCGGCAGCAAGGTCGGGGACCTCATCGGGCGCAAGCGCGCGTACGTCCTCGGTCTGCTGGGCTACGCGGTCGGGGCGCTGGCGATGACGCTCGCGCAGGGCCTGACGGCTGTCATCGTCTTCTGGGCCATCGTCGGCGGTCTGGGCGCGTCGCTCCTGCTGCCCTCCATGCAGTCCCTCGTCCACGGCAACTTCGAAGGAGCGGCCCAGCGGAAGGCCTACGCGCTCGTCGGCGCCTCCGCGGCGATCGCCGCGGCGGTGGGGCCACTGCTCGGCGGCGTCATCACCACGTACCTCTCGTGGCGCGTGGGGTTCGCGCTCGAGGCCGTGATCATCGCGGTCGTCCTGCTCAACATCGGGCGGGTGCGCGATGCGCCGTACACGGGCGATCGCCACGTGGACCCGATCGGGGCGGTCCTGTCGGTGCTCGGCATGGGCGGCATCGTGCTCGGCATCCTCGTGTGGCAGGAGGGCGGCGAGGCCGTCGCCGCGCTGTTGCTGATCGGCGTGATCGGGATGGCGTTGTTGGCCACCTGGCTCGTGCGGCGCAAGCGGAACGGCATGCCCTCGCTGATCGACCCGACCCTGTTCGCCTCCAAGATCTTCAGGCTGGGGATCACGAACCAGATGCTCCAGCAGATCGCGCTCGGCGGCATGATGATCGCCCTTCCGATCTACCTCCAGATGGTGCTCGAGTACAGCGCGATGCTGTCCGGTCTGTCGATCGCCCCGCTGTCGCTCAGCATGTTCGGCGTCGCGCTCCTCGCGGGGAGGCGAGCCGGTACTCGCCGGCCGAGCGGCATCATCCGCTTCGGGTTCGCCCTGTTGGTGCTAGGCCTGCTGGTGCTGATCCCGATCGTGCCACGGGCGGATTCCGGTTGGTGGCTGCTGATCCCACTCCTGATTGCGGGGTCGGGTCTCGGTCTGATGGTGTCGCAGCTCAACAACTACACGCTGTCGCCGATCTCCGAGGAGCGCGTGAGCGAGGCCGCGGGGGTGAACTCGGCGGCGGGATCGTTCGGCCTGTCGTTCGGGCTGGCGTTCGCCGGCGCGATCATGCTCGCGACGCTCTCCTTCGCCTTCACCGACATAGCGGAGTCGAGCGCGGTGCTCTCGGCGTCCGAACAGCACGACGTCGCGCAGGCACTCGACGAGGACGCCGAGGTGATGAGCAACACGCAGCTCGAGGAGCTGCTCGTCGGCCAGCCCGAGGACGTGCAGGCGGAGATCATCCGCATCAACACGGATGCGAGACCGCTCGCGCTTCAGGTGGCACTGATCGTTCCCCTGCTCGCCGGGCTGATCGGGTTGTTCAACGGGTTCCGGATGATGCGCCTGCCCGACCCGGAGGCGTCCGGCTCCGTCGAGGGGATGTCCTTCGGCTGACGCTGCCTCCCCATCGAGCAGCGCTCTCGCGTGTGGGGTAGTCGCATCGCGCCTTCGAACCCGAACGTGGATGCGTCGACGTTCTAGAGTGCGCAGCGTGACGCTCGACGCGAGGGATGCGCAGACGGCCCAGGGAGCCGGCGCGGTGCTGCTCACGCTGTGCGCCGGCCAGTTCTTGATGGCGCTCGACAGTTCCGTCATGAACGTCTCGATCGCGACGGTCGCGAAGGACCTCGACACCACGATCACCGGGATCCAGAGCGCGATCGTCCTCTACACGCTGGTGATGGCGATGCTGATGGTCACCGGCGGGAAGATCGGCTCGATGATCGGCCGCAAACGTGCGTTCACCGTCGGGCTCGTGATCTACTGCTCAGGCTCTCTCACGACGGCAATAGCGCCGAACCTCCCGGTGCTCCTCTTCGGGTGGTCGTTCCTCGAGGGGGTCGGGGCGGCCCTGATCATGCCCGCAATCGTGGCGCTGGTGGCAGGGAACTTCCCGCCCGAGGGGCGGCCACGCGCGTACGGCCTCGTCGGTGCCGCCGGCGCGATCGCGATCGCGGTGGGGCCGTTGATCGGCGGGCTCGCGACGACGTATGCGTCGTGGCGATGGGTCTTCGCGGGCGAGGTCATCATCGGAGCGGGCATCGTGCTGCTCAGCCGACGGATGGCCGACTCGCCGGTCGAGAAGCGCTCGCACCTCGATCTGCTCGGTTCGGTGCTCTGGGCACTCGGTATGGGGCTCGTCGTCCTCGGCGTCCTGTTCTCCTCGGAGTGGGGACTGATCAGGCCGAAGGAGGACGGGCCCTCGATCCTCGGCTTGTCCCCCGTCGTCTGGCTGATCCTCGGTGGGCTGCTCACCCTCCGGCTGTTCATGGGCCATATCCGCCGCCTGGACGCAGCGGGCGGTAAGCCGCTCATCACGCCGGCGCTGTTCCGCAACCGTCAGATGAGCGGCGGGCTCGTGATGTTCTTCTTCCAGTTCGTGGTGATGATGGGGATCTTCTTCGTGATCCCGCTGTACCTGTCGGTCGCCCTCGGGCTCTCGGCGATCGATACGGGCATCAGGATCACGCCGCTCTCCATCACCATGCTCCTGGCCGCGGCGGGTGTGCCGAAGTTCTTCCCCTCGGTCTCGCCCCGTCTTGTGGTGGAGTTCGGTCTCGTCGCGGTGGTGTTCGGTATCGTGCTCCTGTTCACGGCGCTGGACGTCGATGCGAGCGCGAGCATCGTCACCGTCCCGCTGCTGTTGATCGGGCTCGGATTCGGCGGGCTCTCCTCACAGCTCGGGGCCGTCACCGTCTCGGCGGTCCCCGACGAGCAGAGCCCCGAGGTCGGCGGCCTCCAGAACACTGCCACCCAGTTCGGGGCGTCGATCGGCACGGCGCTCGCCGGCGCGATCCTGATCACCTCGCTGACAGCCTCGTTCCTGTCCGGCATCGCCCAGAACCCGGACGTTCCCCCCGAGGTCACCTCGCAGGCGAGCGTGGAACTCGCGAGCGGGATCCCCTTCATCTCCGACGCCGACCTCGAGACCGCGCTCGAGGAGGCCGGAGCCAGTCCGGCGGTCACGCAGGCCGTGGTCGATGAGAACGAGGAGGCCCGGTTGGACGGCCTGCGTTCGGCGCTCGCGCTCCTCGCGCTCATCGCCGTGGTGGCGCTGTTCTTCACGAGGCGGATCCCGGATCGCCAGCCCGGCGCCCCGGTGGCGAGCGGCTCGCCGTAGCCGATCGGGAGGTTCGATTTCTTCGAGCCTCGATCGCGACCGCGCGAGACGCCTGACTCAGCGGAAGCCGCGGAAGAACGTCCTGACGTCGTCGACGAGCGCTTCGGGTGCCTCCATGGCCGGGAAATGACCGCCGCTCTCGAACTCCGACCAGTGTTCGACGTGCCCGTCACCGTTCAGGACGTGCCCGAGTAGGTTGTCGGCCGCGAAGACCGCCATCCCCGTCGGCGCGGGCGACTGTGCTCCCCAGTCCCGGTCTGCGTGGGCCGCCTCATAGATGAATCGGGCGGCCGACGCTCCCGTGCCCGTGAACCAGTAGATGCTGACGTTGGTGAGCAGCTGGTCTCGATCGACGGCGTCCTCGGGTAGCTCGGCGGCAGGGTTCGTCCACTCCTTGAACTTCTCCACGATCCACGCGAGCTGCGCGACGGGCGAGTCGTTGAGCCCGTAGGCGAGCGTCTGAGGACGGGTGGACTGGATCTGCAGGTAGCCCCTGCCGTCGGCCTCCCAGCGGCGCAGCTCTTCGAGCCGCGCCTTCTGGGCTTCGTTCAGATCGTCGGTCTCGTCCGGGAGCATCCCGCCGATCAGTGCCAGGGCGGTCGGATCGGTGCTGACGTGCGCGCCCACCACGCGATCCGGGTCGTGGATCCCGAGATCGCCCGAGATGCCTGCTCCGATATCGCCACCGTGGGCGCCGTAACGCTCGTAGCCCAGCCGACCCATGAGCTCGACCCAGGCCTTGGCCGTTCGGGTGGATTCCCATCCGGTGTCGGCGAGCGGGCTCGAGAACCCGAACCCAGGCAGCGACGGCGCGACGACGTGGAAGGCATCTGCAGCGTCGCCGCCGTGACCACGCGGGTCGGTCAGCGGCCCGATCAGATCCACGAACTCGGCGATCGAGCTCGGGTACCCGTGGGTGATGACCAGCGGCAGGGCGTTCGGTTCTGTGGAGCGGACGTGCAGGAAGTGGATCCTCTGTCCGTCGATCTCCGTCGTGAACTGGGGGAAAGCGTTGAGCCTGGCCTCGTGCGCTCGCCAGTCGTAGTCGGTGCCCCAATATCCGGCGAGCTCCCTCAGGTACCCGAGCGGCACGCCCCGGCTCCAGTCCGCATCGCCGAGGTCGGCCGGCCAGCGGGTGCGGGCCAGCCGGTCTTGCAGGTCGTCAACCTCCGCCTGGGGAACCTCGATCCGGAACGTCTTGATCTCGGCTACGGAACGGTCAGGATCCGCCATCGGGCTCTCCCCTTTCTCCTCGCTGGCCATCGCGCCATGACGTACAGGTCGCTTCCGAGGTTCCTCCTCTGTCGGCGAGACGGCCGGACGCTCAGTCGGAGCTACCGACCCGTCGCAGCATCGAACGTAACAGCGCCGCGAGCTGATCCTGCTGGTCGCCGTCGAGATGGCCCGTCAACGCCACCTCCTCGGCGTTGAACCTCGGGAACAGCTCCTCGATCTTGTGCCGGCCCGTGTCGGTGAGCGTGACGCGGACGAGCCGGCCGTCCTCCGCGGTCTTGGAGCGCCGGACGTAGCCACGACCCTCGAGCGTGGTCACGACCCCCGTCGACGTCGGCCGGCTGATCCCGACCGCGGAGGCGAGATCGCGGGACTCCATCTCTCCCCACACCCACAGCACCCACATCGCGACGAACGACGTCCACGAGAGCCGGTCGTCCGCGAGGACCTTGGCCTCCATGTGCCGCCGGATCGCGGCGGAGGCACGGAACAGGTTCGACACCGCGGCCATTGCACGGAAGTCGAGCGGCAGGTGGCCGAGCTCCTCGACGACCTTGCGCTCGGCTGGCAGCAGGTCGCCGGCGTCCTGAGGCATCGCGGCGCATCGTAGCCCGCGCCTCGAGCGCTAGCAGGAGGCGAAGGAGTCGGCGCCGGGTCCGCCCCGGCACGTGTCGTCGCCCCCTCCTCCACTCAGCTCGTCGTTGCCCGACTCGCCGCCCAGCGAGTCGTCCCCCGTGCCACCCTCGAGCTCGTCGTCGCCGGAACCCGCCTGGACGAAGTCGTTCCCGTCTCCGCCGAGGATCCGGTCGTCGCCCTCGCCGGCCTGTAGCAGGTCGCCGCCGCCACGACCCTTGAGCCGCAGGTTCCCGCTGAACGAGCCGCCCGAGATCAGGTTGGATCCCGGTCCCCCCGTGACGGCCGCGAACTCGATCGAACCCAGCGTCGTGATTTCGTCTGCCTGCACCAACCGCACTCGTGCGTCGTTGATCTTCCAATCGTCGTCGCCCGCGACCGCGACCGTGTCCCGACCCTCGCCGCCGATCGCCTCCCCGCCTCCCGGTCCGGGGGTGAGGTGGTCGCGACCTTTCCCGCCCCGGAGCGAATCGACCCCCCCGCCGCCGATCAGGTCGTCGCCGATCTCCGAGCCGATGAGCGCGTCGTCCCCCAGCTGCCCCGAGACGGAGGTCGCCGTCAGGCGGTCGAACGCCGTCGTCGTCACGTCGCCGAGGCTCACGCGATCGGGTCCCTCGCCGGCGAACACGAGGATGCGACGCACGTCGGCGCACTCGGTGGGTCCGCCCGACGGGTGGTTGTGGTTCACCGTCACCTGCCCGCTCTCGCACCGAAGGGTGACGACGTCCCCCTCGGTCGTGCCGTTCACCGTGAGGATGCCGTCGGCGACGTTGGCGACGATCGTGCCCGCCCGCGAGGACGGGATCCACACGATCGCGACCGCGATCGCGGCCGCCAGGGCGAGGGCGCGTCGCATGGCACCGACGCTGGCACGCGAGAGCGGCCGGTCAACGGCCGCAGGCGTCGATCGGTCCGTCATCCCGATGACCTCGGAGCGGTCAGACCTCGGTCTCGGTGTGCTCGTAGTACTCGTACGCGCTCATCGCGCGGCCGGCGGTGCTCTTCCATGCGCGTTCGGCGTCCGGGGTCTTCCCGATCGCCTTGCCCATCGCGCGGACGTGCGCCTGGACGCTCCCGCAGCACGAGCCGATGTAGTCGATCCCACCTTCCTGGGCGGCCCGGGCGTACTCGGCCATCTCCTGGCGAGACAGCTGCAAGGGGTCGAGCCCGTAGGGGAAGCTCGGCGTCGAGGTGAAATCGGGCCGCTGGGCGCTCGTCCGGTACGCGACCGGCTGCGCGGCGACGAACCCGCCGACGGCCGAACGCATCTCGAGCGCGATCGGCAGTTGCTGCTCGGGGCCGTTCAGGCAGTTCACGCCGACGATGTCCGCGCCCGCGTCACTGAGCTTGCGGGCGCAGTCCGCGGGCGTGTCACCCTCGTACGAACGCGCGACCGGCTGCTCGAACGACATCGTCACCATCACCGGCAGCCCGGTCGCCTTCGCGCGCTCGACGAACAGGAGCGCCTCGCCCAGGTACGAGAACGTCTCGCCGATCCAGAAGTCCGGCGGTCCGGCATCGGTCTGATCGCGGAGCTGGCGATCGAAGAGCTCGCGGACGTGATCGGCGCTCGAGGGGTCCTCTGGGTGGTACGCCCACGTGAGCGAGAGGTTCCCGGCGACGAGCGCGTCGCCCTCGGAGGCGACCTCCCGCGCGACCTTGACCGCCGTGCGGTTGATCTCGTCGACCTTGCCGGCCAGTCCGACCGTCGCGAGCTTGTCGTCGCTCGCGTAAAAGGTCATGGACTGGAGCACCTGGGCCCCCGCGCGCAGGAACTCGCGGTGGAGCTGCGCCAGCGCGTCGGGATGCTCGATCACGACCTCGGGTGTGAACGGGCCCGCCTGGACGTAGCCACGCTTCTCGAGCTCGAGCAGGTAGCCGCCGTCGCCGAGGACCGGGCCGTCGGCGAGCCGATCGAGGATGCCTCGGGTCATGGATGGTGCCTCCTTCGTCGATCCGGGCGACCTAGCGTAGAGCTTCGGGTTCGCGCACACCTCGGCCGGCGATACCCAGGGTCATCACCCGATCGGCAAGCTCGAGCGCGGCGGGACGGTGCGAGATCACCAGCAGGGTCTTGCCCCGCGCGAACAGCCCGACCTGCTCCACGACCTCCGACTCCGTCGTCGGGTCGAGGTTCGCCGTCGCCTCGTCCAGGATCAGGATCGGCGCGTCCTTGAGGAAGGCGCGAGCGATCGCGACCCGTTGGCGCTCCCCGCCGCTCAGCTTCAGGCCGTCGTCGCCGACGAGCGTGCCGAGCCCGCGCGGGAGGGAACGGAGGAACGCCTGGAGCCCGGCGCGTTCGCACGCGTGGAGGATCCTCATGTCGTCGGCGTCGCCGTCCGCCACGAGCAGGTTGTCGCGGAGTGAGCCGTTGAACAGGTAGACCTGTTGCGGCACCACCCCGATCAGCGCGCGCACGTCGTCCGCTCGGAACCGCTGGACGTCCACGCCGTCGAGCAGCACCTCCCCCGACATCGCGTCCCAGAACCGCAGCAGCAGCCCGACGATCGTCGTCTTGCCGGTCCCGCTCGGGCCCGTGAGGCCGAGGCGGTCACCAGGGCCCAGCGTGAGGCTCACGTCGTCCAGCACGTCGGGAGATCGGTCGTCGTACCGGAACCGAACGTGCCGGAGCTCGAGGCGCGGATGCGCGAGAGGCGCGAGGGACTCGGCCGGTTCGGGCACCGGGGCCGGCGCGTCCACGATCTCGAACGTCCGAGCGGCGGCCGCTCGACTGAGCTCCACCTCCCGGAACGCGTCGCCGAGCGGCAGGACCGCCTCGTAGGCCGCGAACGCCACGAGCGGCACCGAGGCGAGGAACACCCCCTCAATCCCCCCGTCGCGCACCCCGGGGATCGCGAGCACGAGCACCGCGAGCCCGGCCGCGCCGGCGAGGATCGAACCCGCGCCGGCGCCGGCTCCACGGATCGAGGAGAGGGTCTGCCGCTCACGATCCATCGCCCGCGAGCAGCCGGCCAGGTCCTTTCCCAGCCTCCCCTCCTGCCCGAACGCGGTCAGGTCCGCCAGACCCGAGAGATCGCTCGCCAACCCCGCGTGGAGCTCGGCGCGGGCCGCGATCGAGCGCTCGGAGGGACGCCGCGCGAGACGACGCGCCGCCAGGGGAACGGCGACCCCACCGATCGCGAGGAGCGCGAACAGGACGAGTGCCAGCAGGGGTTCGAAGGCCGCGAGGATCGCGCACGCCAAGACCACCGCGAGCCCCGCGGCCACGGGCGGCACGAGACCGCGGACGAAGAACGCGTCGAGGGTGTCGACGTCGGCAACCGTCCGCGCGAGCAGGTCGCCGCTCCGGAACGCACGGAGGCCGCCGGGCGCGAGCGGTTCGATCGCGCGGAAGAGCCCGACGCGGATCTCGGTCAGGACCCGGAGGGCGGCGAGGTGCACGACGTACCGCTCCGAGTAGCGCAGCGCCGCGCGCGCGATCGCGATCGCTCGCACGGCCGTCACCGCCAGCGCGAGCGCCGCGAACCCCGTGACCAGCGTGGCCTTCGAGATCAGGTACGGCGCGGCGGTCATCAGCGCGATGTTCGCCGCGAGTGCACCGAAGCTCGAGAGCGCGGCCAGCAGCACCCACCCACGCACGGGGGTGGCCAACCGCATGAGCCGGCGGAGCGGGCCCGGCGTCACGGCCGGCCCTCGAACGCGACCGGGGCGACCCGGCCGTTCGGCGCATCGGACGGCTCGGGGCGGTGGTCCCCGACCACACGGCCCGCGCGGAGGGAGACGACGACGTCCGCGTCCGCCACCGGCTCGGGTAGGTGTGCGATCACCAGCACCGTCCGGCCCTCCGTGAGCCGCGAGACCGCCTCGAGCACGAGCGACGCGCTCTCGCGATCGAGATGCGACGTCGGCTCGTCCAGGATCAGGAACGGCGCGTCCTTGAGGAAGGCCCGCGCGATCGCGAGGCGCTGGCGCTCGCCGCCGCTCAACCGAACGCCGCCCTCGCCGATCGGGGTGGCGTACCCGTCGGGAAGATCCGCCAGGAACCCGTGGGCGTTGGCGGCGGCCGCCGCGGCCACGAGGTCGTCGTCCGATGCCTCGGCCCGGGCCAGGCGGAGGTTCTCGGCGACGGTGCCGTGGAACAGCGATGCCTGCTGCGGGACCCAGGCCACCCGGGTGCGCCACAGCGCCGGGTCGATCTCGGCCAGGGGTTCGCCATCGACGGTCACGTGCCCCCGGTCGGGATCGACGAACCGCAGGAGGACGTTCGCGACGGTAGTCTTCCCGGCGCCCGTCGGGCCGACGAGCGCGACCGTCCTGCCCTGTGGGATCTCGAGCGAGCAGCCGGCGAGGGCAGTTCGCGAACCGTCGTCGTAGGTCACGACGACGTCGTCGAACCGGACATCCATCCGCGCCGGCAGCGGGCGGCTCGCACCCGGCGCCGGGACGTGGATCCTCGCCGGCGCGTCGAGGACGGCGTAGACGCCTTTGGCGGCGGCGACCGCGGAACGCCCGACGTGGTACTCGGCGGACAGACGCCGAAGCGGCAGGAAGAACTCGGGCGTGAGGAGGAGCACCGCCAGCGCCCGCTCGAACGCGAGCCCCCCTGCCATCAGCCGGACGCTGGTCTCGATCGCGACGAGCGCCGTGGCGGCGGTCGCGCCCCACTCGAGGACGAGCGTCGTCTGGAACGCGGTGCGCAGGACGTCCATCGTGCTCGAACCCTGCCGGCGGCTCACGGCCCGGATCGTTTCG
>DASXTX010000010.1:0-8326 GCA_036505195.1 Actinomycetota bacterium
GTCTGGGCGTTCGTGAGCGAGGATCGGCCGGATACCGTCACCCTGATCGCGTCGTGGATCCCGTTCGAAGAGCCGGCGGGAGGCCCGAACTTCTACGCGTGGGGGGACGGCGTCCGCTACGACCTCAACATCGACAACGACTACGACGCCAAACCCGACATCACCTACCGCTGGGTGTTCGCGAACCACTACCGCAATCTGAACACCTTCCTTTACAACACGGGCCCGGTCACGTCGCTGAACGACCCGGATCTGAACTTCAGGCAGACCTACGACCTGATCCGGATCAACCGTGACAACGGCAACCAGAACACGGTCGTCAACGACGCCGTCTCGGCGCCGTCCAACGTGGGCGCGGCCTCGATGCCGAACTACAACAGCGCTCTGTTCGACGCCGCCACGGAGGAGTTCGGCTCCGCCCCGAGCAAGACGTGGGCGGGTCAGTCGGACGACGCGTTCTTCCTCGACCTGCGCGTGTTCGACCTGCTGTACGGAGCGAACCTGACCGAGGTCGGTGACGACACGCTGGCGGGCTTCAACGTGAACACGTTGGCCCTGCAGGTTCCGAAGACCGATCTCGCCCTGAGCGGAGACGCGGAGGCGAACCCGATCATCGGCATCTGGAGCACGACGTCGCGCAGGAGCACAACGATCCAGTCCAACGACGGGTCGCACAAGGACCAGGGCAAGTTCGTGCAGGTGTCGCGTCTCGGCATGCCGCTCGTGAACGAGATCGTGATCCCGGTGGGGCTGAAGGACTACTTCAATTCCTCCAAGCCCTCGGCCGACGGCGCGGCCCTGCCGCTCGTGCAGGACCCGGAGCTGCCGCACCTGTTGAACGCGGTGTACGGCACGGCCATCCCGGACTCGGACGCCAACACACCCGGCATCCAGCGAGCCGACCTGATCTCGGTGTTCCTGACCGGGGTCGACAAGCTGAACATGCCTAAGGGCGGGACGCCCAGCGAGATGATCCGCCTGAACATGTCGATCCCTCCGTGCTCCTCGACGTGCTCGAGGCTCGGCGTGCTCGGCGGTGACCTCGCCGGCTTCCCGAACGGTCGTCGTCTGTCCGACGACATCATCGACGAGTCCCTTCGCGTGGTCCTCGGGGTGCTGCTCCCGAACCACCAAGCGATCGCGGACACGATCGCCGACGGCGTGGACGCCAACGACGTCTCGTTCAACACGCAGTTCCCCTACGTGGCGTACCCGCACTCGGGTTCGGACGCAGACCCCCACTGACGGAGCGACGGGGCCTGGCCGATTGGCCGGGCCCCGCCCTCTCGACCACCCGGAGGTGCGAGGGATGAGGGCCATCGGAAGGGCGGCGGCGGTGACGGCGATTGCGGTCGCGCTACTGGTCGCCGGCGCGGCCGTGTTCGTCCGCGGCACGGGAGTCGCCGTCGATCCCGCGGCACGCCATACCTCCTCGTCGGCCCTGCTGCTCCCGACGGCGAACGCGGGTTCGCTGGACGGCGAGATCGCCTCGCTCCAGCAACGTCTTCGGGAGATCCCAGACGACTGGCGCGGCTTCGCGCAGCTCGGGCTGGCCTATGTCGCCCAGGCGCGCGTCACGGCCGACCCGTCGTGGTACCCGAAGGCCGAGGGCGTCCTGCGCCGCTCGCTCCGCCTGCAACCGGCCGAGAACGTGGACGGCGCGCTGGGGATCGGCGCACTGGACCTGGCGCGGCACGACTTCGCCGCCGCGCTCCGCGAGGGCCGTCGGGCATCCGATCTCAACCCGTACTCGGCCGACGCATACGGCGTGATCGGCGACGCGCTCCTCGAGCTTGGTCGGTACGACCGCGCGTTCGAGGCGTTCCAGACGATGGTCGACACCAGGCCCGATCTCGCGTCGTATGCCCGCGTCGCGTACGCGCGCGAGCTCGTCGGCGACGTCTCCGGGGCCGAACACGCGATGCGGATGGCGTTCGATGCGGCCGGGACGCCCTCAGACTCCGCGTGGACCGCGTACCAGCTCGGCGAGCTGGCGTTCGGCTCCGGCGACGTCGGCTCGGCCCGAGGGTGGTACGCGCGCGGCCTGGACCTCGATCCGGCGTACGTCCCGAACCTGGCCGGGCTCGCGAAGGTGGCCTGGGCGCGCGGCGACGACGAGCTCGCGATCGCCCGCTTCACGGAGGTCGTCGCCCGCTACCCGTCGGCCGAGTTCATCGTCGCGCTCGCCGACCTGTACCGGGCGTCGGGGCAGCCCGCCCTCGCCGACCGGCAGGAGGCGGTCGTGGCGGCGATGCACGACCTCACGACCGCCAACGGCGTGAACGTCGACCTGGAGCTCGCGCTCTTCGACGCCGAGCACGGTGATCCCGAGGGCGCGCTCGCGGCCGCGCGCGCCGAGTGGGCTCGCCGGCAGAGCGTCCACGTGGCCGACGCCTACGCGTGGGCGCTGTACGCGAACGGGCGGTACCAGCGGGCGTCGGCGTTCGCGGACCGCGCCCTCGAGCTCGGGACCAGGAACGCGCTGTTCCTGTTCCACGCCGGGATGATCCGGCTCGAGCTCGGGGACGAGTTCGGGGCGCGCCGGTACCTTTCGCGGGCGCTCGCGACGAACCCGAACTTCTCGATCCTGCACGCGGACGACGCGGCGCGGGTCCTGTCGCGGCTGGGGACGGCGACGCTGGAGCCGGAACGATGAGGCGGTCGCTCCGGCGGGTGCTGCTGCTCTCAGGTGTGGTCGCCGGCGTCCTGTCGGCTCCGGCCACCGCAATCGCACACCCGCTCGGCAACTTCACCGTCAACCGCTACGCGGGGATCGAGCTCACCCCCGGCGAGGTGCGGATCGACTACGTCCTCGACATGGCCGAGATCCCGACCGTTCAGGTCCGCCCGGAGATCGATACCGACGCCAACGGCGCCATCACCGACCCCGAGCGCGCCGCCTGGGCTGCCCGCGCAGCGCCCGAGCTCCTCGCGAACCTGACGCTGACGGTGGACGGCCGAGCTGTCCCGCTCGACGCCGTGTCGTCCTCGATGCGCTTCCGGCCGGGTCAGGGCGGGCTCGACATCCTTCGGCTCGAGGCGACCTTTGCGGGAACCGTCGCGTCCTCCGGCGAGCTCGCGTTCGCCGATGCGAACTTCGCCAACCGCATCGGCTGGAGCGAGGTGACCGCGGCCGGTACCGGCGGGACCGCCGTCGCGCGTTCGAGCGTTCCCGCCCGCAGCGTGTCGAACGCGCTCCTGTCCTATCCGCTGGACCTGCTGGCGAGTCCGCTCGACGTCCACGAGGCCGCGCTGTCGTTCCGTCCGGGGGCCGACGCGCCCGCGACGGCCGCGACGGGTGGCGTCGAGGCGAACGCGTCCCGGCCCGACGTGACGGGTGGGGCGTTCACGGGCCTCGTCGGGCGGACCGGGCCGTTCATGCTCGTTGCGCTGCTGCTGGCCTTCGGCTTCGGTGCGCTCCACGCCCTGGGTCCCGGCCACGGGAAGACGCTGATGGCCGCCTACCTGGTCGGCGCCGGGGGACGCGCCCGGCACGCGATCGCCGTCGGGGGCTCGGTCGCCGTGATGCACACGGCGTCGGTGCTCGCGCTCGGCTTCGTCGTGCTGACGGTGACCGAGGTCTTCGCGCCCGAGCGCGTCTACCCCTGGCTCGGGCTGGTCTCCGGCCTGATCGCGTTCGCGCTGGGAGCAAGCCTCCTCGTGGCGCGGCTCGGCTCCTGGAGCGGCGCCCATGGCGGTCCCGACCACCACCACGCGAACGCGGATGGTACGGCCGGACACGGACACCCGCACCCCGCTCCACCCCAGGTGCTCTCGCGGCGGAGCCTCACGGCGCTCGCCGTCGCCGGCGGCATACTCCCGTCGCCGACCGCGCTGGTCGTGCTGCTCGCGGCCGTGGCCCTCGACCGGGTCGCCTACGGCTTCGCGTTGATCGGGGCGTTCAGTCTCGGGCTCGCGACCGCGCTCGTGGTCGTGGGGCTCGTCGCGCTGCGCGCCCGAGATGTGGTCGCCGGGAGGATGTCCGGCAGAGCCGCCCGCCTGATACCCGTGCTCTCGGCCGCCTCGATCGCGCTGCTCGGCGTCGTCTTGACGGTCCGGGGGTTCGTGCAGATCTGACGACATCCCTCGCCGTTCGACGGGCGGATGCCTGTCGTTCGGCTACGTGAGCGACCCGAACCAGCTGGGCCCGTCGGTGTTCGGCTCCGTCGGGCGCTGCCCGACGGCCTCCTGCGTGATCCAGATCTCGTCGTAGCGAGCGACGTCCACCTCGATCTCGAGCAGCAGGACTCCCTCGTTCGGCCAGAACATCTTCCAGACCGGCGTCCATTCGCCATCGCTCCCGAGCCACAGCTGGTACCCGTGTCCGGGGGCGGGTTCGGGGCAGAACTCCGCCGCGATGTACAGGCGACGGACGTCCGGTGCGGAAACCTCGACCATGCCGCTATCCGGCGGCGTCTGGTCCTGCGGCGTCACGTTCACGGGGGTCGCGCCGGGCGAGCGCATCGCCGAGAGGATCTCGAGCGCCGTCCCGGTGCGGGTCTCGGCGTCCGAGAGCCGGTTCCCGAGGACGAGCGAGAGGCCGCCCATCGCGACCAACGCCACGGCCGAGGCCGCGACCGCGATCAGCGCGCCGCGCCGAGGCGTTCGGCCGGCGAGGGGAACCTCGTCCATCGCGTGATGAAGGCGGGGCAGGAGGGTCTCGGGCGGATCGACGGGCGGCGCGGCGAGCGCGAGAGCGCCCGACACGGCCTGGAACTCGGAGAGGGTGGCCCGGCACGTCGCGCACGAGGGCACGTGGTCGACGAGGATCCGGTCGGCCTCGGCCGCCTCCTCGCCCGAGAGCGAGAGCAGCACGTAGCCCGCCAGGAGCTCGTCGATGCGCCCGTGATCCACCGTCACGACCTCACTCCTCTCGCAGGGCTTCGCGCAGCTTCCGCATGGCCGCCAGCGTCCTCGTCTTCACGGTGCCGATCGGGATGCCGAGCTCCTCGGCGATCCGGACCTGCGTCTTGCCCTCGAAATACGCCATCTCGAGCACCTGCTGCTGCGCCTGAGGAAGGGTCGCCAGCGCGGCGCGAACCTCCTTGCGCCGAACGCGCAGGTACGCGTCCTCGACGACGTCCTCCGCAGGGTCTTCGCCGGTCGCGGGCTCGAGGTTCGCCGCACGCTCGGTCCGGCGCCTGAGGCGCTCCTCACGGCGGACGGCGTCGACGGCCCGGTGATGGACCAGGGACAGGAAGAAGGACCGGAAGGCCCCCCGCGCGGGGTCGAACGCCTCGGGCGCTCGCCACAGCGCCAGGAAGGCGTCCTGGACGACCTCCTGGGCGATCAGGTCCTGCGACGTGACGCGCAGCGCCACGCCGTAGGCCGACCGGCCGTACCGCCGGTACAGCTCGTCGAAGGCCGACCGCTCGCGAGCCGACACCAGCCGGTGCAGCTCGAGATCGTGACGGTCGTCCTCGTCCACGGGCTGTTTCCTACCACACGCGGGCCGCTCCTCCCTCGTTACCTTGGCCTCGTTAGCATGCGGGGCGTGCCCGAGGTCCTGATGTACGCGCGACCGGGATGCGGTCTGTGCGACGAGGCGCGCGAGGTGATCATGGCCGTGCGGGCGCGGACGCCGTTCGAGTACCGGGAGGTCGACGTGACCGGCGACGACGCGCTCGAGCTCGAGTACGGGATCAGGATCCCCGTCGTGCTCGTGGACGGGCGCGAGCTCTTCGACATCCGCGTCGACGCGGGTCGCCTAGAGGAGGCCGTCCGGACTTAGTGCATTCGTGAAAGGCGTTCACGAATGCACTATCATCCTCCGGCGTGACCGAGCGATCGATCCCGGAGGCGACCGTCGGACGGCTCCCGGTCTATCTCCGCGCCCTGGTCGAGCTCGCGGAGTCCGGGAGCACGACCGTGTCCTCGGAGGTGCTCGCCGAGCTCACCGGCGTGAACTCCGCGAAGGTGCGCAAGGACCTGTCGCATCTGGGGTCGTACGGGACACGGGGGGTCGGGTACGACGTCGCCTACCTCGTCCACCAGATCCGTCGCGAGCTCGGGCTGACGCAGCACTGGCCGATCGTGATCGCGGGGATCGGGAACCTCGGGCACGCGCTCGCGAACTACCGGGGGTTCGCCGAGCGCGGGTTCCGGCCGACGGCGCTCGTCGACAACGACCCGGCGAAGGTCGGGGAGGAGGTCGGCGGGCTCCGGATCCGGCCGGTCGAGGACCTGCCGGCGATCGCCGGCGAGCACGACGCGTTGATCGGCGTGATCTGCACGCCGGCACCCTCGGCGCAAGCCGTCGCCGACGCGATGGTCCGCGCGGGGGTCCGGTCGATCCTGAACTTCGCGCCCGCGGCCCTGGTCGTGCCCGAGGGGGTTTCGGTGCGCAAGGTGGACCTGGCGGTCGAGCTCCAGATCCTGACCTACTACGAGCAGCGCAAGGCCGCGCTCGCGGAGGTCAAGGGGCGTCAGGGCCGCGGCCGACGCCTGATGGGTCGGGCCGCTACTTCGCGATCGTGATCCAGAGCGCGATGAAGATCACGATCACGGTCACGCCGAACAGGATGAACTGCACGGCTCCCTGCTCGATCAGGGGCGCTTCTTGGGCCAGCATCGTTCCTCCTAGGCGGGTCCGTACCACGGGGGGGCCGTCCCGCCCGTCAGGATCTCCTTGCGCTTGCGCTCCGCTCGGTCCAGGAAGGGCAGGTGGGCGCCGAACAGCAGCGTCGAACCGATCAGGAACATCCAGGAGTAGCGGTTGACGCTGCCGGAGTCGTGGCGGAGGTAGACCGTCAGGATCGGGCCGCCGTCGTTGAAGAACGCGTGCGCGGCCGCGAGCGAGACCCCGTCGTCGGTCGGGTAGAACTCGACGTTCTGAACCGTGAAGTCCGTCGTCGTGAGGGCGCCGGGCTCGTGCTCGCTCTTGCCGAGATCCTCGTTCGCCTGCTCGGCGAGGAACCCCTGCGCCGCCGCCGTCACCGACTGGACCGAGGACGTGTCCGCGTCGTTCGTACCCGGTTCGCGCCATCCGTCGCCGCCCGGGTAGGACGCGAACGCCTCGTACACGGGTTCTGGGTCGGTCCCTGCCGCCTCGACGACCCACGCGGGCTCGGCGCCGCGGGGGCCGAGGTTCACGGGCGTGTCGAGTCCCTGCGAGAAGAAGCCGAAGGTCCACAACGAGGACAGGATGATCAGCCAGCCGAAAAACGAGACCGCGAGCACCAGGTACCCCATCCGCCGGCCGAACACCGCCGCGAGCACGATCAGCACGCTGCCCACGAAGAGCACGAACGCCATGAGCACGGCGAGCCCGCCCTTCAACATCGTCTCGCATCCCATCTCGAACCCGAGGCAGCTTTGGGCGAGCATCAGAACTGGATGTTGGTCGTCGGGTTGGGCTTCTTGGTGGGGTCGCCGTCCAGGAACTCGTCGATCGCTTTCGTGACGGCCTTCGGGTTCGTGCACACGTTCTCGCTGAACTTCACCTCGTCCTTGTCCTGGATGCTGACGATGTAGTTCACGATGTCGTTGATCTGCTGATCGCCGAGCGCGCCCGCGAACCGGATGCTCCACGACGGCATCAGACCTCGCCCCTGGTCGATCGTGGTGTAGATGTCGTTCAGGCCGTAGATCTTCACGTGTCCGGTGAACGGTCCGCCACAGACCGTGGTCAGGTTCGGCGTCGGCTGGACGTCGTACGGGTCGTCGGGGGTCTGCGTGTTCGGTATGAGGGACCCCTGCAGGGTCGGGCCGTGGCACTGCACGCAGCCGACGCCGCCCTGGTTGTCCTCGGAGTAGAGCTGGACGGCATGCGCGCCGCGGGCGATCGCGTCGCTGATCAGGTCCTGCTCCTGGTCGAGGTTCTGCTCGGGCTCGAACAGCCAGACGGCCGGCACCCAGATCACGAAGAACAGGACCATCACCACGCCCCATCCCTGCAGCTTCTGCAGCAGCGGGGTCTCCAGGTCGGGGTCGGAGGGCCCCGGACGCATCGCGTTGGGGATGTCGGCCTCCTGCCGCTGGCGGCCGCGGAGGACGAGGATGCCGCCGGCGATCGCGACGAAGATGGCGCCGCCGACCGCCAGGATGATGCCCTGGGCCTGGGAGAGCCCGAGCATCACTGCACCGCCACGCAGAACGGGCCTGCCAGGGGCTTGTGGATCGTATCGGTGCCCCGGGGTGGGCCCAGGATGACCTCGGCGGTGTCCACCGTCACGTCGCCGGACTCGCTCACGTTGACCTTGAACCGGTCCATGCCGCGGGGGGCGGGACCGAGCTTGTACTCGCCGGCGGTGTTGTACTTCGAGCCGTGGCAGGGGCACTCGAACCACTGCGACTGCTGGCAGAAGGGGACCCGGCACCCCAAGTG
>DASXTX010000011.1:0-6157 GCA_036505195.1 Actinomycetota bacterium
CTGAAGGGGTCCAAAACCCTCGTCCGGTGGCCGTTCCTTTACTTGGCGACGTCCGAGCCGACGGAATCAGCGAGGGCTGCGGCCAGGAACCGGTAGCACCACTCCTCCGCGAACTTTCTCGAGTCGGCGAACACGACCTGGACCTCCGGGTAGCGCACCTGCAGGCGGGCCAGCATGTCCCCGAGCCAGGCACCAGAGGGCGTGCTCGAGTTTGAACAGGGCCGAGTAGCGTCTCTCGACGACCACGGCCGCCGCTGGCATCTCCGAAAGCCGCTGCATCTGGAAGGCCAGGGTTCCGTCCGAAAGGGAAGATGCGAGGTTCTCGAGGGTCTTTCGCTCGACCGTGGCGATAGGGTCGCCCTCGGCCATCACCGCGTAGTCGCCGGCCGAAAGCGCAGCCCGTTCGGTCGAAACACCCTTGCCGGCGAACCGGTACGGGTAGCGCTCGCGGGTATCGACCGCGATTTGAAAGCCACTGGGACCGCGCGGGCGCGCGGGATCCTTGCTCCGGGGTTCGCGGCCTTGGCCGCCTTCAGGGTCTGCTAGAGGATCGCCGGGCGCCCGCGGGTCTCGGTGAAGACGAACTGCGAGCGGGAAAGGCGGGCACGATCGAGCACCAGGTCGATCACCGGTCCACGCCGCCTGCACGATGCGATCGGGACCTCCTCAAGGGTCTCGGCCGCATCAGGCCTGTCCTCCTCGAAGGCGTGGCAGTAGATCCGGGTCGCTCGCGGCCAGGTATCCCGTGCCTTGAGGATCAGCCGCCTTCGATCGGAAGACGGAGCAGGTAGGGCAGCTTGCTGTCCTCCTGCGGGTTGCGGGCGATGGTGAAGACGGCTTCGCCCACGGCCGACTCACGCCGCCAGGTACTCGTTGATCCCGGTCAAGACTTGCCGGCGGGCGATCCCCTGTGAGGGAGGCGGCGGGTCGGCCCCACAGAGCTCGGGCGGACAAAGGGCGATCCCCCGATGCGGCCGATGGGAGTTGTAGTGGCAGGCGTATCGCGCCAGGAGACGGTCGAGGTGTCGAGGACCAAGGACCAGCGTCCAGTCAAGGAGCTCATCTCGAACGGTCCTTACCCAGCGCTCCGCGAACGCGTTGGCCTTGGGCGCGCGGAGGGGGGTGGGGATGACACGGGCGCCCTCGGATTCGAAGACGGCATCGAAGGCGCGGGTGAACTTGGAGTCTCGATCGCGGATGAGAAAGCGAACGCCGGTGGGCAGTGTCTCTTCGCTGAACAGGTTGCGCGCCTGCTGGGTGACGAAGGAGGCGTCAGGAGTGCGAGTGGACATGGTTAGGTGAACACGGCGGGTTCGGACCTCGATGAAGAACAGCACGTACAAGGTGCGAAGGAAGACCGTCTCCACGGAGAAGAAGTCACAGGCAAGCACCCCCTCGGCCTGCGCGCGAAGGAACTGCGACCAGGACGGCCCGTTCCGTCGCGGAGCGGGGCCGAGGCCGTTTCGCCGCAGCAGAGTCCGGATCGTCGTCGCTCCCACCCGGATGCCGAGGCCCCGGAGCTCGCCCTGGATCCGGACGCAGCCCCAGCGCGGGTTCTCCCTGGCCAACCGAAGAATCAGCTCCCTGACCTCGGGGGCAAGCGGAGGCCGCCCCGTGCCTCTGGCCCGGAACGTCCACTTGCGCCTAACCAGCTGGCGGTGCCAACGAAGCAGGGTCGAAGGCGTGACGAAGAACGAGCTCCAACGCTCCCGCGGCAGCACGCGAGCCGCGGCAGCGAGCAGAACCCGGTCCAGTCGCCGGAGCCTGGGGCGCCCGGTGTTGCGGGAGAGCACCTTCAACTGATGGCGAAGGACAAGGATCTCGACCTCACGATCGCGCGAGTCCCGTTCGGGGCCGGCGAGCCACAGCAACCCTCGCAGGATCAGGTACAGGATCGAGAAGAGCACCCGCGCATGTTACGGAATCGATGTGACGGTGCGCGAAGCGAGAGTTTCCGACCCCTTCACGCATCGGAGCCTCGAACTTCGCCCGCCCGATCCCAGCTTGAGCTCGGAGGCTGTGCCCAGGACGAAGGTCCACCGCCGCGATGTTCTGAGCGGGCTCATCCATGAGTACCAGCGCAGCGCGGCGTGACTCGTGTCAGGGTTTTGGAGCCCGACACCGTGACCAGCGTCCTTGTCTTCAGACGCCGTCCCCGATCGTGCAAAGACTTGAGGCCGATCCGGCTGGAAGACTTGTCCGGCGGCCTGTAATGACTTGTCCGGCCACCACCTCCTCGATCAAGATACTCCCGATCTCTTGACCCAGAGAGGGTGGTCGGACCGCGTTGTGTACGTGGAGCGATATCGGCGTATCGACAAGGTGCGGCTCAACGCGAACGCCGGAGTTGCGTCATAGCGACAAGAGAACCACCAGCAAGCGCCGCGGCGAAGGCGATCGTTGCCATGATCCATGCGCTCGTCGACGGAACGACACAGTAGCTCGCAACCGGCCCGTCGATGTGCCCCGCGCCAAGGGGTTGAGTGACGGCCTGCGCGATGCGATCGAGTGGGTGTCCGGTCCCGCAGATGAGCTGACCCGATGGCCCGAGGGCGGCAACGACGGCAGCGAGCACCAGACTCGCTACAACGATTCCAGCAACGGCGGGCATGATCGGTAATCGCCTCGAACTCACAGCCAAGTCTGGACGCAGCCGAACCGGATCGCAAGGCACGGTCTACACACGAACAACGTTATCCGCCGGTCCGGACGGTGCGCGTGCGCCTTGCTGCTACTCGGGCGCTACATCGAACTGTGTGCCGAAGGGCTGCGTCGGGAACGGTTTCGTTCCCGACGCCCATGAAACCCCTGCGAGTGCGTTGCCGTCCTGGTCGAGCAAGAGCCGGCTAGTGAACGTATCGGGGTGGAGGCTAACGGTGGCCTCCGCGTTTCGCCCCTGGTAGACGAAGACGGCGTAGACCGGTTCATCTGGCGAAGCACCGGCGAACAGCCGGGCGGCGTTCCCAGGTTCGAGGCCGCGAAGCTGGGCGACCGTCGTCGCGCCTGCGAGCAGGACAGCATGACGCGGGATCCCGGCGTGTCGCAAGACATCGCCGGGGACCGCTGGCGGCCGCTGTGCGATGCGCGCGTTGAAATGATCGGACGGATACCCGGAGGAAAGAGCGCCGAGCGCTGCAACAGCAGACACCGCGGCAGCTCCGACGACGACAAGACCGAGTACCCGCTGGCGCGTCACTCCGTGAGTATGACGCAGCAGCCCCCCAGCGTTCCAGCCGTCCGGTCACTGTTGTGCACGGGGTCCTCTTCTTCGCGTCTACGCATAAGGAACGTTATCCGCAGGTCGAGAGGATGAGGAAACCTCTCACAATGGTGGCGCAGTAGGAATCCGGTGAGTCGTCGGGACGCTCTCACGCTACCGAAGGATGTCGCTTCCGGCGAAAACCGACACTGTTCTGGCAGGCGATCCTAATCAGACGGCGGGGAGGCCTGGGGCGCTGACGCCGAGCCGACGAGTCGCCACGACATCACGCCCCAGAACGCCACGACGTTCGGGGCGCAGTTCGGGCAATAGTCGGGCAGCGGCTGGAGGACGAGGGACGCGATCCGCTGCCCGTCGTGGACGATGTCGACGATCCTCTGTCCGGCTGCGCCGCCGCGCGAGTCCGCCTCGACCCACCGAAGCGGTCCTTCTGACCAGTTGCCCGTGGGCTGAGCGTTGGAGAAGTTCTGCTGCAGAAGCCACGCGCGCCACTCACGCGCGAACTCCGGCCACGGGTCCTGCGCCTCGATGTCGGGAGGCAGCATCACGCTCCAGAACTCGCACATCCGGCCCTGGCTGATCGTTCCCATGACCTCTTCCATTGTCCCGGCAAGGTCATCACCCTGCAACTGCTGTTGGAACTGGGTGGGGTCGCACATCTGACCGCCGAACATCGGGATCGATTCCCCGCTGCAGCGGGGTTGCGGCCACGGGACAGTACCCTTGGCGACGAGCCACTTCGATCCGTCCTTCTGCTCCTGCACCTGATCTCCGGACAGGTTGTCGAAGTCCCGCCCAAGAATGTCGATGACCGAGTCGGGTTGCTCTGGTGCCTTCGGACTCGGTCCCGGTCCCGGGACGATCCAAGGCTCGAAGCTCGGCCTCGCCGTAATCGTGACATCGAACGTCGTTCCCTCCGCCTGTTGCCCGACGAAGCCGTAACAGGCGCCGTCCTGCGTCGTGAAGGTGATCTTCGAGTCCTTCACTTGTGGGCAGCACGACCCTTCGTCCGTGGTAGAGATGCCGAGGAGCGTTCCGTCGGGAAGGTTGGTCAGTGCGGTGACGCGCACCGTGAACGTCTCATCCTGCAACTGCTCGGCTTCATCTGGGAGCAAGATGTAGTAGCCGGAGGCCGGCGGGCTCGGGTAGCCGGGCTGCCACACGGTGGCCGGGCCGCCGCCCGGCGTGAAGGCTCGCAACGTCAGCACGCCGGCCGATGCGAACAGGGCGAAGGCGAATACGATGACAGCCACCCGTGGAGCGCGCCGTGGCTCGCGGACCGAGAATGCCGCGCCGAGCTGAGCGCGTTCGAGCCCTTGGTCCGAGGGAGGAAGCCTGCTCAACCGCTTCAGCTCCTGACGTCAGCGTTCAGGCATCGTCGTCACGTTCCCTGAGCAGCTTGGCGAGATGGCGGTGGCCACGCATCGGATGCACCCGCACGGCTGCAGGGGCCTTCGAAGGCAAGAGTATCGGCTTCACCTTGCCACGACTCCCTCCGCTCTTAGGACGCGAAGGGGGCAGGGCGAGCTGGCCAACCGACAGGCCGGCGGGCCGCCCCCGCGGTCGCCATAACTTGCGAGAGCTGTGGCAAGGTCTTCCTCCGCCGGGCACCGCACCAGGCCGCCTGCTCGGATCGCTGCCCTTAGCGGCTGCATCCCCCGCGCGTCGGGCCTCGGCCTAGAAGGCGCGGCAGCTCTGGATCCCACGCGGTCTTGCGTCACGAACAAAGCCTAGAACCCTGGGCTGCGCGAGTGTTCCGAAATGTCCCCGGAGCAGCGGTCCCAACGGTTGGGTATTAGGCGGCAAACAGCTTCCAGTGCCCCTCGGACACGACTTAGACTGTGCCGTCGGCCCACCTTGATGGCGGTCTGATCGTCGATCGCGTACCCTGGCACCGGCACGCCGGCGGCCCACCTTTCCGCGTTGGCCATGGAATTGTCCGGCAGTCGTTGGTGAATGTCGCTTGATGACCCTTGCCGAGAGCGGACCGGCGGGGCGATGATGCCATTCACTTCATCGGAAAGCGATGACCGAGCGCATAGTCCTGCTGAATGGCACATCGAGTGCAGGTAAGACGACGGTCGCCCGTTGTCTCCAACGCACTCTTGAGCCCCAATGGCTGTTTCTGGAGTTCGACCAATTCGTCGAAATGCTGACCGACACGACTCCTAACCCCTCTCAGAAGGAAGATGGTGAGGAGTTCGGTCACTGGTTGGCTGAAGGGTGGTACCGAGCGGTGGGTGGCCTCGCAGGGGTCGGATTCGATCTTGTCGTCGAGGACGTCATCCTTGAGCCGTACCGACTACATGCCGCCATCCGCCGTCTTGCACCCTTCGACGTCACGTTCGTAGCTGTTCACTGCCCACTCGAAGTCGCGGTGCAACGCGAGAGGGATCGGGGTGATCGTGACATCGGTCTCGTGAGGCACCAGTTCGATCTTGTTCACACCGATCGCACATACGACTGCGAGGTCGACACGTCGACGATGGAGCCGGAGGCTTGCGTCGCCACCATCCAAAGGGTCGTCGACGAGGGCGGGGTCCGGGCGTTCGATCTCATGAAGAGCGCCTTGGACACCTAGCGCCTAGGTGCCCCAGTGTTCACGGATGTTCCTCGAAAGCCACTACCGAGTGCGGCGGAAACCCAACTTCTCGTAGACATGGATGTCTGGGTGGTTCCCTTCCGTCACCAGGAGCCGGAGGCTTTCATGGCCCATCGCTCGCAGGAGGTCAATCGAGCTTGTGGGGGTCGAAAACTGTATCCGCAGGGTTGCGTGTCGTCCGGCACGGCTCATTCAGCTTTCCAACTCATCGTCTTCGAGCGGAGACGCACCTGTGTCCACCACGACGGTGTGGAGCTCGAACGAACACCACTCCTTGAGCATCTCGAGCGACCGGTCCCGGGGCCACAGCGCCGGGTCCGTGTACCACCCTCTCA
>DASXTX010000012.1:0-22174 GCA_036505195.1 Actinomycetota bacterium
TTCCACTCGACCCGCCGGTTGCCGAGCCCGTCGAACGCCTCCCGGATCATCAGGTACGCGGCCTCGGTGTTCGCCTCGGTCCGCTGCGCCGACGGCGCGTACCAGATGTGACCGATCTCGAGCCGCCGATGCTCCGGCACGACGTTCATGAACGCCGCCATGCCGACCGGGCCGCCTCCGCGGGACTCGACGGTCATGAACAGCGGGTCGCTCGACGCGGCGGACCCGTCGAGCCACGCCCGCATGGCGGCTCGGTCGGCGAACGGGTCGTACATGTAGGTCCACAGGCGATCCGCCTGCGCGCTCCCGTCGTGCGAGACGTCCCACAGCTCGTCTGCGTCCGCCTCGGGGTCGAGCGGACGGACCCGCACGAACCGTCCCTCGAGCGCACGGCGTTGGGGCGGACGAGCCGGGCTGGCGTCCACGCGTTCGCCGACCGGGAGGTCCTCGTCCACGCGGGGAGTCTCGCACGTCGGTTGCGGGCGGATCGGAGGAGCCGGAGGATGGCGGGACCGAGGGACGGAGGGTGTCGATGCTCGCTATCGGGACGTACGAGGTCCTCAAGTTCGTCCACGTGCTCCTGGCGATCGTCGCCGTCGGGTTCAACGCGACCTACGCGGTCTGGCTCGCTCGAGCCGCGAGGGAACCCCATCACGAGGCCTTCGCCCTGCGCGGCGTGAAGTTCCTCGACGATCGGATCGCGAACCCGGCGTACGCCCTGCTGCTCGCGACGGGCCTGTCGATGGTGTGGGTCGGCGACCTGGATCTGGCGCAGTTCTGGATCCTGACGGCGCTGGTGCTCTACGTCGTCGCCGTGGGGCTCGGCCTGTTCGTCTACACCCCCACCCTGCGGGCGCAGATCTCGGCGTTCGAGTCCTCCGGTGCCGGCTCACCCGAGTTCCGGGCGCTCGCGAATCGTGGGACGGCGGTGGGGATCGTGCTCGCGGTCGACGTGGTCGCCATCGTGTTCCTCATGGTCACCAAGCCGACGCTCTGACCAGGGGTGGACGTCGACCGGCTCCGTGGCGGACCATCCCGAGCGATGAGGGCCCACGACGCGTCCGTTGCCTCGGTGCCTGGGCCGGCGCTGCGAGCGTTCGGCGAGCGCTTCCATGGCCGGTTGATCTCCCCTGCAGACGAGGGATACGACGATGCGCGCTCGATCTGGAACGGCGCGATCGACCGGAGGCCGGGGCTCGTCGCCCGGTGTGCGGACGCGTCGGACGTCCGGAGCGCGGTGCGATTCGCGCGCGAGCACGACCTGCGGATGTCGGTGCGGAGCGGCGGGCACGGCGTGGGGGGCCTCGCGCTCTGCGACGACGGCCTGGTCGTCGACCTGTCCGCGCTGAAGGGCGTCCGGGTCGACGAGGGGAACCGCCTCGCGGAGGTCGAGGCCGGCGTGACCCTCGGCGAGCTCGATCGCGCAACGCAGGCGTTCGGGTTGGCGGTCCCGGCCGGGATCGTGACCCACACGGGCGTCGCCGGTCTCACCCTCGGCGGCGGGATCGGGTGGCTGACCCGCAAGCACGGCCTGAGCGTCGACAACCTCGTGGGGGCCGACGTCGTCACTGCGGACGGGGAGCTGGTCGCCACCAGCGAGGACGACCACCCCGACCTGTTCTGGGGACTCCGGGGCGGCGGCGGCAACTTCGGGGTGGTCACGTCGTTCCGCTTCGAAGCGCACCCGATCGGGCCGACGGTGCTCGCGGGACCGATGCTCTTCCCGCTCGAGCGCGGTCCCGAGGTGATGGAGACCTACCGCGGGTGGGCGGCGGAGGCGCCCGAGGAGCTCACGACGGTGCTGAACGTCCGCCGCGCGCCGGCGGCGCCGTGGATCCCCGAGCCGCTCCACGGCGTGCCGACCTGGATGGTGGTCGCCTGCTGGTGCGGACCGGTCGATGCAGGGAACGCTGTCGTCGAACCGATCAAGGCCCTCGGGCCGATCCTCGATCTCTGCGAGCCAAAGCCGTGGCTCGAACACCAGGCGATGTTCGACGGAGCGGTCACGCCCGGGTGGCACTTCTACTGGAAGTCCGTCGAGCTCGACGAGCTGACCGAGCCCGCGGTCGCCGCGATCATCGACCATGTCGAGCGGATCACCTCGCCGCGCTCGTACGCGGTCGCGTTCCAGCTCGGCGGCGCGATGTCGCGGGTCGGGGAGATGGACACCGCCTACGCCGGGCGATCGCCGGCGTTCGACGTGAACATCAACGGCGTGTGGCTCCCGGAGGAGGCCGAGGGCGCCCCCGACCACGTGGCGTGGACCCGATCGCTGTTCGGGGAGCTCGAGCCGATTGCGCGCGGCGTCTACGTGAACTTCCTCGGCGACGAGGGCGCCGACCGCGTCCGCGCGGCGTATGGCGCCGAGAAGTACGAGCGCCTGGCCGAGCTCAAGGCACGGTGGGACCCGACCAACCTGCTCCGGTCGAACCAGAACATCGCGCCGGCAGGCTGAGGGCGGTTGGTGCCCGGCTCCGATGGGTATCGATCCGGTGTCCCCGACACGAGGAGGGCACGCACGATGGGCATGACCGGGACGATGAGAGGCTACGGCTCCGCGGCACGCTTCAAGGCTGAGGCCGCCGGCCACCGCATGAAGGATCGGATGCTCGAGAAGCGCCTGGACCGCTCCAGCCAGGAGGCGGAGCGACTCCGGCTCGAGAACCAGCTGCTGCGCGACGAGGTGGAGGAGTCACGGACCGAGCATCACCGGATCCTCGACCTGCTCGAGGAGCGCATGGAGCACGACGACGAGAAGGAGCACACGCACAAGGGCCGATGGATGCTCTTCCTGCTCGCGCTCGGCGGCGGCGTCTACGCGCTCATCCGCCGTATGCGCGACGAGGAGACGACCTGGGACACGGGCTCCAGCGCCACCGCCTGACCCAGCGCCACCTCCATCGTCCGCCCGTGTCACGGCCGCAGCGCTCGGCGCTACAGTCGGAACGATGGACTTCGCCCCCACCGAGCTCGACTTCATCGCCGACCCGTACCCGGCCTACGCCCAGCTGCGTGAGCGGGAACCGGTCCGCTACGACGAGGCAATCGATCACTGGCTGATCTCGCGCTACGAGGACGTGAACGCCTTGCTGCGCGATCGGCGGTTCGGGCGCACCTATCGGCATCTGGCCTCGCACGCCGAGATGGGCCACGCGGATCCGCCCGAGTGGCACGCGCCGTTCTGGGACCTGATCAACGCAGGGATCCTGGACATGGAGCCGCCGAACCACACCAGGGTGCGGCGGCTCGTGTCGAAGGCGTTCACCCCGCGGTTCGTGGAGGGGCTGCGACCGCGCGTGCAGGCGATCATGGACGGCCTCGTCGACGGGATCGACGGCGCGAGCGAGTTCGACCTGCTCCGGGTCGCCGAGCCGCTCCCGGTGACGGTGATCGCCGAGATGCTCGGGGTCCCCGAGACCGACCGCCATCACCTGCGGCCGTGGTCCGCCGACATCTGCAAGATGTACGAGCTGAACCCCTCGACCGAGATGCAGCACGACGCGGTCCGCGCGAGCAACGAGTTCTCGGCCTACCTGCGCGAGCTCGCGCGCGAACGCAAGCGGGACCCCGGCGAGGACCTCATCTCGCAGCTCACGCTCGCGGTCGACGAGGGCGAGCAGCTGACCGAGGACGAGCTGGTGGGCACGTGCGTGCTCCTGCTCAACGCGGGGCACGAGGCGACCGTCAACTCCACGCTGCTCGGCTGGTGGTCGCTGTTCCGCAACCCCGATCGCCTGGGCGAGCTCCGCGACGACCGCTCGCTGCTTCCGAACGCGATCGAGGAGCTCCTGCGGTTCGACACGCCGCTACAGATGTTCGAACGGTGGGTGCTCGAACCCTTCGAGATCCACGGCGTGGAGATCCCGCGCGGCGCGGAGCTCGGCCTGCTGTTCGGGTCGGCGAACCGCGACCCCTCGGTCTTCGACCACCCCGACGAGCTCGACCTGACCCGCGAGCCGAACCCGCACCTCTCGTTCGGGGCCGGCATCCACTTCTGCCTCGGCGCCCCGCTCGGCCGTCAGGAGCTCCAGGTCTCGTTCGCGACGCTGATGGACCGGTTCCCGAACCTGGAGCTCGTCGAGGAGCCCCGCTGGAAGCCGAACTACGTGATCCGCGGCCTCCAGGGGCTGCTCGTCCGTCCCTGAAGCGACCGGGGGCTATCCTCGATCCGTGCCGCTGTACCTGCTGAGCGAACCGACCGAGCCCCTCGTCGCCCCCGCGATCGTCGCGGCCCTCGACGGCTGGATCGACGCGGCGGGCGCCTCGACGACGGCGGCGGAGCGGCTCGCCGAGGGTGCGGCGCCGCTCGCGACGTTCGACGCCGACCTGCTGTTCGATTTCCGCTCGCGCAGGCCGGTCCTCGACGTGGTCGACGGCAGGCTGAGCGAGCTCACGTGGCCGGAGCTGACCCTGCGTCACCGGCGGCTCGGGAGCCGGGACGTCCTGGTGCTCACCGGCGCCGAGCCCGACTTCCGGTGGCAGGAGCTCGGGCGCGACGTGCTCTCGGTCGCGCGGCGGCTCGGGGTGACGCAGTGGGTGAGCCTCGGCGCGATCCCGACGGCGGTGCCCCACACGCGTCCGGTTCCCGTGCTGGCCACCGCGTCGGACGAGGGGCTGCTGCACGAGGACGAGCAGGTCGGGCCGGCCGGCCTGCTCCGGGTACCCTCCGCCGCGTTGTCGGCGATCGAGAAGGCCGTCGCGGACGACGGCCTGCCGACCGTCGGCTTCTACGCGCAGGTGCCGCACTACGTGGGCGGCCCCTACGCGGCCGCGGCGATCGCGATCCTCGAACACCTCGGGCGGCACCTCGGCGTCGAGCCGCCGCTCGATGGGCTGCCCGACGAGGCGATGGCGCAGCGACAGCGGCTGGACCAGATCGTCCAGGCCGACGACGACTCGCGGACCTACGTCGAGCGTCTGGAGTCGGTCGTGGACAACCAGGAGCTGCCGACCGGCGACGAGCTCGTGGGCGAGATCGAGCGCTTCCTGCAACAACGCGGCGACGGGGGTTCGAGCGGACCGATGTCGTAACCACCGTCAGCTCGGACACCGGTGGGCGCGGCCGATACCATCCGGGCCATGGCCGAGCGGACCCCACAGATCGAACCTGTACCCGAGCCCGCACCGCGCGAGGGCGGCGCGGGCGCGCGCGCGGCGCCCCCCTCCGAGCGCACCCGGGTCCGCCGGCTGCCCGAGCGCGGCGTGTACGAGCGCGACGCGATCGACGCGATCCTGGACGAGGCCCTGATCTGCCACCTCGCCTACGTGCAGGACGGCGAGCCGCGGGTCATCCCGACGATCCACGCTCGGGTCGGCGACACCCTCTACGTCCACGGCTCGAACGCGAGCCGGACGCTCCAGTCGACGAAAGGGGGCGCGCCGGTCGCCGCGGAGGTGACGCTGCTCGACGGGCTCGTCCTGGCGAGGAGCGCGTTCCACCACTCGATGAACTACCGCTCGGTCGTGGTCTACGGACGCGCGCGCGAGGTCATCGATCCGACGGAGAAGTTCGAGGCGCAACGCGCACTCGTCGAGCACGTCGTCCGGGGCCGCTCGGCGGACGCGCGCCTGCCGAACTCTCGCGAGCTCAACCAGACGACGATCCTCGCGATCCCGATGGACGAGGCGTCGGCGAAGGTGCGCACGGGGCCGCCGAAGGACGAGGACGAGGACCTCGAGCTGCCGGTGTGGGCCGGTGTCCTCCCGTTCACGACGGTCCCGGGCGAGCCCGAACCCGACCCGCTGATGCCCGCCGGGACCGATCCACCTTCGTACGTGACCGACTACCGCCGTTAGTCGGGCGTCGCCGGCCACCCCTAGGCTGAGATCGATGGAAGCCGCGCGACCGAGCCTCCGCCAGAACCTCCGGTCGCTCCCGCCCGCGGCCTGGGTGCTGTTCGGCGGGACGTTCGTGAACCGGCTCGGGACCTTCGTGATGCCGTTCATGACGCTGTACCTCACGCAGCGAGGGTTCTCGGTGCCGCAGGCCGGACTGGCGCTCGCGATGTACGGGATCGGCGGGGTGGCCGCCCAGTTCCTGGGCGGCTGGCTGGCCGACCGGATCGGGCGAAGGAACGCGATCGGGTTCTCGATGCTCGGCGCATCGGTGATCACCCTGTTGCTGTGGCAGGCGTCCAGCCTGCTCGTGATCTACGCGCTGATGCTGCTGCTCGCGCTCGTGGCGGAGATGCACCGCCCGGCGGCGTCGGCGCTGATCGCCGACCTGGTGCCGAGCGAGCAACGCGTCACCGCGTTCGCCCTGTTCCGTCTGGCGATCAACGTCGGGTGGGCGTGCGGGCTCACGCTCGGCGGCCTCCTCGCCGATCGGTCGTTCGACTACCTGTTCATCGGCGACGCCGCGACATCGGCCGCGTTCGGCGTGATCTCGCTAATCGCGCTGCCGCACGGCATGCGCACCTCACGGCACGAGGAGCGCCATCTCCAGGGCGCGACACGCACGATCCTCGCCGACCGTGGGTTCCTGCTCTTCCTCGGCTCGGTCCTGATCGGCGCTTCCATCTACATGCAGAACGTGTCCACCTTCCCGCTCCACGTCCAGGCGGCCGGCTTCTCCACGTCCGTCTACGGCACGCTCCAGGCGTTGAACGGCGTGATCGTCGTCCTGCTCGAGCTGCCGATCACCTCGTGGACCGGACGGCGATCGCGAACGCGCATGATCGCGCTCGGCACCGTGCTGATCGGCCTGTCCTTCGCGTCCCTGATCGTCGCCCGATCGATCCCCGCGCTCGCCGCGATGGTGCTCGTGTGGACGCTCGGCGAGATCATCGCCTCACCGGTGTCGAGCGCGTTCGTCGCGGATCGCTCCCCCGAGCACACCCGAGGGCGCTACCAGGCCTCCCTCGGCGTGATGTTCGCGCTCGGGGCCGTGGTCGGACCCACCATCGGGACCCTCACCTATGAGTTCAGTCCCGACGTCCTGTGGATCGGCTGCGGCGTGGCGGGCGTGCTCGCCGCCGCCCTGGCCCTGGCGGCCGGCCGCCATCCGGCCCCGATCCTGGAGGTTGACACTTCCAGGACGTAGCGGGTAGATATATCGAAGCGATATACTCAATCGATATATCGAAACGCAACCTGCAGGGGCCAAGGAAAGGGAAGGAACCGGATGCTGGAGCTCGCGATCCTCGGACTGCTCAAGGAGCGGTCCATGCACGGCTACCAGCTGTCGAAGCGCCTCACCGACTCGCTCGGGGGGTTCTGGCGGGTCTCGTACGGCTCGCTGTACCCCTCGCTGAAGCGCCTGGAGCGTCAGGGTGCGGTGGAGCAGATCTTCGACAAGCAGGAGGTCGGCCGCCGCAAGAACGTCTACCGCATCACCGAGACGGGTGAGGCGCTGTTCCGGGAGCTGCTCGAGGAGTCGGGCCCGGAGTCCTCGGGCGAGGACAACCGCTTCCGCGTCCGGATGGCGTTCTTCAAGTACCTGTCCCCCGAGACCCGGATCCGCCTGCTCGAACGCCGGCGGGCCTTCCTCGAGGAGCGGCTGTCGACGATCCAGGCCTCGCTCGCAACCACGAGCGGCGACATGTACACGATGTCGCTCATGCAGCACGGTCGCGAGAGCACCGAGCAGGACATCGCGTGGTTGAACGGCCTCATCACCGCCGAGCGCCGCATCGCGGAGACATCAGGGGGCTCGAAGCGCCGGAGCACCGGCCGCGCGCTTCGCAGAAAGGAGCGCGCAACATGAGCAAGGTTCGACTCGCGATCGTCGGCGCCGGCAACTGCGCGTCGTCGCTCGTCCAGGGACTCGAGTACTACAAGGAGGCGGACCCGAGCGACACCGTCCCCGGGCTGATGCACGTCGACCTCGGCGGCTACCACATCCGAGACGTCGAGCTCGTCGCGGCGTTCGACGTGGACGCCAAGAAGGTCGGGACCGACCTCGCGGAGGCGATCGTCTCCGAGCCCAACAACACGATCCGCTTCGCGGAGGTCCCGCCGACCGGCGTGACGGTGCAGCGCGGCCCTACGTTCGACGGCCTCGGCCGCTACTACCGCGAGACGATCACCGAATCCGAGCTGCCACCCGTGGACGTCGCGAAGGCGCTGCGCGACGCGCAGGCCGACGTGGTCGTGTCGTACCTGCCGGTGGGCTCGGAGCAGGCGGCCAAGCACTACGCGCAGGCCGCGCTCGACGCGCACGTGGCGTTCGTCAACTGCCTGCCGGTGTTCATCGCAAGTGACAAGGCCTGGGCGCAGAAGTTCGTCGAGGCCGGGGTGCCGATCGTCGGCGACGACATCAAGAGCCAGGTCGGCGCCACGATCATCCACCGGGTGCTCACCAAGCTGTTCGAGGACCGCGGCGTGAAGCTGAACCGGACGTACCAGCTGAACTTCGGCGGCAACATGGACTTCATGAACATGCTCGAACGCGAGCGCCTGACCTCCAAGAAGGTCTCGAAGACCCAGTCCGTCCAGTCGCAGATGCGCAAGAAGCTCGACAAGCAGAACATCCACATCGGCCCCAGCGACCACGTGCCGTGGCTCGAGGACCGCAAGTGGGCGCAGATCCGGCTCGAGGGCCAGGCCTTCGGGGACGTGCCGCTGAACGTCGAGCTCAAGCTCGAGGTGTGGGACAGCCCGAACTCGGCCGGCATCGTGATCGACGCGCTGCGGTGCGCCAAGCTGGCGCTCGACCGCGGCGTCGCCGGCCCGCTGATCGGCCCGAGCGCGTACTTCATGAAGTCGCCGCCCGTGCAGTTCAGCGACGAGGCCGCCCGCGACATGGTCGAGCAGTTCATCCTCGGCAACGGCGCGAGCAAGGCCGCGGACTGGACCGCGTTCTTCGACATCGAGCCCGCGGAGGCGTAGCGCCCCGATCTCCTCGTAGGCTCTCCTCCGAGCACGAGCGTGGAGGAGGGATCATGCGAGCAACTCGGTCGAACCCGGACACCGTCGCTGCGCCGGTGGGGACCTACTCACAGGCCGTCCGCGTCGAGACCGGGGACGCTGTGTGGATCCACGTCTCGGGGCAGATCGCGATCGATCTCGAGGGCAACCTCGTCGGGCCGGGCGATCTGCGCGCGCAGACCCGGCAGGTCTTCGAGAACCTGCGCGCCATCCTGGAGGCGCACGGCGCGACGTTCGCCGATGTCGTCAAGATCGGGACCTATCTCACGACGCTCGACGATCTCGCCGGCATGCGCGAGGTCCGCAGCGAGTACCTGACGTCGGAGCCGCCGGCGAGCACGGCGGTGCAGGTGGTGGCGCTCGTCCTCCCCGAGGCGTTGATCGAGATCGACCTCGTCGCGGTGGTGCCGGCATGACCGCGGTCGCGGTCCTCGGGCTCGGCGCGATGGGACGCGCGATCGCGGCTCGCCTGCTCGGCGCCGGTCACGACGTGCGCGTCTGGAACCGGACGCCCGGCCGGGACGACGAGCTGGTCGCCGCGGGCGCTCGCCGGTCCACGACACCGGCGGACGCCGTTCGCGACGCGGAGGTCGTCATCACGATGGTGACCGACCCGCCGGCGCTCGAGGCGGTCCTGTTCGGACCCGACGGCGCGGCGCTGGCGATCCCCGGCAGCGCAACGCTCATCGACATGTCGACGGTCGGTCCGACCGAGATCGCCTCCGTCGTCGAGCGGGTGGCGCCGGTCGCGGTCCTCGACGCCCCGGTGCTCGGCAGCGTCCCGTCGGTCGACAGCGGCTCGCTCGTGATCCTCGCGGGCGGGGATCACGCTGTGTTCGAACGCCACACCGAGCTCCTCGCGCTCCTCGGCAGGCCGATCCACGTCGGGACGTCCGGTTCGGGCGCGATGTTGAAGCTGGTGAACAATGCAGCCTCGATCGCCACGCTGGTCGCGCTCGGCGAGCTGCTCGCGCTCACCGACCGGGCGGGTCTGGGGATCGACGCCGTCCTGCAGAGCCTGGAGGCCGGCCCGCTCGCCTCGCTGATCGAACGCTGGCGTCCCCGGCTCAAGGGCGAGGACCAGTCGTCGTATTTCCGCCTCGCGCTCGCCCGCAAAGATCTCGCGATCGTGTTCGACGAGGCCGAGCGCGAGGGCACCGAGCTCACGGTCGCCCAGACCGCCGCGGCCCGGTGCGACGAGGCGATCGAGGCTGAGCTCGCCGACGAGGACTTCGGCGCGATCGTCCCGTTCCTGCGGAGGTAGCCACCGGGCGGAGGCCGTGCGCCTACCATCCTCGGCGTGAAGCCGACCCGGCAGCGCGCCCGCGAGGCCCTGCGGAGCGACGACTTCCGGCGCCTGTTCACGATCCGGCTGATCACGCAATCCGGCGATGGCCTGTTCCAGGCGGCGCTCATCTCCTCGATCGTGTTCAACCCCGAGGAGCAGAACACGATTCTCGGCTTCGCGATCGCGACGCTGGTCGTCTCGTTGCCGTTCTCGATCCTCGGCCCGTTCACCGGGGTGTTCATCGACCGTTGGTCCCGGCGGAAGATCCTCGTCGTCGCCCCCTGGCTGCGGGCCGCGGCCGTGTGGTTGGTGCTCTTCGATCCGAAGGCCGCGCCCGTACTGTTCTTCGGCGGGGCGCTGTGGGTGCTCTCGGTGAACCGCTTCTACCTGGCCACGGCCGTTGCCGTGATGCCGCGGCTGGTCCCGACCGAGGACCTGCTGATGGCCAACTCGATGGCCACGGTCGGAGGCACCGTGGCCCTGCTCCTCGGCGTGTTCGTCGGCGGGTGGATCGCCGACCTCGTCGGCAAAGCGCCCGTGATCGCGATCGCGGGGGTTGAATGGCTCGTCGCTTCGCTCGTCGCCACGAGGATCCGTAGCCCGCTGCTTCCCCACCACGTGCCCGAGGCGCCGGTGCGCGACGAGCTCCGGCGCGTGGCGCGCGAGTTCGCCGACGGCATCACGCTGCTGGCGCGAACGCCTCGAGCCCTCGGGCCGATCACGTCGATCACGCTCGATCAGGTGGGGCAGGGGATCGTGCTCGTGCTCTCGCTCTACGTGTTCCGCGACCGCCTCGAGGAGGGCGTCGGGTCGTTCGCGAACCTGATCGGCGCGGGTGGGCTCGGGGTGCTGGTCGGCATCCTCACCGTGGGCAAGCTCGAGGAGCGGTACCCGAAGGAGTGGATCGTCGCGCGCGCGTTCCTCGCCGGCGGCGTGGTCCTGATCGCGGTCGCGACCTACATCACCGGGTGGAGCATGCTCGTCGCGAGCTTCGCCGTGGGGCTGACGTTCGCGTGGAAGAAGATCCCCGTCGACACGATGGTGCAGGAGGCGATCCCCGACGGTTACCGAGGGCGGGTGTTCGCCGTGTACGACGTCGCGTACAACCTGTCACGCGTGGCCGCCGCGTTCCTGACGATCCCGCTGCAGAACGCGTTCGGCGAGGCCTGGGCGGTCGCGATCGTGGGCGTCGTGTTCATTCTGTGGAGCCCGGTGCTGCCTCGCTGGATCGGGCGCATCCCCGAGCTCTCGCTCCGGTTCTACGAGGGCGCCCGCGCCGAGGAGGAACCTCGGGCCGTCGTGTGGGGCGGCGTCGAGGAGACCGTCGAGGTTGAGCGGCGATCGCTGGAGGAGACCGACGGCGTGCGTAGGACGCGCTACCGGCTGCGGATGCTCGACGGGACGACGATCGAGGTCTCGAAGGTCGAGCCCGACGGCGCGTGGACGCTCGAGCGCGAGCTCGACTGACACGAACGACGCCGCGATCGCGCCAACACCGGCCGAACGCGAGACCCGATGGTAGAACAGTCGTCTCGTGTCCAACGACCCGACCCAGCCGCCGATCCCACCCTCGCCACCCGACGCGACGGCCCCGGTGCCCGCGCAGCCGCCGGCCGGGCCACCGCCGGGCGAAGGACGCGGCTCCCGCAGGTGGATCGTCGTCGTGGGGGTCGTCCCGCTCGCCCTGGCGGGCACGATCGCCGCCATCGCGCTCAGCGGAGATGACGACGAGCAGGCCGCCGGAGTCACGGATGAGCCGTCCGTCACGGCCCCGAGGTCGCCGACCGGCACGACGGGCCCGACGACCGGGCCGACGGGTCCAACGGGTTCGACGGGCGCGACCGGGTCGTCGAACCCTGGCTGCTCGGGCACGCCCGCGCCGGCCACGCTCGCCGACGGCACCTACTTCGGCTTCCTCGAGAGCATCGACGTCGGCTCCGGGGTGTCCGGGTTCGACCTCGCCTGCTTCTACACGGGCGACGAGGCGAACGAGCAGGCCGCCGCGCGCGGCGACGAGGTCCCGGTCCCCAACGACGTCTACATCGTCAACGACAACCCGTCGACCCGCGACGTGCCGGTCGATCCCTCGGTCGAGCTCCTGCTGATCGACTGGAACGCGTGTTGCGATTCGTCGCCGGGCGCCCAGCTCGATGCCTTCGCCTCCGCGCTCGGCGAACAGGACTTCGTCGAGATCGACGGCTTCCGGTACGCGGGCGGCGTCTCCCCCTACTGGATCACGATCGAGGAGGGCCGGATCGTCGGCATCGAGGAGCAGTTCCTCCCGTGACCCCGGCCGTGCGGTCCCGGGGGGGCGTCGTCGTCCTCGGGCTGTTGCTCGCCACGGTGCTTGCCGCGTGCGCGTCGTCCGACGACACCGAACCTCCGAGGGCTGCGCAGGCTCCGACCACCGGCCCCACCGCGACGGCGTCGAGCCCCACCACCGGACCGACCGGCGCCGAACCCGCGGAGCCCGTCGAACGCTCGGGCTTCCACGGCAAGATCGACGAGCTCCCGGCCGGCCTCGCCGCCGAGATGCGCGGCACCACGTGGCACCCCGGCTGCCCGGTCCCGCTCGACGGCTTGCGGCTCCTGCACTTCAACTACTGGGGGTTCGGAGGCAACGTGCTACGCGGGCCGATGGTCGTGAACGCCTCGGTCGCCGAGGACGTCGTGTGGGTGTTCCACCGGCTCTACGACGCGCGGTTCCCGATCAAGCGAGTCTCGCTCTCGACCCCGTTCCACCCGAAGGCGTTCGCGCAGCACCGGCGCATCGACAGCAACCGCAGCGTGACCGCATCGTTCAATTGCCGCCCGGTCGTCACGGCCCTCGGTCCCGGCGGCGACTTCTCGCAGCACGCCTACGGGCTCGCGGTCGACGTCAACCCCTTGCAGAATCCCTACGTCACCAGCGACGGCTTCGTCCGCAACCGGGCGGCCGAGCCGTACACCGACCGGAGCCGCGACCTGGAGGGCATGATCCACGAGGGGGACGTGGTCTTCCGTTCGTTCGCGGCGATCGGCTGGGAGTGGGGCGGGAACTGGAACGGCGACAAGGACTACATGCACTTCAGCCAATCGGGAACGTAGCAGGTCAGAGGCCGTATTTCCATCCGGAATGGGCACAATGTGTGCCCAGTCTTCCCGCCGGCAGGACGAGACCTCAACCTGTGTGAGAATCGCGGGGATGGACAGCGACGAACGACGGCTTCCCGTCATCTACTTCGGACACGGAAACCCGATGAACGCCATCCTCGAGAACGCCTGTACAGATGGGTGGCGGGCGATCGGCAGCTCGCTTCCGCGGCCGCGCGCGATCCTGTGTATCTCTGCGCACTGGTACATCTCCAGCACGCGGGTCACTTCGATGGAGCGGCCACGCACGATCCATGACTTCGGTGGGTTCCCTCGTGAGCTCTATGAGGTCCAATACCCGGCACCTGGCGACCCTGTGCTCGCGGGGCGCGTGGTCGAGCTCTTGAAGCCAACCGAAGCTATCCTGGACGACGAGTCATGGGGGCTCGACCACGGCACGTGGTCGGTGCTCACTCACGTCTTCCCCGATGCCGACATCCCGGTCGTTCAGCTAAGTGTCGACGAAACGCAGCCGCCGTCTTTCCACTATGAGCTCGGCGGGAAGCTCGCGCCTCTGCGCGGGGAGGGAGTCTTGGTGATCGGCTCCGGCAACCTCGTGCACAACCTGCACGCATATTCGTGGGGTCGGCACCCGGTGGAGCCGTTCGAGTGGGCCGTGCGGTTCGAAACTGAGGTGCGTCGGCTCCTCGAGAGGCACGAGCACGGGCCTTTGGTTGACTACGAGAGTCTCGGCCCCGACGCCCTCCTCTCGGTCCCCACGCCCGATCACTACCTCCCGCTCCTGTACGTGATCGCCGGGTGCACAGGGGACGACGACATCACCTTCCCAGTGGAAGGTGTGGACGGTGGCTCCATCTCGATGCTGACCGTTCGCCTCGGGTGAGCCCGGGGCGGCCGAGAAGCTCGACTTGGCCGCGGGCCCTGCACCTGGTGGACGATTGGTGTTCCACGCGTCACCACCGAGGAGGTCGCGGCTGAGTTGGGACGCTCGCTCGATCACTTCGGGGTCCCTGCGCGTGAGAAAGATGAAGTCCTGGCGGCGTCGCGGAGCACAAGGGGAAGTAACCGAGGGATCGATGGCCGCGACCTGATCCGCGCGCACCAACCGATCGAAGGGAGCAAGCGCGCCGGTCGGATACGCTGACCGCGACGATGCCGGCCGCGAGGGAACCGCAGTGGACATCCGACTGAAACGCGCCTACGACCCGGCAGCATCATCGGACGGGTACAGGGTCCTGATCGACCGCCTCTGGCCGCGTGGGGTTTCGCGCGAGCGAGCCAAGCTCGATGAGTGGGAGCGGAACCTACCGCCGAGCACGAAGCTGCGGCAGTGGTTCGGGCACGAGCCGGGTCGCTTCGAAGAGTTTCGCCGGCGCTACATCGAGGAACTTCGGAGCCAACGCCCGCGGCTCACCGAGTTGCGGCGGCGGGCCCGCAACGGCAGGCTCACCCTCGTCTACTCTGCCCGAGACACCGAGCACAACGACGCCGTCGTCCTCGCCGAGATCTTGCGCCGCGGATTGCCGAAGTCTGGGAAGCGAGCGTGAAGGTACGGAAGCCTCTGCGTCCAACCGCGCTCGAGAGCGTCTACGACCATGTTGACAGCCGCTGATGCACGCTGGGAGAACGAGGGCGGTGCTCTCGAAGGTGGAGAGCCGAGCGATCTGTCTCGCGGCGACTTTCCGATCGCCCCGGAGCCACCGTTTCGGCTCGATCTCAGCGTCTGGGCCTTGCGGCGTCGCCCGGGCAATACCGTGGACCGCTGGGACGGGACGTCGTACCGGCGCGCCCTTGCGCTCATCGATGCGCCGGTAGGGTTCTCCGTCACTCGAGCCGGCAGTCGCGAAGTTCCCGATCTGGCCGTCGCTCTCACTGGCAGGATCATCGGGCGGCACGTCGAGAAGGAGGTGCAAGCGAGCATCGAGCGCATGCTCGGGATCCACGTCGACCTGTCGAGCTTCTATCGTATGGCCGACGGCGACAGCATGATCGGCCCCCTTGTGGCGCGGTTCCGAGGCTTGAAGCCTCCGCGCTTTCCCACCGTCTTCGAGAGTCTGATCAATGCGGTCGCGTGTCAGCAGCTCTCGCTCGAGGCGGGGCTGCGCCTGCTGAACCGTCTTGCCAAAGCGCACGGCCACGCCGTCTCGACGGGGGCGACTTCGCTCCACGCCTTTCCGGGCGCGCAGGACCTCGCCGGCCTCGAGCGACAAGCGCTTCGCAAACTTGGTTTCAGCCTCCGCAAGGCGGCGACCGTCATCGAGCTCTCGAGGGCCGTGGTCGGCGGACTCCTCGACCTCGAGAGCCTCGAGCGTCTTGCCGACGACGAAGTTGTCGCACGGTTGACCAGTTTGAGCGGGATCGGACGCTGGAGTGCCGAGTACGTCCTCCTGCGCGGGCTCGGACGCTTGCACATCTTTCCCGGTGACGACGTGGGCGCGCGGAACAATCTGGCGCGTTGGCTCGACCTTGAGCCACCGCTCGACTACCGCGCCGTCGGGCAAGCGGTTTCACGCTGGCAGCCGTACGCGGGGATGGTCTACTTCCATCTGCTGCTCGACGGCCTTGCGGAGATGGGACAGCTCGACGGTCCGCGAGGATCTCAAGGACGGGAGACGAGCACATGACCGATCAACCAGGATTCGGCTCGGCTCACGGGTTCACGACGGCGATCCGTTAGCTGGGGGATCCCGAAGACGCGACCCCTTGGGAGGGAGTCACTCGGCGGGATCTCGACCCGAAGTGCAGGAGAGGTTCGAAGGCATCGTGGCCGAGATCTTCTCGGCGTTCGTGGGGTGCGCAGGTCGCGAGTGATCGCGTCGAGGCTACAGGCTCTGGTCCCACGTTATGCAGGTGCTGTGTCGGCGTCACGCAGACGACCATCCGCTCCTTCTCCGTAGCGCTCGCGGAGGATTCGCAGCCGCTCTCGCCCGCCACCGGTGAGTCGCGTCTTGTAGTCGGGCATCGGTTCAACGAGCTGGTGGTAGAAGCCGGCCATCCCGCGGTGGTTGTAGCCGTGTTTCTCGCCGATCTGTAGGAATCGCCGTCGGGATACCTCGCCGCCTAGGCGATCGACCTCATCCAGAACGGCGAACATCATTCTCGCCCAGCGTTCACCCGGCCCGCTCTTGTGTCCGAGATCGATGCGCGCACCTCTGGCTTCGTCCGCGGCTGCGCGCAGCAGTCGCTCAACCCGCTCGAGTCGGCGTTCAACGTCGAGCAGCTGGATCTCCTGCGTCTCGTCACGTCTGACCATGGCGCCAGCTTGAAGGTAGTAGGGCCTTGCTCCGCCCGTCAATACGGCGCGGTCATCCTTGGGCACGGAGTTCAAGCAGCCTCCAGCCAGGTCACGGCCTTGCGTGTCAGGAGCCGATGGAGGAGCAGATGCCAGCGGCGAAGAGTTTCGATTCTGGGGACTCGAAACCTCCGGTTCTTGGCCTGCCGGGATTCGATGGTTCCGCCGCTGTCGCAGACCGTCGTACTGGAACGCCTCCATGATCCACTTCCCAACGCAAGGCAGGATCGGCGACAGACGAGCAGGATCTCCGATGCGTGGGGTGCATGCGGACGGCTACGAAGCCGTCGAAGCCGGCTGGGGAAGGAGGAATCAGCCTTTCTGTCCGACTTGCGGGTCCATACAGCCCACGACGATGAGGACGATGCGAGTAGCCTTATGGTGGAGGACCTGGAGGCGAGTGCCGCTGCCGACTCGACGGGCAGGGACGCCGTGCACAACCTGTGGCGACGGTGGAGGCCGCGACCGGTGAACCAATCACGAGCATCGCTGAGACCCCTGGGCCGGAGACCAGAAGTGGCGACCAGCAACGTCGATCGTGCAGGTGCCGGAAGGGAAGAAGAGGGAGGGGCCGTGAGGGGCACACAGCAGCTGAAGGAAATCGGCCAGAGCCTGTGGCTGGACAACATCACTAGGGGGATGCTGAACGATGGGACGCTCGAGTCCTACGTCGACGACTTCTCGGTGACAGGCCTCACTTCGAACCCATCGATCTTCGACAAGGCCATTGAGCAGAGCGAGGACTACGATGCCTCCATCCGGGAGGCGGTAAGCCGGGGTGTGAAGGGCGAGGACCTGTTCTTCGAACTCGCCATCCAGGACCTACAACGAGCCTCGGATCTGTTCCGGCCCGCCTACGAGCGGACTAGCGGCGTCGACGGGTGGGCGTCGTTGGAGGTCTCTCCACTCCTCGCCTACGACACCGACAGCACGATCAAGGAAGTCGCAGCTCTGCACGAACGCGCGCGGCGCGAGAACTTGTACATCAAGATCCCCGGAACGGCCGAAGGCGCGAACGCCATCGAGGAGAGCATCTTCGCGGGTGTGCCCATCAACGTAACGCTGCTGTTCTCCCCCGAGCAGTACCTCGTCGCGGCGGAAGCGTTTATGCGGGGGATCGAGCGGCGCATCCAAGCGGGCCTTGAACCGTCCGTGCCTTCGGTGGCATCGGTTTTCATCAGTCGTTGGGACAGGGCCGTCGCGGACGAGGTCCCCGACCGATTGCGAGATCGACTCGGCATCGCGGTAGCCAAGCTAGCCTACGCGGCGTATCGGCAGCTCCTGGGCTCCGACCGCTGGTTGCGCTTGGCCAACGCGGGTGCCCGGCCGCAACGCCTCCTCTGGGCGAGCACCGGCACGAAAGACCCAGAGGCACCCGATGTCCTCTATGTGGAATCCTTGGCGGCGCCTTTCACCATCAACACAATCCCCGATAAGACTCTGAAGGCATTCGATGAACACGGCGCTGTCGGCGAGCTGATGCCGGCGGACGGTGGCGACGCCGAGGAGGTCCTTGCCGAGTTCTCCAAGGTGGGGATCAACCGACCAGAATTAGCCGAGCGGCTCCAGCGCGATGGAACCGAAGCCTTCGATGAGTCGTGGAGGAGCCTGCTGATCAGCATCGAGGGGAAGATGTGATGGCCGGAATCGTCGACAATCGCACATGGACATCAAGGCGGTGCCGACATGTGGCGCCGCGGCAGCGTCGTTGAGTCGCGGCTGTTGAGCCTAACTGCGGCCGCCCTGATCCGCCCGCCTCATCTCGAAGAGTTCGCGGGTCGGTTGTCGAGCTCCCATTTCACTGATCTCGATACCTTCGTTGACAAGGCCCCCTGAGCCGCGCGCAGGGGCTTCGGTGGTCAGGACGAGAAGGGAGGCCTGAGGTGACCGGTGTCCCCAAGCCGGCTGTCGTTCTATTCGATGTAGACGAGACCTTGGTCCACACCGGTGGATCGGGGGCGCGGAGCTGGAGGGCAGCATTCGAGAAGCTCTACAGCATCCCCGCCGACATCGGCGAACACAGCTCGGCGGGCGAAACCGATCCGCAGGTGGTCCTGGCGACGTTCCAAGGCGTTCTGGGCCGGGACCCAGCCCACGACGAGCTCGGCAAGCTCTACGCCCAGTATCTGCTGCACCTGGCCGAGGACATCTGGACCTCCGAGCAGTATCGGGTGCTCCCTGGGGCGGAGCTCGTCCTGGTGCGCCTGGTTGAGGCTGGGGTGATGCTCGGCCTGGTTTCCGGTGCCATGGAAGGCGCGGCACGCACCAAGCTCATGCCGGCCAACCTCAACCGGTTCTTCGTCTTCGGTGCCTATGGCTCGGACTCGCCGGATCGTGCCGACCTCACAAGTCTCGCAATCGATAAGGCTACGCGCCTGGTCGACAAGCTCACCCCGGCTCAGGTGTATGTCGTAGGGGACACCCCCCACGACATCGAAGCCGGAAAGGCGGCAGGGGCTGTGCCGGTCGGGGTGGCGAGCGGTCGCTATTCGACCGACGAGCTGGCAGCGACCGGCTGCGCGCACGTGCTCGGTTCCCTCGAAGACCCTTTCCCGGGCCTGTGATGGCCAGCCCGTTTCGCGCGTCAGCTGACAGCCTTGCTCTCCTGAGCGAGACCGATCGCCGCGTTGAGCACGACGATGGCCAGGATCGCGACCGCTTCGACGCGAGGCCCAGCCAAGAGGGCTCGATGTCGCTTTCGCTCAAAAAGCGACATCCTCACGAAGAAGAAGCGTCGCCATCGCGCTTCAGTCGCGAGCCACCTCATTCGTGTGCGGCGGCGCAACGTTGAACTCGGCCGACACCCGCCGTCAGATGGCGGTGCTCTTCATTCGCCCACGTCGTGGAGCTAAGGGTAATAAGGCTATTACCTTGACAGAACATGCACTTCTCGTTGTTAGGGCGCTGACCTTGAACGTTGCTGTCCTTGGGCGACGCAGTGTCCCCCGAGGAAAAAGACATGAGCGCCAGGCAGATGGATTTGACCATCATTAGAACGTGGAGGCTCTGGCTCGACCGTCGCGTCATCGTTCACGCCTCCATTCCTATCGCTCGTTGAAACTGCAATCGTTCGACGATTCGCAGCACCGCGTCGCGCAGCAACTTCGGTTCGGCGACGAGGTGAGACGCCGTCAACCAAATCTTCGACAGCGGCATGCCGTTGCGAGTGGACGCTCGGATGAGGCCGGTGGCTTGTTCTCACTCGCAACCGGCCGGCCACCGCGTTCCCTAGCGCTTACGGCCGACGATGATCGCCCAGCCGAGTAATTCACGCTGCCATCGCATGTACCGATCGCGGAAATGTTCGTTGAGAACACGGATGTTCTCGACGTCGGGGTCATCGGCGTGCTCGGCCAGCCAGCGCTCGGCAGCGAGCCAGTGGAGCGACTCGTAGCGGTCCCAGTCGTCTAGCGAGGCGTCGATGAGGGCCACCACTTCCAGTTCCGCTGTTCGGAACCGCTCGACGGTATCGGGGAGCGGGAGGAAGTCCTCCCCCTTGTCCGGTTCGGCCCTCTGGGGAAGGGGCCACTCGCGCCAGTAAGGCTCGCCGACGGCGACGAAGCCACCGCCGCGCATCGCAGGAACGAGGGCAGCCAGGGTGCCAGGCAGTCCATCCCAGATGAAGCTGGCACCAAGGCACAGGGCGGCATCGTAAGCCTCACGTTCGGCCATGAAGTCTTCGGCATCAGCGTGGACGAACTCGATGAGTGAATCCAAGCCCGCTTCGCCTGCCCTCCGCCGCGCCGCAGCATCGAACTCTTCAGCCCTCTCAACGCAGGTGATGTGACAGCCGAAGGTCTCGGCGAGGATCATCGCTGGGCCTCCGCGCCCGGAACCGACGTCCAAGACGGATGATCCCGATCCCAGTCGCATCCGATCGCCCAGCAGCCGAATCTTCTCTGGGCTGGTGGGATTCTGAAGTTCGTGCTCGCTTTCGGCCACGACGTGGTACGACGGCATGAGCCAGGAATGTACATCGGGCCGCCCTTCTCGAAGGACTCGGAGAGAATCAGTGCTCGTCGCCTAGGCTGGTCAAACAGCGATGCCCAGAAGCCGAGTACGGATTGCGCTCACCTCATCGTGGGTTAGGCCAGCAGCGAGCAGAGAGCTCTTCACGTCCATCGTCGCAAGGATGTCCAGGATGATCCCGCGAGCCGACGTCTTCTCGTGCGTGAGGTATTCCCGAATCATCGGCCCTTGGTCTTCCTCTCCAAGCTCGGCATAGAGCAGTCGCATCCGTTCGTAGCTCAGTTCGTAATCAGAGGCGATCTCATCGGGCTCCGCGCCAACAAGCGCGAGGAGGAGGAGTGTGACCAGGCCGGTTCGATCGCGGCCACCGCCGCAGTTGATCACGACACCACCGGGGTCGGCTCTCGCCGCGGCGGCTATCGCCGCAGCGCAACGCTCCGGCTTGCGCTCAAGGAACGGACGATAATAGAGGGGCGTGCCGAACTGGGGCCCGCTGGCCCAGTATCCCCAGAACGATGCATCGGCGAGGTCGTCCAGCGGAACGTGCGTGAAATTGACATCCGCCGGTAGCGTGTCAGCGGAGTTCCCGAGCTCGTCGTCGTTGCGCAGGTCCACGATGGTGCGGATGCCGTGTGCCTTCAGGGCCGACCATCCCACCGGCGTTAGGCGATCGAGGCTGTCAGCACGGACGATGGCTCCCCAACGGGTCACGCGACCGTCGCTGGTGCGCAGGCCACCTAGATCCCGAACGTTGAAGCACCCGTCCCAATCCAGGTCCCGGTCGATGCTCACGCGCTCAGGATATTCAGGTTCCCTGCGGGAGTACGGTGCAGTCTCGGTTCCGGCGGGAAGCGACTGTCTCCACATCTCCGGCTTCCTGTCGTCGCTATCATCACGTCAATCCCGCACGTTCAATTCACCAGGCGACTACTGGTGGTGATGCCGCAATGAAGGAGGTATTCAGCTTCGAGAGCCTCTCTCAGATGGTCGCGACATCCGACCTTGTGATTGAGGGCACCGTTCAGGAGGTTGAACCGGGCCGAGTCTTGGGTGAAGGAGACGCTGCGATCCAGTTCGCGCAGGTAACCCTCTCCGTCGATCGGGTGCTCTTCGCACGGGTGGACGCCGCCAGCGTCGTACTCGAGGAGTACGGGCTCGAACTCGGCCACCCTTCACGACTTGGTGACCACGGCGTCTACTTCCTTCACCAGAAGACGGACGCGCCGGCATTCCACCGGCTTGTGAATAGCCAGGGGAGATTCCTTGATGACGGAAAGGGCGGGCTCGTCGCCCCAAATGACGGAGTCGATTGGGTGAAGGCTATCGAGGGCGAGTCTCTCTCCCAGCTCGAGAGCGACGTCGAGGCTGCGGCCAGGGCTGTGGCCCAGGGTAGAGTCGAGCCCGCCAAGCCGATCTTCTAGCCGGCCTCCAGAGTCGTGTTACGCGCAAGGCCTTGCGCTTCGCCTCGAAGTGTGGTCGATGGATGTCGCTTCCGGCGGGAAGCAACTGCCATGCCCGGATTCATGTCTTTGACCCTGACGGAAACCGCCTAGTTCGCTCGTCGGTCTCCTGGTCATGAGGCGTTCCCTCGCGTCGCTGCTGCCCGTCGCGATCATCATGCTCGGCTGCGCGCCAAGGACGAGCCCGTTGGCGGTTCCATCAGC
>DASXTX010000013.1:0-24079 GCA_036505195.1 Actinomycetota bacterium
GGTCCACGGCGGCTACGGGTTCGTCGAGGACTTCCCCGTGGCCCGCTTCTACCGCGACGCCAAGGTGCTCGAGATCGGGGAGGGCACCAGCGAGATCCAGCGCGTGCTCATCGCCCGGGCGCTCGGCCTGCCGGGGACCGAGCTGTAGGCGCCGTCAGGCACGGATCGACCTGGGTCCCTTGCGGGGGAAAACGCCCGCCGAGGATGGTTGCAACCGGGGGCTGCGGCGGGCACGGTTGACATCCCGCTCGGCCGTCCGATAGGAAGGGCCTTCCCCAATGGCCGAAAACCACAGCGGCTCAGGCGTCGTGTTCCGCCGCGCCCTCGCGGTGGTGGCGGCGCTGTCCCTCCTGACGTCGCTCGCCCAGGTCGCCGTCGCCGAGCCGAGCACCCAGGAGAAGCTCGACGCCGCCAAGGCGGAGTTCGAGCAGCTGACGAACCAGATCGCGAGCCAGCAGCAGGTCCTGAATCAGCTCTCGGCGGAGGCGGCCGTGATCGCCGAACGCTGGGAGGTCGCGAGCGGCCGCTGGGAGCAGGTCACCGCCGAGCTCCGCCAGACGCAGCTCGCCCTCGCCGAGGCGCAGTCGGAGTACCAGGGCCTCAAGTCCGACCTGGAGGAACGCGCCCGCCAGGCCTACATCACGGGCCCGGGGTCGGGTCTCGAGTTCCTGCTGGGCGCGACGTCCATCGCGGACCTGTCGGCGCGGATGGAGTACGTGAACGCCTTGAGCCAGGAGGACGCCGACCTTGCGACGGAGGTGCAGAACGTCCGGAACACGCTCGCGGCGAAGAAGGAAGACCAGGAGAAGCTACAGGCGAAGGCGGCGAAGGCTCTGAAGAAGGTCGAGAGCGAACAGGCTGCGCTCAACGCGAAGTTCGACGAGCAGCAGGCGGTGCTCGACGACCTGGACGCGAAGAAAGCGCGGGCCGAGGACCTGGTGAAGCAACTCACCAAGCGCTACCAGAACGAGCTGGAGGCGCTCACCGGCCTCGAGTTCCATGGAGACACCGTCTTCGCGGTGTGCCCGGTCGATCAACCTCGCGCCGTGTACGACGGGTTCGGCGCGCCACGGTACGGAGGCGGGTACCACCCGCACGCGGGCAACGACATCATCGCTCCGCAAGGCACCGCGATCCGTGCCACGTTCGACGGGTACGCCCAGGCGGGCTCGAACACGCTCGGCGGGTATTCGGTGAACGTCTACGGGGATGTGGGCTACACGTACAACGCGCACCTGATGCAACCGGGTTTCACGGGCCAGGTATCGGCCGGACAGGTCGTCGGCTACGTGGGCGCGACCGGCGACACATCGACGCCGCACGATCACTTCGAGTGGCACCCGAACGTGATCCCGTCCGACTGGCAGGTCAGCCCGTACGGCTACTCGGTCATCGGGTCGGCGGTGAACCCCTTCCCGCTCCTCGCTCAGGTCTGCTGACGGCGCCGCCGGCGCCGTTGCTCGAGCTCACGGTCTCCAGGCCGCAAACCTCTGCGCAACAGCACCGCGGCGATGGCGGCCAGGACGATCAAGCCGGCGACGATCGCGATCGTGGCGACGGACGATCCGCCTCCCGAGGTGCCGGACCCGGCGGTAGGCGACGCCGGCTGGCCCGCGACCGAGAGGTAGCCGAGCTCGTCGACGTCCGCACCGGCCTGCTGGATGCTCGGCAGGTCGTCGGTCTCGAGGGCTTTCCACCGTTCGCCGGTCCTCGACCAGATGATCGCGTGGCTTCCGTGGTCGTTCGCGAGCAGGGGATAGACGATGACCACGTTCGCCGGGTTCGCGAGCTTCGCGGCGTCGCCCGAGGGTTGATAGGTCGCCTCGACCAGGTAGACGTTGCCCACGACGTGCAGCGGGTCGTCCGGGTTGGCGATCGCGCCCGCGAGCGGGTCAACGGTGACCTGCACGCTGCGCTGTCCCTCGGCGTCCGCGAACGACCCCTCGGGCAGGATCACCGTGACCTGGGCGTCGTCCGTGGTGAACACCGCCGTCTTGCTCCCGTCCTTCCCGAGCTTCACCGTGAAGGTGCCGGGGGTGGGCTTCTGGTTGGTGGCCGCGAGCTCGGGGGGCGGCTTGACCCAGCGATAGGCCGTGGGAGGCGCGAGACCGTCCAGGAGCGGGCCCCTCGAGAGCGGGCTGAGGCGTCCGGACAGGATCGCGGTCGCCGCGTACACGAGGACGACCGCGAGGCCGGCGCCGAGCGCGCGCGACCGAACCGTCACGGCAGAGGGTCGAGCCGCTCGATCGGGCTCGTCGCGTACCGCGGCGGCCAGACCACCGCGTACTCGCCGGGGGCCTGCCACTGCCACACCACGCTGCTCGCGAGGACGTTCGCGCCCGCGGTCACGGTGCCGGGTTCGCCGAACCGCAGGCCGCTGCCGTTCGGCAGCGAGCCCTGGGGCAGGTCGACGGCGTTCGCGGCGTTCGCGATCGCCGACGGTGTCGGCCGCGCGGCGGTCGAGAGCACGTCGTGCAGCAGCGCCCAGGCGCCCGAGAAGCCGGCGAGCGCCGCGGCGGTCATCTCGCCGCCGAAGCGACGGGTGTAGGCGGCCTGTGCGCGTTCGAGCAGCGCTCGGCCGTCGGGCGTGAGGCCCTCGACGTTCAGCGCGCCCGACGCGGGCTTGTCCGAGGCGAACAGCCCGACCGCGTCCTTCCCGAGCGTGGAGCCGAACGCCGGCATGCAGTAGCTGGAGGACGTCCCGATCCCCACGAGCACGTCGATGCCCTGCCGCACCATCTCTCGGCGCATCGCGATCGCGTCGTGCAGGTACGCGGAGACGAACACGACATCCGGCCGGCTCGCCGCCAGGTCGCGGACGAACGCGTGCATGTTCACGTTCCGCGGGTCGTAGCCGAACCTCCCGACCAGGTGGAGGTCGCGCGCCGCCAGCTCGTCGAGCGCGCCCTGTGCCACGGCGCGTCCGTACGCGTCGTCCACGAGCGTGACCGCGTACCGGAGCTTCGACGGGTCGACGCCGAGCACGGGGGCGTACACGTCCGCGACGAACGCGATCGCGTTCCGGCCCAGGATCGCGCCCGAGGGCGCGACGCGGAACACGAGCTCGCCGGCGCCGCGGCCGGTCATCTCGCCCACCGCGCCCGTCTCCCAGAACAGCATGTCCCGGCGCGCGGACGCCTCGGCGGCCGGCTCCGAGATCGTGCTTCCATAGCTCCCGAACACCAGGTGGACCCCGTCGTCGTGGAGCCCGGCGATCGCGCCGGGCGCGGCGTCTGCGCTCGGAGTGTCGACGGGGACGAGCTCGATCGGGCGGCCGGCCACCCCGCCGTCGGCGTTGACGAGCTGGACGGCGAGCCGCACACCGTCGAACTCGTCGACGCCCCCGGGCCCCTGGGCGCCCGAGAGCGGGTACACCGCGCCGATCCTGATCGGCTCGGGCGAGGAGGACGTGCACGAGACGCCGGCGAACATCGCGAGCGCGAGAACGAGCACCGCCGCCCGCCTCATCGGAGCACCACCAGCGCGTTGGCGAGCGCATGCGTCGCGGCCGGGACGGTCCAGGTCCCCGAGGCCCACCGCTGCCACCCGAACAGCAGCCCGGCGCCCACGTCGACGGGCAGCGCCGAGAGCCCGTACGCCGGCACGTGCACGAGCCCGAAGAGCACCGCGGAGCCCACGATCGCGACGGCGGGCCCGAACGGTTCGAGCCGGGCGTACGCGAGCCGGCGGAACAGCGCCTCCTCGGCCACCGCCGCCAGGAGCGAGAGCGGGAGGGCGGCCGCGCTCCATGGGAGCGGGACCGGCGAGCCCGAGACGTTCGCCGCCACGACGACGGCGCCGAACCCCCACAGGAGCGCGAGACCCGGCGCCAGGTGTGGGCGATCGCGTTCGAGCGGGACCGCGATCGAGGCTAGGCCGATCGTCAGGTACGACGCGGCGAACAGCGCGGTGCGCGTTCCGGTGGCGGCCTCCGCGAAGGGCCGCGCGACCAGCACCGCGAACCCCACGATCACCACGAGCGCCACCGCCCACGTCTCCCGGGCCTCGCCGCGGGTGCTCACGCGTTCGATGCGCGTGTTCACGGCTTCACCTCGAACGCGACGACCGACACCACGCGGGGGTCGAACGGCGCGTGATCGCTCGCGACGAACTCGACCATGATCCGATGTTCCCCCGGTGCGACGTCGGGGATCGTCTGTTCGAGGCCCTGGGTCATCGAGATCAGCGTGTCGTCCAGGATCACGTGCAGGTGTCCCTCGTCCGGAACGATGTGGGTGGTGGTGGCCGGGACAAGCTCGGCGTCCTGGAGCTTCACGCGGAGACCGACGCTCGAGCCGTGCACGACCTCGCCGACCTTCGGCGCCACGATGAACAGCTTGGCGGTGCTGCTCGGGCGGTCGGAGGAGGGCGCGATCGCGCCGGTGGCGCCGCTCCCTCCGTCGTCCGAGCTCCCGCAGGCGGTCAGGACGAACGCCGTCGCGACGATTAGGGCGAGCTTCGACATCTTCGGCACGGTCGAATCCTCTCATCCCTCGAACGACTGGCGGAACGATGCGAAGAGCATCTGCCCGGTCTCCGCGTGCGCAGTGATGCCAAACGACCACGTCCCAGCCGTCAGGTCGATGTTCGCCGCGAAGTGCCCCGGGCCGAAGCGCAGCATCTTCGGTTCGAACGGCGTGCCCCCGGGGGGCGTGATCGAGAGCGTGGCCGCGTGCAGCGGGAGCTCCTTCCCGTCCGCGTCGAACGCGGTGACGTGGACCTGGTTGGTTCGGCCGGGCTCGCCCGGGTCGACGTAGGCCTGGATCTGGAGCCCGGCCTCGAGCGTGATCGTGTACAGGGTCGGCTGGCCCGGGACCTTCGAGACGTCGACGTGCTGGCCCGGCGTCGTCGGCGTCACCTGGAGCGGGACCTCGACCGAGCCCGCGCTCCGCTCGACGAGCGCCGTCACGGTCCAGGTGCCGGGCTGCGCGAGCGCCGTTCCCTGCGCCTGCCATCGCCCCTGCGAACGCTCGAGCCGCAGCGTCGAGCTCACGTCGGGCTGATCCGGCAGATCGAACGTGAGCGAGACCCTCCTCGCGTCCACCTGCTCGCCGGTATCGTAGTCCGTGACGTCCGCCACGAACGTATTGGGGCCCACGGTCCCCGGCGAGACCTCGAGCCGGACCCTGGTCGTCGTCGCGAAGTCCGCCCCCGTGACGAGGAGGGGCCGAGCCGCCGGACCGGCCGGCTCCTCGTTGGGCCTGGGCGGAAGGCCGGTCAGGACGCCGGTTGCGAGCAGGACGGCGGCGGCGAGGACGAGCTCGCCACCCACCGTGCGGAGCATCGGCCGCGATCCCGTAGGTCCGTATCGGGGGACGTTGCGGTAGCGGTTCAGCGCACCGAGACCGATGAGCGGGATCACGATCGCGACCTTCAGGGCGAGCGTCGTCGTATAGCCGTTCCGGAAGGGGTGGAGCCACCATGCCAGGCCGAGCTCGTTCCAGGATCGGAGCAGGCCCGACACGACCACGACGGCGAGCGCGAGCCCCGCCAGCGTGGAGAACCGGCGGACTTGCGCCGGCTCGAGCCTTCGGAAGAGACCGAGGAAGAGCCAGGCGAGGCCGCCGATCCACGCACCGACGCCCATGAAGTGGAGCCACTGCGCGAGGACCATCCAGGCCGAGCCGGCGTGACCACCGGTGGCGCGCGCGAGCATCGCGCCGGCGACGGTGACGGCGAGGGCCGCCAACGTCGCCCGTCCGGGCCGCAGGACCGCGGCCAGCACCGCGACCCCCGTCACGCCGACGGCGATCGCCAGGAGGACGAACTTCCCCCCCGCCTCCGACGAGAGCAGCGTCCCGAGCGGCACGCCCACGGCCGCGCGTTCGGCGAGCGTCATCAGCAGCACGCCGATCGCCGCCGACACCCAGCCGATCCCCAGGAGCCACGGCCGGACGTTGGACGGTCCGAACGCGACGAGACCCGTCACGCCGGCGCCGAACAGCACCGCCAGACCGACGTACAGGAGCCAGTGGCCGGCGACTGCCGTCGCGCTCGGGGGTTCGGTCTCGCCGGCTTCTCTGGTGAGGGGTCTGACCGCCTCCTGCGAGACGCCGACGCCGAAGGAGAAGGCGTTCGAGGTGACGTGGCCGTCGGTGGCCGAGACCGTTCGCCACGTGACCGTGTACACGCCGTCGGGCATCGGATCGAGCCGGACCCGGAGCTCGCGGTCGGATCCGGGAACGAGCTCCGGCGGTCCGGTGGGCACCGGCGCGCCGGTGTCGTCCAGGACGCCGATCGTGGTGAGCGACAGGTCGGGTGGCTCGGTGAACGTCATCGAGATGTGATCGGGCGCCGTCTCGAGCAGCTCGCCGTTCGACGGATCGCTGGACTCGAGCGATGCGTGCGCGAAGGCGGCCGTCGCGGCAAGGCTCAGCCAGATGCCGACGACGAGCATCGCGGCGAGGGCGCGCGGGATCCGTTTCATGGTCCCTCCGTGACGAACTGCTCCATCGCGGTGACCCGCGGGTCGAACGGCCCGTGATCGGCGGCCACGAACTCCGCCTGCAAGACGTGGGGTCCCGGCTCGAGGCCACCCAGGGGGATGCGCTGCTCCGTGCCGTACGTCATCGAGACGATCGCGCCGTCCACGAACAGGTGGATGTGTCCGGTGTCGGGCGTCAGCGTGGTGGACGAGCTCTGGACGATCCGACCGCCGTCGAGCCGCAACCGCACGTCCAGCGTGGTGCCGGTGACGACCTGGTTCGGCTTCGGCTCTACGAACGAGAGCGTGGCCGTGGACGCGGGGCGGATCGCCGCCGGCGGCGGCCACAGGACGGAGGGCACCGCGATCGATGCTGCCAGGGCTAGCGGGGCGATGCCGATCAGGGCCCAGCCGCCCCATCGAGGCAGGCTTGGGAAGCCGCGACCCCGCAGCCGACTGAGCCCGATCCAACCGGTCACGAAGCCGAGGCCGACCAGACCCGAGGAGACGGACTCGGGAACGCCACCCGCATGCGCGAGCACCCCGATCAGGCCCGCTTCCTCCTGGAGGCCACCAGCGCCACGATCGCGACGATCAGGCCGATCGCGCCCACGACGAGCCCGATCAGGCCGATCGTCTTGGCGCTCGACGCGTCGTCGGAGGTGGTCTGGACGTCGGCCTGCACGTCGCTGATGGCGCTCGCGAGCCGCGGCTCCACCCGATCGATCCGTTCGGCGAGCTCACCGGTCGAAGGCTGTTGCACGGGGAACTCGACGGACTGCGGGTTCTGGACGTCGTCGAACGTCTTCGGCCCGGACGTGAAGGTCTCGTCGACGTCCTCGCCGTCGATCGTTCCGGTGAAGTGGAACGAGTACTGGCCCGGCGTCGACGGGATCAGCCACCCGCGGTAGTCACCCGGCGTTCCGAACTCACCCGCCTCGAAGAAGGGCTCCAGCGAGAACGTCTGCGTCTGGTCCCCGAACGTGACCTCGACGTCCAGCGTGTCGCCCAGGTCCACAACCGGCTTCCCGTCGTGGACCAGGAGGATCTGCACGCTGTTCACCTCGCCGGAATAGGCGGGCTCCGTTCCCCACCCGACCTCCATCTCGAGGTCACCGAGTTTGCGCCCCTCGTGTGCGAGCGCGGGGGCCGCTCCGAGGAGCATCAGCGCCACGGCGAGCGCCGCGGCGAACATCGCACGCATCGATCGTTTCTGCATGAACGAACCTCCAGACGTGTCCGGGCGTGACCGGACGGCCGCGGGGGGACGGCGAAGGGGAGATTCAGGCGGAGGGCGGGGCTCTGACGTTGACGATCGAGCCGAACGCACCGGTGCCGGGACTCCACGATGCGCTCGCCAATGCCGGCGCGGCTCCCGCTCGAGGGAGCGGGATGCGGGGGAGGACCGTCTCGGCGAGCTTGCTCGAGGTGCGCGCGAGCCACCGGAGGAATGCCGCTCCGGCGAGCGCGACCACGACCTGCACCGCCATGCCGATCACCAGGATGTGGTCGCTCGTCAGGTGTCGGAGCGGCGCCCCCGCGACGATCCGCTCCACGACCTCCAGTCCCCCGAACGCCAGCACCTGGACGAGCCCGAGCCGACCGGCCAGCCGCGAGAAGCGATCGGAACCACCCCGCGCGCCGGGCCCGAACGCCCGGATCACCACGGCCGCCATCCCGGCCAGCGCCAAGACGAGCGCCGCCTCCGCCGCCGCGGGGAGGTACTCGTGGCCCGTCCGCTGCAGGACGAAGGCACGATGGTGTGGATCCGGGACGGCGATCAGGTAGGCGAGCACGTGACCGAGGACCAGGCCGGCCATGGCGAGTCCGAACGTCGGGAGTCCACGGAGCCTGGGTTCCTCACGCACGCGGCGTCCCTTCTCCTGCAGGAGCGTGCCTGATTGTACGCTTGGCCCCTGACAAGACAGCGGGGTGCGATGCGCGCGGAGGACGTTCGGACGGTCGGGGTCATCGGGTGCGGCCTCATGGGTTCGGGGATCTCCGAGGTCGTGGCTCGCGCGGGGCAGACCGCCGTCGTGCTCGAGACGAACGACGAGCTCGTCGAGCGCGGCCGTCAACGGATCGAGACCTCGACGCTCCGCGCGGTCGAACGAGGGAGGCTCGACGCCGAGGAGCGCACGGCGGTGCTCGGACGCATCTCCTTGACCACGGACGTGCAGGACCTGGCGGACGTCGACCTCGTGATCGAGGCGGCGACCGAGGATCACGACACGAAGGTCGGGATGTTCCGTCGCCTCGACGAGGTCACCAAGCCGGAGGTGATCCTCGCGAGCAACACGTCGTCGATCCCGATCGCGGACCTCGGCGCGGCGACGTCGCGTCCCGACAAGGTGCTCGGGATGCACTTCTTCAACCCGGTCCCCGTGATGGGCCTCATCGAGCTCGTCAGGGCCATCTCGAGCTCGGACGACACGATGGCGTTCGGACGTGCCTACGGCGTCGTGCTCGGCAAGACGACCGTCGAGTCGCGCGACCGCGCCGGCTTCATCGTGAACGCGCTGCTGATCCCGTACCTGAACGGCGCGATCCGGATGCTCGAGGACGGGTTCGCGACGCGCGAGGACATCGACACGGCGGTCCACCTCGGCCTGAACCACCCGATGGGCCCGCTCCAGCTGATCGACCTGATCGGGCTCGACACCCATCTGTTCATCGCGAACGTGCTGTTCGAGGAGTTCAAGGAGCCGACGTTCGCGCCGCCGCCGCTGCTGCGCCGGATGGTCACGGCGGGCCGTCTGGGCCGGAAGGCGGGCCGCGGTTTCTACGACTACGGGAGCTGAAACGCGCTCACGTCGCGTCGAGGACCCGCTCGTAGACCTCGAGCGTCATCCTCGCGGTCTCGTCCCATGAGAAGCGTTCGGCCTGCAGCCGCCCGGCGGCGGCCAGGCGTTCGGCGAGGGCGACGTCGCCGACCAGCGAAGCGATCGCGGCGGCGATCTCCCGCACCGAACGCGGGTTCACGCCCAGCGCCGCATCGCCGGTGACCTCGGGGAGGGCGGACGTGGTCGAGGCCACGACGGGGATCCCGCGGCTCATCGCCTCGAGCACCGGCAGGCCGAATCCCTCGTATACGGACGGGTAGACGAACGCATCGGCCGCCCGGTAGATCGCATCGAGCTCGGCGGGCGGGAGCGCGCCGGTCATCACGATCTCGCCCGGCCCCTCGAGCGCCAGCTCCCGCATCAGGCTCTCGTGGTGCCAGCCGAGCGGACCGGCCAGCACCAGCGCGTGCGGCACGCCGGTGGCGGCTACGCGCCGGTACGCTCGGACCAGCCGAACCAGGTTCTTCCTCGGCTCGATCGTGCCGACGAACAGGACGTACGGGGGCCGAACCTTCAGCCGCGCGAGCGCCTCGCCCACGTCGACCTCGCTCGGCGGCAACGCGGCGGCCTCGGGGACCACGTGCAGCCTGCGCGGGTCGACCTTCGTCCGCGACAGGACATCCTCGGCCGTGGCACGCGACGGGGTTACGATCGCGTCCCCGCGCCGGACGGCCGCGCGCAAGCCGAGCCGGTACATGGTCCGCCACGCCCTCGGGAACAGGTTCGGGTAGCGGTCGAACGCCACGTCGTGCACCGTGACGACCAGCAGCTGGCCCTGGGCGGTGGGGGGGACGGCCGACGCGCTCATCGCGTGCACGAGGTCGGCCGAACGGATCGCCACCGGGAGCGCGGGTCTCGCCAAGAGGTTCCACCGCGGGTACAGGCTCCGGATCGAGCCCGGCACCTCCGCCTCGGCGAAGCCCTCCATCCACGGTTCCGGGGGCCGAGGGGACGCGAACCGGGCGTGGAAGAGCGTCACCTCCAGCGACGGATCGCGTCCTGCGAGCGCGGGTACCAGGTTCCGGATGTAGGTCCCGACGCCGCCCGGCACGGTGAAGAACAGCTGGTCGACGTGCGCGGCGACCCTCATCGCGAGGCTTCCACGCACGAGCAGCCGTTCGGACCGACCGTCGCCGCGTGCTGAGTCCCCGGCTCGATGTCGAGGCGGTCGCCGGCCCCGAGTTCGACGTCATCACCGTCCAGGTGGAACGTGATCGAGCCGCCCAGGCAGAACAGCACCTTGTGGAAGCCGTGGGCGTGGGGGCCGTACGCGTCGCCGGGTGCGTTGCCCCACGATCTCGGCGCCGAGCACCCCTCGGCTCTGAACGCCTCGAGCGCGGCGTCGCGCCCGCCGACCGCGGACGCGGTCTTCGACGCGGTCATCTACCCCGCGTCGCCGCGTCCCGCCTGCGGCGGGACGCCCCGGCGGGCGAACGGCACGTCGCCGGAGCGGCGCCAGGGGGCATCCGTGTGGTGCCGGGCCTGCAACGCGCCGAACCCCGTCGCGTCGATCCGGCCGGCGAGGACCCACGGGTGGGGATGTGGACTCTCCTGCGCGAAGTAGCGCTCGAGCGCTCGGATGATCGCGCGCTCCTCGTCGGGCGAGAGGTCGTGGGGCAGCTCGAAGCGGCGGTCGTCGCTCACGGCCGGCTCACCGTTCCGCTCGGCCTTCCGCTCGGCCTTCCGCTCATAGGGGGATGTTCCCGTGCTTGCGCGCGGGGACGGCCTCGCGCTTGGTCGAGAGCATCCGGAGCGCCTTGATCAGGCGGGGCCTCGTCTCGGCGGGTTCGATCACGTCGTCGATGAACCCGCGTTCGGCCGCGATGTACGGCGTCGCGAACTTGTCCTGGTATTGCTGGATCAGCTCGGCGCGCGCCGTGACCGGGTCCTCGGCCTTCTCGATCTGCTTGCGGAAGACGACGTTCACCGCTCCTTCGGGTCCCATCACCGCGATCTCGGCGGTGGGCCACGCGAACGAGACGTCGGCGCGCAGATGCTTCGAGTTCATCACGAGGTACGCGCCCCCGTAGGCCTTGCGCGTGATGACGGTGAGCCGCGGTACCGTCGCCTCGGTGAACGCGTACAGCAGCTTGGCGCCGTGACGGATGATCCCCTGGTACTCCTGGTCGGTGCCCGGGAGGAAGCCAGGCACGTCGACGAACGTGACGATAGGGATGTTGAACGCGTCGCACGTCCGTACGAACCGCGCGGCCTTCTCGGATGCGTCGATGTTGAGGGTCCCGGCGAGCACCTTCGGCTGGTTCGCCACGACGCCGACCGCGCGGCCGTCCAACCGCGCGAACCCCGTCACCACGTTCATGGCCCAGAACGGGAAGACCTCGAAGAAGTCACCGTCGTCCACGATGCGGCGGATCACCTCGTGCATGTCGTACGGCTCCCGCGCCGAATCGGGGATCACGTGCGTCAGGCCCTCGTCGCGGCGATCGGGATCGTCGACCGGCGCGAACGCCGGCGCATCCTCCAGGTTGTTCGACGGGAGGTACGACAGGAGGTGGCGCACCATCGCGAGGCACTCCTCCTCATCCTGGCTCACGAACGACGCGACCCCTGAGCGGCTCGCGTGCGTCATCGCGCCGCCGAGCTCCTCGAACGTCACCTCCTCACCGGTGACGGCCTTGATCACGTCGGGACCGGTGATGAACATGTGCGAGGTCTCGCGGACCATGAACGTGAAGTCGGTGATGGCGGGTGAGTAGACGGCGCCGCCGGCGCACGGCCCCATGATGACGCTGATCTGCGGGATCACGCCCGAGGCGCGCACGTTGCGCTCGAACACGTAGCCGTAACCGGCGAGGCTCGCGGCGCCCTCCTGGATCCGAGCTCCGCCCGAGTCGTTGATCTGGATGAACGGAGCGCCGGTCGACATCGCCAGGTCCTGGACCTTGCAGATCTTCTGCGCGTGGATCTCACCGAGCGATCCACCGAACACCGTGAAGTCCTGCGAGGCGACGAAGACCCTGCGCCCATCCACGGTGCCGTAGCCGGTGATGACGCCGTCGCCGGCGGGGCGGTTGCGTTCGATCCCGAAGTCGTGCGAGCGGTGGACGGCGAAGGGGTCGGTCTCCTGGAAGGAATCCCGGTCGACGAGCAGCTCGACACGCTCGCGGGCCGTCAGCTTGCCCTTCTCGTGCTGCTTGCGCACGGCGTCCTTCCGAGAGCCGTCGAGCAGGGCGCCGCGGCGCTTGCGGAGCTCTTCGATGCGGTCCTCGACCGTGCGCACCGAAGGCTGGGGAGGACGTTCCTCGGTGGTCGCCATGGATCGTGGGAGTCTACCCCCGAGCCGGTGGCGGCGAGGCTCGCGCTGGCTAAGGGAGGATCGTTGGCATGGCGGACTCCGGTTGGGTCGATCTCGAGCGCGTGTGGGCACTCCAGGCACGGGAAGACCAACGCTTCGCCGCCGAACGGCCGCGCTCGACGGAGCTGCTGGAGCGCGCTCGGGCCTCGATGCCCAGCGGCGTCCCCAACGCGTGGTTCCGCACGAATTACGACCACCCACCCATCTTTGTCACCGAGGCAAAGGGGTCGAGGTTCACCGACGCGGATGATCACGAGTATGTGGACTTCTTCATCGGGATTTGCAGCGCCTTCTGCGGCCACGCCCCGGAGGCGATCGCCGAGGCGGTTGCCCGACAAGCAAGGCGGGGCCTCAATCTGCAACTTCCGATCGAGGACGCGATCTGGGTCGCGGAAGAGCTGTCCCGACGCTTCGCGCCGCTGCGCTGGCAATTCGCGCTGACCGCCAGCCAGGCGATCCTCGATTGCATCCGGCTGGCCCGAGCGACGACGGGGCGCGAGCAGATCCTGAAGTTCGATGCCAACTACCACGGTCACCTGGACGCGACCATGCTGGTCGTGGAGGGCGGAGCCATCGCTCCCGAGTATCAGGGGCAGGACCTCGCGTCGATGCGATCGACCAAGGTGATCCCGTTCAACGATCCGGGGGCGCTGGAGGAGACGCTCACGCAGCGCGACGTAGCCGTCGCGATCGCGGAGCCCGCCATGACGAACGTTGGCTTCATCACACCGGAGCCCGGATACCACGAGATCCTTCGGAGGGTCACGCGCGAAACGGGGACGCTCTTATTAATCGACGAGACGCAGACCCTGCTCTGCGGACACGGGGGCCTGACGCGGGAATACGGGCTCGAGCCGGACCTGCTCGTCCTCGGCAAGTCGATCGCGGGCGGCGTGCCCTTCGCCGCGTACGGGATGAACGAGCGGCTGGCCGAGCGGGTGGAGGCCCCTCACGCTCACTACGAAGTCGCGGGCGAGGCGGTCGACGAGATCGCGCTCGGGGGGACGATGTGGGCCAACGCGCTCACCATCGCGGCCGCTCGTGCGGCGCTCGAGGAGGTACTCACCGAGGAGGCGTACGCGCGCACGGTGGTGCTCGGCGGACTCCTCGCCGACGGTCTGGAGGCCGCGATCGACGGGGCCGGACTGTCGTGGGCCGTCCAGAGGCTGTTCACGCGGGCCGCCTACGTGACGTCGCCGATCCCGCCGACCAACGGCGCCGAGGCGCGCGCCGCGGACATCGCGGGTTTCAAGGACGCGCAGCGGGTGTTCATGGCCAACCGCGGGATCTGGGATGCCGGCTGGTGGATGGGCCCGTCGCTCTCTCTCGCACACACCGCCGATGACGTCGAGCGCTACCTCGAGGTGTTCGGCGAGTTCCTGTCCGCGATCCGGTAGCTACGCTCCGGTCGTCAGGCGTCGACGCGCCCGCCGACACGCCAGTAGCGGCCGTGATCGCGGGCGAGGAACCCCTCGTCGACCAGGTGGCGCCGGAGGGCGGCGTGGTCGGTGGAGAAGCGTCCGACGATCGCGTTCACGGTCGCCTCGTCGTAGTCCACGCCGGGGTCGAACTCGAGCGCGATCCGCTCGAGCACGATGCGTCGCTTCGACTCCTTCGCGGGCACCTCGGTCAGGCGGCCGTTGCGGAAGAAGGCTCGGAGCACGGCCCCCTCGTCCTCGCTCGCCGCACCGAGCGCGAGTCCCGCGTCCCGCGGCGGCCCGACCTGCTCGGCGGCCCAAAGGGTCTCGGCATGGAGCCGAGAGGTCCGCCGGTCGTCCTTCAGGCGAACGATGCCCGCGGCGACGAGCCGGTTCAGGTGCTTGCGCACCCGTGGGAGTGGGAGGTCGAGAGCGTCCGCGAGCTCGGCCACCGGCGCGTCCGAACGGGCGAGGTGCCCCGCGATCGCGAGCCGATCGGGCTCGGCGAGGGCTCGCAGGATGTCGTCGGGTGTCTCGGCCATGTCGGTGGCTACTCCTACCATCCGCCGCATGCAGGCGACCGCCGAGCTCACCCCCGCCCAGCGCCGAACCCTCGATGGCCTGATCGGGACGGACGAGCGGCCCGTGTTCTCGGTCGACGGGGTGCTTCGGGTGCGCGACCGGATCGAGGAGGCGGCCCGGGCGTTCGAGCCGCCGGAACCGCTGTGGCTCGGCAAGTCCAACCTGAGCGACCTCCACCGCTGCCCGGGACTGTTCGATGCGGTCCGCGCAGGCGAGCGCGCGCCGTTCGCGTTCTCGGCCCGGACGGCGGCGGGCAGGCTCGCGCACAAGGCGATCGAGCTGGAGGTGGCGGGTCGCGAGGAGCGCGACCCGCACGAGCTCGTCGAGCATGCGGCCGAGCGGCTGACCGAGGACGGCGCCTTCTCGGCCTATTGGAGCGGGCTCGACGCGCTGCGCCGGGACGAGAACCTGATGGACGCGGCGAAGACGCTCGAGCTGTTCCGCTCGACGATGCCGCCGCTGCGGCAGATGCGGCGCGAGCTCGCGCCCTCCACGGAGTGGCACGTGCGCGTCGAGCTCCTCGGGGGAACGGTCGTGTTGTCGGGACAGCTCGACCTGGTCCTCGGTACGGGACGAGCGGACGGGACGGCCCGGGCAACGCGGCTCGCGATCGACCTGAAGACGGGACGGGCGTGGCCCGAGCACGCCGAGGACATGCGCTTCTACGCGCTATTGCTCGGGCTGCGGTTCGGGATCCCGCCGTACCGCGTCGCGACGCTGTACCTGGACTCGGGCGAGTGGCAGGCCGAGGACGTCGACGAACGCGTCCTGGACCGCGCCGCGGACCGCGTGATCGAGGCGATCCGCGCCGCCGCCGCCTCCGTGGCCGGACGGCCTGGGGCGCTCACGCCCGGGCCGTACTGCACCTGGTGCCCGCGCTCGCTCACGTGTCCGTCCAGCGCGGCCCAACAGCCGACCTGAGGTTCCCGCGGTTCGGCATCCCCGCAGCACGGCGTTGTCGCGTCCGCCGACGCTCGCCTATCGTCGGCCGCACCCACGACCTCGAACGGAGCGAGCATGGCCAAGGACGTGTACGACGTCGGCGAGATCCCGCCGGTGGGCGAGGTCCCGCCCCGCATGCACGCGCAGCTGGTCCGGCCCGAACGGTACGGCGAACCCGAGGACGCGATCCGCGACGAGGTGATCGGCGTCCCCTCGATCGGTCCCGACGACGCGCTCGTGATGGTCATGGCGGCGGGCGTCAACTTCAACAACGTCTGGGCCGCTCGCGGCGTACCCGTCGACGTCACCAAGACGCAGGCCCGCTGGGGCGAACCGACCGATTTCCACATCGTCGGCTCGGACGCGGCGGGCGTCGTGTACGCGGTCGGCGAGCGCGTGACGAACGTTCGCGTCGGCGACCGGGTCGTCGTCCACGCGGGCCAGTGGGACCTCGAGGACCCGTGGGTGACCGAAGGCAAGGATCCCGGTCTCGCGCCGTCGTTCCGGGTGTGGGGCTACGACACGTGCTGGGGCTCGTTCGCGCAGTTCACCAAGGTCCAGGCGCATCAGTGCCTGCCCAAGGCCGAGCCGCTCACCTGGGAGGAGGCGGCGGCGCCGACGCTCACCGGCGCGACGGCGTACCGGATGCTCCACGGCTGGCCGCCGAACGCCGTCAAGCAGGGCGACGTCGTGCTCGTCTGGGGAGCCTCGGGCGGCCTCGGGTCGCTGGCGGTCCAGCTCGTGACGCTCGCGGGCGCCAGGGCGGTCGCGGTGGTGTCGTCCGCCGAGAAGGGGGCGTTCGCCGTGGACCAGGGCGCGGTCGGGTTCATCGACAGGACCGCGTTCGACCACTGGGGGACGCCGCCCGCGTGGGACACGCCAGAGTGGAAGACATGGTTCGACGGCGCGAAGGCGTTCGGGAAGGCGATCTGGGACGTCGTCGGCGAACGCACGAGCCCCAACCTCGTGTTCGAGCACCCAGGCCAGGACACGATCCCGACCTCGATCTTCGTGTGCGAGCGGGGCGGCATGGTCGTGATCTGCGCGGGGACGACCGGCTACGACACGATGGTGGACGTCCGGTACCTCTGGTACTTGCAGAAGCGGTACCAGGGCTCGCACCTGTTCAACGACGAGCAGGCGAGGGCGTTCAACGACCTCGTGCGCGAGGGCCGCGTGACCACGACGCTGGGACACACGTACGACTACGCGGAATCCGGTCTCGCCCACCAGCTCATGGAGCGGGGCGCTCTCCCCGAGGGGAACGTCGCCGTGCTGATCAACGCACCAGAGCGAGGTCTGGCCGACCTCCCCTAGGTTCCTCGGCCTTCGGGCGCCTCGACGAGCTCGACCAGCACGCCGCCCGTGTCCTTGGGGTGCACGAACGCGATCGTCGTGCCCCGGGATCCGGGGCGAGGCGCCTCGTCGATCAGGCCGACCCCCTCCGCCCGAAGGTGCTCGAGCGCGTCGGCGACGTTTGCGACGCGGTACCCGACGTGGTGCACGCCCGGTCCCCGCTTGTCGAGGAACCGGCCGACCGGCGTGTCGGGTCCCAGCGCACCGAGCAGCTGGACGAACGACTCCCCGACGGCGAACAGCACCTCTTCGACGCCCTGATCGTCCATCCGCTCGCGGTGCACCGGCTCGATGCCGAACGTGCGCCGGTAGCGTTCCACGGCCTCGCGGAGATCCGAGACCGCGATCCCCACGTGGTCGATCTGCGTGAGCATCACGACCCCCGCCGCCGGTGACGATGGCTCACGGCGAGCGGCGGCTGCAGCCGGTCCATCAGCTCGTGTGCCTGTCGAACATGGTACGCACGAAGCGTGAGCGCACGCGTCACGGCTGCGACCGCCTGTGCACGCAGGTCGTCCTCGAGCTTGGCGCCGTCCCCCTTGGCGGGATGCAGAGTGTAGAACTCCGTGATCTCGAGGAACTGCTGGAGCGAGGGCGTGAGTCCGCCGCGCTCGTACGCATAGATCGTCTGGCGCGCGGCGGGGAATCCGCCGGCGGCCGCCGCGTCCTGGACCGCCCGGTAGCCGGCGGCCCGTCGGAGGCCTCTGAGCATCGCGCCGATCGCCCGGGCATCCTCCCTGGTCACGGGCTGGAGCTTCTTCCTCGCCATGGCCTCGCACGATAGCCGCTGGACGACCGGGAGTGCCGACCGGGGGGCCATCCTGCCGACTCGGGGAGGCCGGGTCTTCCGCCACCTCCATCTAGGGCGAAGGACCGATGTGCCTATCGGCCATCCTGCATAGGATGGCCGCAGCCGACCGACACGAGGGGTGGACGTGAAGCAGACGAGCCGATCGACCGCATCCGTGCTGCTCGGTTCGGACGCCGTGGCGCAGGGCAGAGCCGACGTCTCCAAGGTCCGCGAGAAGACGCGGAGGCGCCGGGTCACTCGGCTCATCGTCGTCTTGCTGCTGTTCGACCTCTACCTCTGGTACCGCTACCTCACCGACAACCCGTTCAAGCTGCCGACGCTGGGCCCGGAGGCGATCATCTTCGCCCCGGTCCTCCTGATCATGATCGCGATCCTCGCGATGATGCTGATGCCGCTGTTCAGCGGCCGCTCGCCGCATCAGATCGTGCGGCCCGAGGAGATCGAGGTCGGGCTGGACGAGGTCCGGGGCCTCGACAACCAGGTCGACGAAGTCGGGCGCACGCTCGACGTGTTCCTCGGGTACGCGACGTTCCGCGACGAGCTCGGCGGCAACCCCCGCCGGGGGATGTTGTTCGAAGGCCCGCCCGGCACCGGCAAGACCTACCTGGCCAAAGCCATGGCCAAGCAGGCGGGCGTGCCGTTCCTCTTCAGCGCGGCGCCGGCCTTCCAGTCGATGTGGTTCGGGATGACCAACGCCAAGATCCGCTCCTTCTTCCGCCGCCTGCGCAAGCTGGCTCGCAAGGAGGGGGGCGCGATCGGGTTCATCGAGGAGATCGATGCGATCGGCGGCGAGCGCGGTGGGATGAACGCGAGCCCGGACGGCACGGGCCTGGGTCGTGTCGCGTCCTCGTTCATGGGCCCCGGCGGCTCGGGGATGGTGAACGAACTGTTGATCCAGATGCAATCGTTCGACCAGCCGCCGTTCGGCGCGCGGTTCAAGGCTCGGATGATCGAGTGGGTGAACGGGTTCCGCAAGCCCGAGCGGCGGATCCCCGCGGCCAAGCCGATGTACAGCAACATCCTGCTGATCGCGGCGACGAACCGCGCCGACAACCTCGACCCGGCGCTGCTCCGACCGGGGCGCTTCGACCGCCGGCTCTACTTCGACCTCCCGTCGAAGTCCGGCCGTCGCGAGCTGATCGACTTCTTCCTCGATCGCAAGACCCACCATCAGCAGCTCGACGACGACCACACGCGCGAAGACCTGGCGCACGAGACGTTCGGCTACACCCCGGTGATGATCGAGCACCTGATGGACGAGGCCCTGCTGATGGCGCTCCGCGGCGGGCGAACGGCGATGAACGTGCAGGACATCCATGAGGCCAAGCTGACCGAGGAGCTGGGCTTCAAGCAGCCGGTCACCTACACCGAGACCGACCGCGTCTCGGTCGCCACCCACGAGGCGGGGCACGCCACGGTCGCCTACTTCCTCGGCAAGGGCCGACGGCTCGAGGTGCTCTCGATCATCAAGCGGCGGATGGCGCTCGGGCTGCTCGCGCACGGGGACGAGGAGGAGCGGTTCACGCGCACCCGCACCGAGATCGAGTCCGGCGTCGCGATCGCGCTCGGCGGGCTGGTCGCCGAGGAGGTCTTCTTCGGCGAGAGTGGGACCGGTCCCGCCTCCGACCTGCAGCACTCGACGACGCTGGCGGCGCAGATGGTCGGGTCCTTCGGGATGGCGGGCTCGCTGGTCTCGTTCGACGCGATCGCCGAGGGTCCGATCGGGTCCAAGAACCTGGTGGGCAAGGTGCTTGCCGACGGACAGGGCAAGGCGCGGGTCGAGGAGATCCTCACCGAGCAGAGGGAGCGGGTCACCAAGCTGCTGGAGGAGAACCGCGACGTGGTGATCGGTCTGCGGGACTCCCTGATCGCCCGGGACGAGCTGGTCGGCGACGAGATCATGCAACAGATCGAGCTCGTGCTGGATTCGCGGAATCCGGCGGCGAGGTAGGTCGGGGCGCCGTCCGCGCTGCTCGTCTTCGCCAACGCGTAGGGTCCGTGCTCGCGGAAGGCATCTGGGCTTCGGCTTCGCTCGACGACGCGCTGACGGCACCCCTCCCACCTTGGCGACGCTCTGCGCTCGCGCGGTAGGGTCGGGGGGTGACCTCTTCTTCGGATGTGCTGCGTTCGATGTTCGAGCATCACCTGTGGGCGACGGAGGTTCTGATCGACCACCTCGACCGACTGCCTGCGGAACAGCTCGATGCTTCGGTCCCCGGAACGTATGGATCGATGATCGACACGTTGACGCACATGATCGACGCGGATACGCGCTACCTCCTGCGGTTGCGGGATCCCGCGCCGCCGCCGCCCGAGGATCGGGTCGGGATCCCGCTCGCCCAGCTCCGCTCCGAGATGCCGGAACATGGGCGCAAGTGGGACGAAGCACTAACCGATCTGGCGGCCGGGACGCTGCATGCCGCGATCCTCGGGCGCGACGACTACCCCGATACGGATCCTGCCGAGTCGATGTTGCTGATCCAGGCGATCCACCACGGGAACGACCACCGGACGCAGATCTGCTCGACGCTCGGTGCGCTCGAGCTCCCGCTGCCCGAGATCGACGGCTGGGACTTCTGGGCCGACCAGCACCGCACCTAGGGCGATGGATCCGGGGGACGAGCTCGTCGACGTCGTCGACGACGGGAACGAGGTCGTGGGCGTGGTCCCGCGCAGGACCCTTCGCGACGAGAACCTCCTGCACCGGTGCACGTACGTGTTCGTCCTGAACGCCGCCGGCGAGCTCTACGTCCACCGGCGCACGGACACGAAGGACGTCTACCCCGGTTTCTACGACGTGGGCGCGGGCGGGGTGAACGCGGCCGGCGAGTCCTTCGAGGCGTGCGCCCGTCGCGAGCTCGAGGAGGAGCTCGGCGTCTCGGCCGAACCGACCTTCCGGTTCCTTCACCGGTACGAGGGCCCGAGCGGCCGGGTCTGGGGCGGCGCGTTCGACGTCGTGTGGGACGGGCCGATCGTCTGGCAGCCGAGCGAGGTCGCCTGGGGAGCGTTCGTCACGTTCGACGAGGTGGACGCGATGGTCGCGCACGAACGGTTCTGCCCCGACGGCCTCGAGGTCTTCGAACGGTGGCGCCGGGAGGTTCAGCCGAGCTGACGCAGGGGCGTCACCACCTCCGAGGCGAGACGTTCCTGTTGCTCGTCCCGCCGCCCGCCGACCCAGAAGTTGAGGACCGTGAACCCGAGGTCGAGGAGCTCGAGCACGCGCTCGACGATCTCGTCGGGCTCTCCCGTGACCCGTCGTTCGGGATCGTCCGCCGGCGGTCCGCCGATCCGAACGCTCACGTTGTACGCGTACTCGAGCGAGCCCGGGTCGCGACCGGCGTGTTCGGCCGCTCGTCGCACGAGCTCCATCTTGGGCTTGACCTGCGAGGGGGGCGCCGGGCCCATCGAGGGGATCCAGCCGTCGGCCACACGCCCGGTGAGCTCGAGCGCCTTCCTCCCGTAGGTCCCGAGCCAGATCGGGATGCGGTGCGAGGGTTTGGGCTCGAGCATCGCCGCCTCGCTGCGGTAGTGCCGGCCGTGGTACGTGAAGGGCGACTCGGCCCAGACGCCGCGGATCGTCGCGACCCCCTCCTCGAGCGCCTCGACCTTCTCGGAAGGAGTTCGCACGGGAGCGCCGAACCCGGCGAACTCGTCGTCGTCGCCTCCCCCTCCGAGACCGAGGATCAGTCGGCCGTCCGAGAGCCGGTCGAGCGTCTCGGCCATCTTCGCCGTGAGCGCGGGCAGGCGGAACGGAAGGCCGAGGACGTTCGAGACGACGTGGATCCTGGCCGTTCGGGCCGCGATCCACGTCATCAGCGTCCATGTCTCGAACGACGGGTTCTCCCCGTGGGGGTGGTCCCAGATCGAGACGAGGTCGAACCCGAGCTCCTCGGCCCGTCGTGCCTGGGCGACGGGATCGGAGCGGCCCGAGGCCGAAGGGATGATCGAGACGCCGAACCGCGGCATCGGAACCTCCTGGAGTTCCCGGCTCGCCGGCCCCGGACGCAGGGCCCTGCGTAGACTGAACCCACCGTATCCAAACGGAAGGCATGGGTTTGGCTCCGTCCGTCATCGTTTCGGGTGCTCGAACGCCGATCGGGAAGTTCCGAGGCGCCTTCGCCGGGATGTCGGCGGTGGACCTCGGCGCGATCGCGATCGGGGACGCGCTCATGCGTTCCGGCGTCGCGGCCGATCAGGTGGACTACGTCGTGATGGGGCAAGTGATCCGCGCGGGCACCGGGCAGATCACGGCGCGGCAGGCCGCGATCGCCGCCGGGATCCCCAAGGAGGTCCCGGCGCTCAACGTCGACAAGGTCTGTCTGTCCGGAACCACGGCCATCGCGCTCGCCGACCAGATGATCCGCGCGGGCGAGGTCGACCTCGTCGTCGCCGGCGGCATGGAGTCGATGACCCAGGCGCCCTACGTGGTACCGAGCGCACGAGAAGGTTCGCGCCTCGGCCACACCGAGATGATCGACACGATGATCCACGACGGGCTCTGGTCGACGTTCACGGGGCAGGTCATGGGGGAGTCCTCCGACGCGGTGAACGCGGAGCTCAGCATCGGCCGCGAGGAGCAGGACGCCTGGGCCGCGCGCTCGCACCGGCGAGCGAACGCCGGCTGGGCGTCGGGCGCGCTCGCCGAGGAGGTCGTGTCGGTCGAGGTCCCGCGGCGAACGGGTGGTGCCGTACTCGTCGAACGCGACGAGGGGATCCGCGCCGACTCGACGCCCGAGTCGCTCGGCGCCCTGGGGCCCGCCTTCGCGGACGGCGGGACGATCACCGCGGGCAACGCGTCGCAGATCAGCGACGGCGCGGCCGCACTCGTCGTGACGAGCCCCGAGAAGGCCGAACAGCTCGGTCTGGAGCCGATCGCCGAGATCGTGGCGCACGGGATGTCCGCCGAGCGCTTCCCGTACCTCCACACCGTGCCCGCGATCGCCCTGCAGAACGCCCTCAAGAAGGCCGATCTCGACGTCCACGACCTGGGCCTGCTCGAAGTCAACGAGGCGTTCGCGGCCGTCGCGCTGCACGTGACGCGGATCCTCGGGTTCGACGAGGAGCTCGTGAACGTCAACGGCGGCGCGGTCGCGCTCGGGCACCCGATCGGCGCGAGCGGCGCTCGCCTGGTCCTCACGCTCGCCCACGAGCTCCGGCGCCGCAGCGTCGACCTCGGCGGCGTGGCGATCTGCGGCGGCGGCGGCCAGGGCGACGCGCTCGTGATCCGGCGCCGCTGATGATGAGCGACCTCGAGCGCTTCGAGCTGCCCGAGGAGCTCGAGGAGTTCCGCGCGCTCGTCCGCACGATCGCCGACGAACGCATCGCGCCGCGCGCGGCCGAGATCGACGAGACCGACGAGTGGCCCGAGGACGTCTACAAGCTCCTCGTCGAACACGACCTGATGGGCGTGGGCTATCCGGAGGAGCACGGCGGCTCCGGCGGTGGCTCGCTCGCGTTCGGCGTCTTCATCGAAGAGCTGTCGCGTGTCTCGGCGGGCGTCTCGCTGACGCCGCTCGTCTCCAAACTCGGCGTGATACCGATCGTGGTCGCCGGCGACGACGAGAAGGCCAAGCGGATGACCGAAGGGATCGCCCGCGGCGACCTCCTGATGTCCTACGCGCTCACCGAGCCCGGCGCGGGTTCGGACCCCGCGGCGATGACGACGCGGTACGAGCGCGACGGCGAACGGTGGGTGCTGAACGGCACGAAGCGGTTCATCACCGGCGCGGGCGTCTCGCACGCCTACGTGGTCTTCGCGACCAAGGATCCGTCGCTGCGATCGAAGGGCGTCTCGGCGTTCCTCGTGATGAGGGACGACCCGGGGGTGGAGTTCGGTCGCAAGGAGGACAAGATGGGGATCCGCGGGTCGCCGACGCGCGAGGTGCTCCTGACCGACGCGAGGATCCCGGCCGACCGGCTGATCGGCGAGGAGGGGAGCGGGTTCGGTTACGCGATGACGACCCTCGACTACTCGAGACCCGCGATCGCGGCGCAGGCGCTCGGCATCGCGCAGGGGGCGCTCGACGTCGCGAGCCGGTACGCGACCGAGCGGCAGCAGTTCGGCAAGCCCGTCGCCGAGTTCCAAGGCGTCTCGTTCATGCTCGCCGACATGGCGATGCAGCTCGAGGCCGCGCGGATGCTCGTCTACAAGGCGCTCGCCCTCTGCGACGCAGGCGATCCCCGGATGACGTACTTCTCCAGCGTCGCGAAGTGCTTCGCCTCGGACGCCGCGATGTCGATCACGACCGACGCGGTGCAGGTCCTCGGCGGCTACGGCTACATGCGCGAGTACCCCGTCGAGAGGTTCATGCGCGACGCGAAGATCACGCAGATCTACGAGGGCACCAACCAGATCCAGCGCGTCGTGATCGCTCGCGAGCTGCTGAA
>DASXTX010000014.1:0-33515 GCA_036505195.1 Actinomycetota bacterium
GCCGACCGGCCGCCGGGGTGCGATGAGCCTTGCGGCGCCGAACGCCACCGCGACGAGCCCCACGCCGGCGATCAGGACCGCGAGGACGACCCCGTACGACTGGTAGTAGGTCTCCACGCTTGTGAATGTTTTCCCGAGCAGCGCGGATTCTAGCAAGCGTCCCCCGCCCTCCCTCTCAGCTCTCCCGCCCCGGGGGGCTACCGCTCGCGCGTCCGCGCTCGCTCCTCGAGTCCCCCGGCCCCCGCGCGCCGCAGCGCGCCGCGAGGAACTCGGCCAGCTGCCCGAGCGCGGTCCGGGCCGGGCCGTCTGGGAGCCGTGCGGTCAGGCCGTGGGCCCGGTCGACCTCGCCGACCACGGCGGAACGCGCGCGGGCGAGGTGCCCCGGGGCCCGGACGATCTCGAGGGCCCGGTCCACACGCTCCCCGCTCGGCGGTCCGTCCCGCAGGACCTCACGCAGTTCGGGACCCCGGGGTCCGCCCAGCGCGTGCAGGACCGGGAGCGTGTAGACGCCCTCGCGCAGGTCCTGTCCCGGTTCCTTGCCGAGGGTCTCCTGGCTGGCCGTCAGGTCCATGATGTCGTCGGAGAGCTGGAAGGCCAGACCGAGCGCCTCGCCGTACTGCTCGAGCACGTCCAGGGCCTCGGCCGGAGCGTCGGACAGCATCCCGCCCAGCCGGCACGAGGTGGCGATCAGCGCGCCGGTCTTCCGGCGGATGATGTCGAGGTAGTCGGCCTCGGACTGCTCGACCCGCCCGGCGGCCTCGACCTCTCGGATCTGGCCATCGCACAGCGTCGCGATCGTCCGGGCCAGCAGCGCGCAGATGTCGGTCCCGAGGTCGGTCGAGATCTCGGAGGCCTTGGCGAACAGGTAATCGCCGGTGAGGATCGCGACGGTGTTGCTCCACCGGGCGTTCGCCGACGGCACCGCGTGTCGCGCGTCCGCCTCGTCGATCACGTCGTCGTGGTACAGCGTCGCCTGGTGCACGAGCTCGATCGAGACCGAGCCGGGGATCAGCCGCGGGTCCGAGGGGTCGCCGAAGTAGCCGGAGAGGAGGACGAGCATCGGCCGGAACCGCTTCCCGCCGGCCGCGAGCAGGTACTGTGCGGTCTCGGCCAGCATGTCCGAGTCGGCTCGGACGGCCTTCTCCAGCGCGGCCTCGACCTCGTCGAGGCGTCCCCGGATCTCGCGTTCGAGCACGGGATCGGGGGACTCGAGGCCCGGGATCATGCGGCGGCTCATCGCCCCGACCCTACCGTCATCCGGAGACCGGTGTGGCCCGTCACCATCGCAGCACCGCCGCCCGTTCGAGGAAGCCCACGATCAGGCCCGGGAACACGCCGAAGACCACGACGAGGACCGCCGGCACCGCGAGAGCGACGCGCGGCAACCACGACTCGTCAGGACGGGTGTCCTCCTCCGGCTCGCGCATGAACATCAGCACGATGACCCGCAGATAGACGAAGGCCGCCACGACGCTCGCGAGCACCCCGATCAACACCAGGAACCAGTACCCGGCCTCGGTCGCGGCTCGGAAGACGGCCACCTTGGCCACGAAGCCGGCCGTCGGGGGGATCCCGGCGAGCGAGAGCAAGAACAGGGTGAGCAGGCCGGCCGCCACGGGGCTCCGCCGGGCGAGTCCGGCGTAGGCCGAGAGCGAGGTGTGGCGCTCGCCCCGGGCCGAGACAACCATGACCACGCCGAACGCCCCGATCACGGTCGCCGCGTACGCCACGAGGTAGAACAGGGCCGCGCCGATCCCGTCCTCCCCCGCCGCCGTGAGCCCGAGCAGGACGAAGCCGGCGTGGCCGATGCTCGAGTACGCGAGCAGGCGCTTGATGTCGGTCTGCGCGATCGCGAGGAGGCTCCCCCCCACGATCGAGGCCGCCGCCAGGATCCCAACGACCGGCTGCCAGTCCCACGTGATCGGCTGGAACGAGATGTTGAACACGCGGATGAAGGCGGCGAACGCCGCGACCTTGGTTCCGGCGGACATGAAGCCGGTCACCGCGGTCGGCGCCCCCTGGTAGACGTCGGGCGTCCACATGTGGAACGGCACCGCAGACACCTTGAACGCGAACCCCACCGCGAGCAGCCCCATCGCGGTCACGGCGAGGGCGACCGAACCCGTTCGGCCGGCGAGGGCGTCGGCGATCGCCGGCAGCCGTGTGGAACCCGACGCGCCGTAGGCCATCGCGATCCCGAAAAGGAAGAAGGCCGAGGAGAACGAGCCGAGCAGGAAGTACTTCATCGCGCCCTCGACCGAGCCGAGCCTGGTGGAGAAACCGGTCAGCACGTACAGGGACAGCGACAGGATCTCGAGCGCGAGGAACGCCATGATCAGGTCGGCCGAGACGGCGAACAGCGTCATCCCGGCCGTCGCGAACAGCAGCAGCGGATAAAACTCGGCCCTTCCCTCCCCCGAGCGTTCGAAGTAGTGGTGCCCGAGCACCGCGCCCAGCGCGGCGACGCCGAGGATGATCAGGCGGACGACGACCCCGAACCGATCCGTCGAGATCGACCCGGCGAGGACCGCGGGGCCGCCCTCCCAGTCCCAGAGCCGGACGGTCGCGACGGCGGCCGCGGCGATGCCGGCGAGGCAGAGCACCAGCAGGGTCGTGGGCGAGGCCTTCCTCACGACGACCCCGGCGAGCAACAGGACCACTCCGACACCGACCACGATGAGCTCGGGCAGGACAGGGCCGAGCTCGATGGCCGGGGTGGGCATCAGCGCCCACCTCCGGCGCCCTCGGCCCCGACCCCCGCCGCGGTCGCCGAGACGTCGGCGTCATCCGGCGGCGGGAGCTTGGCCCGCAGCCCGCCCGGGAGTCCGCGCTGGTCGACGTCGACGCTCCGCACCCAGGCCACCACCCCGGCCGAGGACGGGTTGATCCGGTCGAGGACGAGGTTCGGAGCGACGCCGAGCACCAGCATCACCGCGACGACGGGGACGACCGCCGCGAGCTCGCGCGGCAGCAGGTCGACCAGCCCCCGGTGGCGTTCGGCCCCCGGACCCTGGAACGCCCGCTGGTAGGCCCAGAGCATGTAGATCGCGGCGAGGACGACGCCGGTGACGGCCACGGCGCCCAGGACGCGATCGGCGCCGAAGGAGCCCAGGATCACGAGGAACTCACCGACGAAGTTGTTCAGGCCGGGGAGCCCGATCGAGGAGAGCGTCGCCACGAGGAAGGCCGCCGCGATCCACGGCGTGACCGTCGCCAGCCCACCCATCTCCGACAGATCGCGCGTGTGGGTGCGCTCGTACAGCACGCCGATCACGAAGAACAGCAGGCCGGTCGAAAGCCCGTGGTTCACCATCTGCATCACGGCGCCGCTCGTGCCCTGCATCGTGAACGTGAAGATGCCGAGGATCACGAAACCCATGTGGCTGACCGACGAGTACGCCACGAGGCGTTTCACGTCGGTCTGCATCATCGCGACGATGGCCCCATACACGATCCCGACGACCGCGAGGATGCCGATCGCGTCGGCGAAGTAGCGCGACGCCTCGGGGAACAGGTCGAGATTGAACCGGAGCAGGCCGTACGGCCCGGCCTTCAGGAGCAGCGCGGCCAGGACGATCGAACCGTTCGTCGGCGCCTCGGTGTGGGCGTCGGGAAGCCACGTGTGCAGCGGGAAGATCGGCACCTTGACCGCGAACGCGACGAAGAAGGCAAGGAACAACCACCGCTGCGTCGTCGTGGCGAGCGAGAGCCGCTCCATCTGACGGAGGTCGAAGCTCGCGTGGGCGAGCTGCTGGGAGGTCTGGAACCACAGGTAGACGATCCCGAGCAGCAGGAAGGCCGAACCCGCCATCGTGTACAGGAAGAACTTCAGGCTCGCGTACACGCGCCGGGACGAGCCCCACATGCCGATCACGAGGAACATCGGGACGAGCAGCGCCTCGAAGAAGACGAAGAACAGCAGCAGGTCGAGCGCGAGGAACGAACCCACGATCGCGGTCTCGAGCAACAGCGTGAGGGCCATGAACAGCCGGACCCGATGGCTCACGCCCCAGGACGAGACGATCGCCACCGGCGTCATGAACGCGGTCAGCACGACCAGCCAGATGCTGAACCCGTCGACCCCCACGAGGTAGGACACGCCCGCCGACGGCAGCCAGTCCGCGTGCTCGACCAGCTGGTAGCCGGCGACCGAGGGATCGAACGCGCCCAGCGCGCCGAGCGCGGTCAGGAACGTGGCGAGCGAGACCACCAGGGCGACGGTCCGGGCGTGGAGGTCGCTCGCCCCGCGCCACAGCGCGAGGACGGGGATCCCGACGAGCGGCAGGAAGATGACGACGGTCAGCCAGGGCATCGTCAGGCCCTCAGTCCGAGGAACAACAGGAGCGCCACCGCGCCGAGCAGGAACGCGAGCGCGTACGAGCGCACGAACCCCCGCTGGATCCTCGGGGCGACCCCGGAGGCCTCGACCACGTCCCCGGCGACCTCGTTGACCGCCCCGTCGATCACCCGGTCGTCGACCACCGTGAGGACCCGACCGAACGACTTGCCGGGATGCTGGACCAGCCAGGCGTAGAACGTGTCCAGGTAGAAGGCGTTCGCGAGCCACCCGGCGAGCTCGGGCTGGCGTCGGGGGAACGCCTCCCAGTCGACGCGGCCGGATGCCCAGACCCAGAACGCCACCGCGACCGCCGCGACCGCGAGCACGATCGAGATGGCGATCAGGGCCGCGTCGGAAAGGGCGGCCTCGCCGTGTTCGACCGCGCCCACGACGGGCTCGAGGAAACCGGCCAGCCGGCCGCCCTCGGCGGTCAGGCCCAGGAACAGCCCGCCGACGACCGTGAGGAACGCGAGGACCGCGAGCGGTGCCTGCATCGGCGCCGGGGCCTCGTGCGCCTGCCCCTGGCCGCGCCGGCGGCCGAAGAACGTCAGGAACAGGGGTCGCGCGATGTACAGCGCCGACAGGAATGCCCCGACCGACGCCAGGACCCACGCCAGCTCCCGGTCGCTCGTGGCGGCGAACCCGACGATCTGGTCCTTCGCGAAGAAGCCCGCGAGCGGCGGGATGCCGGCGAGCGACAGCGCGCCGATCGCGAACCAGGTGGCCGAGAGGGGCATGTCGGCACGGAGGCCACCCATCCGCCGCATGTCGGTCTCGTCGTGCAGTCCGTGCAGGACGTTGCCGGCCGTGAGGAAGAGCAGGGCCTTGTAGAACGCATGGCAGACGAGCAGCAGCATAGCTCCGGTGTAGAAGCGCATCCCGGCCGCGAAGAACATGAACCCGATCTGGCTCATCGTCGAGTACGCGAGCGCCCGCTTCAGGTCGAACTGGCCGATCGACGCGAGCGCGGCGTACAACGCCGAGACCAGCCCGACCACCAGGACGACCGTGAGCGCCGTCCCGGAGAGCTCGAACAGCACGTGCGAGCGCACGACGAGGTAGACGCCGGCCGTCACCATCGTCGCCGCGTGGATCAACGCCGACACCGGCGTGGGACCCTCCATCGCGTCCGGGAGCCAGACGTGCAGCGGCAGCTGCGCCGACTTGCCGATCGCGCCGGCGAGCAGGAGCAGTGCGATCGCGGTGGCCGCGCCCTCCGTCAGCTCGCTCGCGCCCCGGCCGAACACCGCGCCGAAGTCGAGCGACCCGACGTGCAGCCAGATCAGCGCGATCCCGAGCACCATCGCGGCGTCGCCGATCCGCGTCGTGACGAAGGCCTTCTTCGCCGCGCTCGAGGCCGATGGACGCTCGAACCAGAACCCGATCAGCAGGTACGAGCACAGGCCGACGCCCTCCCACCCCAGGTACAGCAGGAGGTAGTTGTCCGCGAGGACGAGCATCAGCATGAAGAAGACGAACAGGTTCAGGTGGGCGAAGAACGTTCCGAACCGCGGGTCGTGGTCCATGTAGCCGATCGCGTAGAGGTGGATCAGCGCTCCGACGCCCGTGACCACCAGCGTCATCGTGATCGAGAGGGGGTCGACCCGCAGGGCGACGTCGACCGAGAACGTCCCGACCGAGATCCAGTCGAACAGGTTCGCCACGTGCACGCGCTGGTCCGCGGGGAGCCCGAGCAGGTCGAGGAGCGTCGCCACCGCCACTACGAAGCCGAGCCCCACGAGGCCCGTCGCGAGCCACCCCGCGGCTTTACCCAGGCGGCGGCCGAGGAACAGGTTGACTCCTGCGCCGGCGAGCGGGAGGAGCGGGATCAGCCAGACCAGGTCGAGCACGCGCCTACCCCCGAAGCACCGTGAGGTCGTCCACGCTGGCGCTCTGCCGGCGCCGGTAGACCGTGACGATGATCGCGAGTCCGACGACCACCTCGGCCGCGGCCACCACCATCGAGAAGAACGCCACGACCTGGCCGCTCAGGTTGCCGTGCATCCGGCTGAATGCGACCAACGCCAGGTTGACGGCGTTCAGCTGGAGCTCGACCGACATGAAGATCACGAGCGCGTTCTTGCGGACGAGCACGCCCACCGTCCCGATCGCGAACAGCATCGCCGCTACGGCGACGAAGTACGCGATCGGCGTGCTCACGCCGCCTCCCGACGGCCCGCGCTCACGGCCTCGGCCCGCGTGATCGCGCGGCGCTGACGCGACGCGAGCACGACCACGGCGATCGCGGCGACGATCAGGAGCACGGATGTCACCTCGAAGGGGAAGAAGTACTGCCGGAACAGCACGCGTGCGAGCGCCTCCGCGTTGCCACCCCGATTGACGGTCTCGTCGAAGTTCGCCGGGGCCTTCGCCGCGAACCCGATCCCTGCACGGATCGCCACGATGAGCTCGATCGCGATCCCCGCCCCCAGGACGACCGCCATCACCCGCTGGCCCCGCAGCCGCTCGACCAGGGTCTCCTCGCGGTCGACGCCGAGCAGCATGATCACGAACAGGAACAGGACCATGATCGCGCCCGCGTAGACGATGATCTGCACGGCGAACAGGAACGACGCGCCCAGGACGAGGTAGAACACGGCGATCGTGAAGAAGTTCACGACGAGGAACAGGGCCGCGTGGACGGCGTTCCGCTGCAGGAGCATCGCGATCGCGCTGCCGATCGAGATGGGCGCGAACACCCAGAAGACGATCTCGTCGACCGCCACCTACCCCTCCTCCGTTCCCGGGGCGGTGCCGAGCGGCGGCGGGGGCTCGAGGAGCTGCTCCTTGGTGAGGATGGCCTCCTCGCGCGAGGTGAACGACATCTCGTACGCGCTCGTCAGCGTCAGCGCACGCGTCGGACACGCCTCCACGCACAGACCGCACATGATGCAGCGCAGGTAATTGATCTGGTAGTCCTTCGCGAACCGTTCGCCGGGACTCACCGGGTGCTCGGGGTCGTTGTCCTCGCCCTCGACCCAGATCGCGTCGGCCGGGCACGCGAACGCGCACAGCTCGCAGCCGATGCATTTCTCCAGGCCGTTCTCGTGCCGGTTCAACAGGTGCCGGCCGATGTGGCTGCGTGGGGGCGGCGGCTCGATCTCCTTGGGGTACTCCTCGGTGACGTCTCGACGGAAGATCTGGCGGAAGACCGTCGCCATCCCGCGGGCGATCGCTCCCGTCGGCGAGCCGACCCCGGGCACGGATCCCTCTGATCCCTTGGCCGATCCCTTGGCCGATCCCTTGGCCCCGCCTCGGTCGCTCACGAGGTCGACACCTCCTCGGGTCGTCGCCTCGCGACCAGGGGCCAGATCAACATGATCGCGATGACCACGCCCGCGCCGATCGCGAAGGCCGTGACCACCGCGTCGCGTCCGAACTCCTCGGGCAGCACCACGATCGCGCCGGTGAGCATCACCCACACGAGACCGATCGGGATCAGGACCTTCCACCCGAACGCCATCAGGCGGTCGTACCGGAACCGCGGGAGCGTCGCTCGGACCCAGATGTAGACGTAGACGATCACGAGGACCTTGAACAGGAACCACAGGAGCGGCCAGAGCCACGGCACGACATCGGGCGCCGGCCCACGCCACCCCCCGAGCCACAGCGTCGTCGCGACCGCCGCCACGGTGACCGTGTTCAGGTACTCGCCGAGGTAGAACATCGCGAACTTGATCCCCGAGTACTCGGTGTGGTACCCGGCGACGAGCTCGGTCTCGGCCTCCGGCAGGTCGAACGGCGGGCGGTTGGTCTCGGCGAGCCCGCAGACCAGGTAGATCACGAACGCGGGGAACTGCGGGATCACGTTCCAGATCCGGTCCTGGCTGGCGACGATCTCGGACATCCGCAGCGTGTCCGAATACATGACGACCGCGACGATCGCGAGCGCCATGCCGACCTCGTAGCTGATCATCTGGGCCGAGCTCCGGACGCCTCCGAGCAGCGGGTAGTTCGAACCGCTCGACCAGCCCGCCAGCACGATCGCGTAGACCATCAGCGAGCTCATCGCGAGGATCCACAGGATGCCGATCGACAGGTCCGCGATCTGGAACGGCACCTCGCGCCCGAACAGCACCACCCCCGTCCCGAACGGGATCACCGCGAACGCGAGGAACGCGGGCAGCATCGCGATCACCGGTGCGAGCAGGTAGACCGGCCGGTCCGAGAGCGTCGGCGTGATCCCCTCCTTGAAGAAGAGCTTGATCCCGTCGGCGAGCGTGATCAGGACACCCCGCGGCCCCGCGCGCATCGGCCCGACGCGGGTCTGCATGTCGGCGATCACCTTGCGCTCCATCCAGATCAGGAGCATCACCAGGACCAGGAGCGCGAAGAAGACCACGACCACCCGCGCCACGAGCAGCAGCCAGTCGAGCCAATCCATCAGGCGGCCCCTTGGGCGACCGCGGGCTCGGCCCCCACGACCGCGGGCTCGGCGACCGAGGGTTCGATCCGGACGGCCGTCGTGAACGATCCGCTCAGCAGCTCGTTCGCGGCGAGCCCGGGCTGGTTGAACGGCACGAACGCCGCGCCCTGCGCGATGTGCTCCGTGACGCGCACCTCGAGCACGGCCTGCCCCGCGTCCGTCGTCACGGTCGCGCGCCCGCCGTCCGAGAGCCCGCGCTTGTCGGCGTCCTCGGGGTGAAGCTCGACGAACGGGTCTTGCCCGAGGGCCGCCTTAAGCTCGTCCGCCGCTTCGGATAACCGCCCCTCGTCGACGAGGAGTGGGTATGACAGCAGGGTCAGCTCGCCCAGCCGCTGCGGGCGTCCGGTCCCGGTCCACGCGGTCGAGCGCGAGGTCACCGAACGATGCTCGAGCAGGGGCGTGGCCTCCGCCCGGAGCGCCCCGAGGTCCTCGAACCCGATCGGGCGTCCCATCGCCCCGGCCAGCCCACCGAAGATCTCCCAGTCCGGCCGCGACACGCCGGCGGGGCCGCGGACGGGGTGGATCGGCTGGGGCCGGCCCTCCCAGTCGGTCGCGTGGCCTTCGCGCTCGATCCACGCGGCGGCGGGGAGGAAGGCGTCGGCGAACGGCTCGAGCGAACCGAGCTCGAGCGACTGCACCACCACGTGGCGCGTGTTCGAGAGCGCTCGACGAACCAGATCGGCGTCCGGGATGTCCCGGAGCGGATCGATGCCGATCAGGAACAGGACGTCGATCTCGCGGTTGGCGCACGCCTGGAGGATCTGCCGGGTCGAACGTCCGCCTTCCGCTGGGAGGCTCCCCCACGCGCCCTCGATCTCCGCTCGCTCGGCTTCATCGCTCACGCGGCGGCCGCCGGGCAGGAGCGACGGGTGGACGCCGGCGCGGAGGGCCCCGCGATCGCCGGCGCGGCGCGGGACCAGCGCCATGCGGGCCCCGTACTTCTGGGCGACCGTCAGCGCAACGTCGGCGGCCAGCGGATGCTCGGTGAGGCGTTCGCCCACCAGCACGACGGCCTCGCCTTCAGCCTCGCGCAGGGCCTCGCACACACGGCCCTCGAACGCGTCCTCGGGAGCGTCGCCGTCGTGGATCCGCTCCAGCACGTACGTCTGGTGTTCGGGGAGGCAGAGCGCGTGATCGGCGACGTCCCACAGGCGCGTCCGGCGCGGGTGGATCACGAACACGGCGGCGCCCCTGCGCGCGGCCTTGCGGATCCGCAGGTTCAGGATCGGCACCTCCTGCTCGGCGTCCAGCCCCGCGACGAGGATCACCTTCGCGCGCTCCACGTCGCGGTAGGTCGTGTCGAGCCGCGACGCCGCGGCCAGCAGCTCCGCGTGGCCCCCGTGGATCGTCCGACGATGGTCCAGGTCGTTGGTCCCGAACGCCACCCGCGCGAGCTTGGCGAGCGCGTACGCGTCCTCGTCCGGGAGGCGGCCCCCCGACAGGAACGCGACGCGCCCGTCGCGCGACCACTCGGCGATGCCGGCGAAGACCTCGTCGAAGGAGGCCGGTTCGAGCCCGCGATCGCGGATCAGCGGCACCGTGACGCGCCCAGGCAGGTCGGCGTGCCGGAACGCGAACCGCCCCTTGTCGCAGGTCCAGGCGTCGTTCACGTCGGCGTTGTCGCGGGCGAGGACGCGCACGACCGAACCTCGGCGCAGGTCGACGCGGACGTTGCACCCGGCGCTGCAGTGCTGACAGACGGAGTCCGCCGTCGTGAGGTCGAAGGGGCGGGCGACGAAGCGGTAGGGCTCGGCCGTGAGCGCTCCCACGGGACAGATCTGCACCGTGTTGCCGGAGAACGGCGACCGGAAGTCCTCGCCCGCGGCGATCGAAACGCGTTCGCCCGCGCCTCGCGCGAACAGCTCGATAAACCGGTCGCCGCTGATCTCGTCGCAGAAGCGGGTGCAGCGCGCGCACAGGACGCAGCGCTCTCGGTCGAGCTTGACGAGCGGCGAGAGCGCGATCGGCTTCTCGTACGTGCGCTTGGGCTCGGTGTAGCGGCTCTCGCCGGGACCGAACGCCATCGCCTGGTCCTGCAGCGGGCACTCGCCGCCGCGGTCGCAGATCGGGCAGTCGAGCGGGTGGTTCAGCAGCAGGAACTCGAGGTTCGCGACCTGGGCCCGGTGGGCTTCGTCCGACGTGTTCTGGGTCCGCACCACCATGCCCGGCGCGACCTCGGTCGTGCACGAGGTGAACAGTTTGCGCTGCCCCTCGATCTCCACGTAGCACTGCCGGCACGCGCCGATCGGATCCAGGAACGGGTGGTCGCAGAACCGGGGGATCTCGATCCCCAGGTTCTCGGCGGCCCGGATGATCAGCGTCCCCCTCGGGACGATCACTTCGGACCCGTCCACCGTGAGCGTGACGGGCTCGTCCTGTGGCCGCGGGGTGCTCACGTGAGCACCTCGGTCAGACCGGCGTCGTTCGCGGTCGCATCGCTCGAGCCCGTCGGGGTCTCGCCGCCCGGCCCGAGGCCCGTGAACGGGCAGCGGCGTTCCGCGATGTGGGCTTCATACTCGTCGCGGAAGTACTTCAGGCTCGACTGGATCGGGCTCACCGCGCCGTCCGCGAGCGCGCAGAAGGCCTTGAACAGGATGTTCTCGCCGAGCTCGTCCAGGAGGGGGAGGTCCTCGGACCGTCCGTACCCTTGCTCGATGCGGCCGAGCACCCGGCTCACCCACCACGTGCCCTCGCGGCACGGCGTGCACTTGCCGCACGATTCGTGAGCGTAGAACTGCACGAGCCGGCGAGCCGCCTCGACGATGCAGTCGGTCTCGTCCATCACGATGATCGCGCCGGTCCCCAGGAGCGAGCCGGCGGCCGTGATCGACTCGAAGTCCAGCCCGACGTCGAGGTGCTCCTCGGTCAGCATCGGGGTCGAGGAACCACCGGGCGTCCACGCCTTGAGCCGCCGCCCGCCGAGCACGCCGCCGGCCTGGTCCTCGAGCAGCGTTCGGAGCGGCGTCCCGAGCGGCAGCTCGTAGTTGCCGGGCCGCACCACCTTGCCCGACACGCTGAAGATCTTCGTGCCGGGCGACTTCTCCGTGCCGATCCTCGCGAACCACTCGGGGCCCCGGGTGAGGATCGTCGGCACGGTCGCGAGCGTCTCGACGTTGTTGATCAGGGTGGGCGACGCGTACAGACCCTCCACGGCGGGGAAGGGAGGGCGCAGCCGCGGCTGCCCCCGGTACCCCTCGAGCGAGGACAGCAGCGCCGTCTCCTCGCCGCAGATGTACGCGCCGGCGCCGCGATGCAGCACCACCTCGAGCTCGAACCCCGAGCCGAGCACCGACGCGCCGAACACATCCTTCGCGTACGCCTCACGGATCGCCGCATCGAGGATCTCGCCGGGCCACAGGAACTCACCGCGGCAGTACACGAACGCGAGGTGGCTCTGGACGGCGTACGCCGCGATCGCCATCCCCTCGAGGAACCGGTGTGGCTCGCGCTCGATGATCTCTCGGTTGTTGAACGTGCCGGGCTCGGACTCGTCGAAGTTCGCGACCACGTACGTGGGCTTGCCCGTGTCCCGCGGGACGAACGACCACTTGACGCCGGTCGGGAACCCGGCGCCGCCCCGGCCGCGCAGGCCGGAGGTCTTGACCAGGTCGATCACCTCGGCCGGCGGCATCGCGAGGGCGGCGCGGAGCCCCTCGTACCCGCCGGCGGCGAGGTAGCCGTCGATCCCGACCACGTTGGGGTCGTCCCAGTTCGCGGTGACGATCCTGATCGTTGGGGTCGCGTTCACGTGGTCTCCTCGGCCCCGGCCAGGATCCGGGACGCCTCGCGGAAGTCCTTCGGCGCGCGTCCGCGCGACGGGGCGGGGACCGCGCCGGCGCGGAGCGCCTCGACGAGCTCGACGACCCGCTCGGGCGTGACGCGGTCGTGGTTCGCGAAGTCCACCTGGACCACGGGGGCCGCGTCGCATGCGCCGAGGCACTCCTCCTCGTGGACGGTGAACACGCCGTCGGGCGAGGTCTCCTCGCCGTGCTCGACCCCCGCGGCGTCGTGGGCGGCCTCGAACACCTCGTTCGCACCCCGTAGTGCGCAGGACAGGTTCGTGCACACCGAGACCACGTGCGTCCCGGTCGGGCGCAGCCGGAGCATCGTGTAGAAGGACGCCACGGCCTCGACCTCCGCGGTCGTGATCCCGAGGAGCTCGCCCACCTCGCGGAGCCCGTCGTGGGTGAGCCGCCCCTCCACCGACTGCATCAGGTACAGGAGCGGGAGCACCGCCGAACGCTCGCGACCCCCGGGGTACCTCGCGATGATCGCCGACGCCGTCCGGCGCCCATCGTCGGAGAGCACGGCCATCAGCGGTCGACCCCGCCCAGCACCGGGTCGATGCTCGCGATCACCGCGATCACGTCGGCCACCAACCCGCCCTCGACCATCCGCGGCGTCGCCTGGAGGTTGACGAACGAGGGGTCGCGCATCTTCACGCGGTACGGACGGTTGCCTCCGTCGGACACGACGTAGAAGCCGAGCTCGCCGCGCGGGGACTCCACCGGGACGTAGACCTCGCCCGGCGGGACGGACACGCCCTCCGTCACCATCTTGAAGTGATGGATCAGGGCCTCCATCGACTCCTCCATGATGTGCGTGATGTAGCGGGGCGAGTTCCCGATGCCGTCGGGTCCGACCTCGAGCTGCGCCGGCCAGCGCACCTTCGGGTCCTCGACCATCACCGGGCCGGGTTCGCGCAGGCGCTCCACGCACTGCTCGACGATCCGCAGGGATTGACGCATCTCTCCGATCCGGACGAGGTAGCGGGCGTAGCAGTCGGCGCCCTCGCCCGTGACGACGTCGAACTCGTAGGTTTCGTAGCCCGAGTACGGTTCGTCGCGCCGCACGTCCCGAGCCGGACCGGCGGCGCGCAGGATCGGGCCCGTGACGCCGACCGCGAGGGCATCCTCGGCCGACAGCCGGCCCACGCCGAGGTTGCGCTGGATCCAGATCGGGTTCTGGGTGAGCAGGGTCTCGTACTCGTCGATCCGGCCCGGCATCGTCTGGAGGAAGTCTCCGATCCGGTCGAGGCCGTCGTCGGGCAGATCCATCACGACCCCCCCGATCCGCACGTACGCGTGGTTCATCCGCAGGCCGGTGGCGGCCTCGAAGATGTCGAGGATCCGCTCCCGCTCGCGGAACCCGTAGAGCATCACGCTGACGGCGCCGAGCTCCAGCCCGGAGGTGGCGAGCCAGACGAGGTGCGACGCGATGCGGTTCATCTCGCAGAACAGCACGCGCAACACCTGGGCCCGCGGCGGGGCCTCGATCCCCAACAGCTTCTCGACCGCGAGGCAGTACCCGACCTCGTTGAAGAACGGTGAGAGGTAGTCGGCACGCGTCACGAACGTCACGCCCTGCTGCCACGTCCGGTACTCGGTGTTCTTCTCGATCCCGGTGTGCAGGTACCCGACGATCGGGGTGCACGACAGCACCGTCTCGCCGTCGAGCTCGAGCAGGAGGCGGAGCACCCCGTGCGTCGAGGGGTGCTGCGGCCCCATGTTGATGAGCATCGTCTCCCGGCGGATCTCCCGGGTGGAGGCGGCCGATGGCTCACCCGCGCGGTTCGGCGCCCGGTCCGCCGTCACGACGTCCTCCGGTCGACGGGCGGGATGAACGCGCCGTGGTACCTCGTGTTCACCCCGCCGAGCTCCTCGGTCTTGCGGAGCGGCCACCCCTCCCAGTCGTCGGGCAGCAGGATGCGTCGGAGATCGGGGTGGCCGTCGAACACCACCCCGAAGAAGTCGTAGGTCTCGCGCTCGTGCCAGTCGGCGGTGGGGAACAACCCGGTCACCGAGGGGACGCGCGGATCCTCGTCCGACAGGCCGACCTTCACCCGCAGCCGGTGATGGAGCTCGGTGGAGGAGAGCTCGTACACCACCCAGAACCTGGGGTCGCCACCCGGCCGGTCGGTCGCGGTCACGCTCGAGAGGAAGTCCAGCCGCAGCCCGGGGTCGTCGCGGAACGATCCGAGCGCGGCGAGGAGCTCGTCGCGGTCCACAGCGACGCTCGCCTCGTCGCGCGAGACGACCACCTCCGGGTAGGACATCCGAACGCGCTCGGCGATCCCCGCTGCGTTCACGCTCGGCGTGCTCCCGGCGCGATCACGTGGCCGGCTCCTTGCGGACCTTCTCGTGCAGCCGGAGGATCCCGTACATGAGCATCTCGGGCTTGGGTGGGCAGCCGGGGACGTAGATGTCGACGGGGACGATCGTGTCGACCCCCTGCACGACGGCGTAGTTCGTGAACATCCCGCCCGCCGAGGCGCACACGCCCATCGAGATGACCCACTTCGGCTCGGGCATCTGGTCGTAGACGGTGCGCAGGACCGGCGCCATCTTCTGGCTCACCCGGCCCGCGACGATCATGAGGTCGGCCTGCCGGGGCGACGCGCGGAACAGCTCCATCCCCCATCGCGAGAGGTCGTAGTCGCCGGCGCCCGTGGCCATCATCTCGATCGCGCAGCAGGCGAGCCCGAACGTGACCGGCCACATCGACTGCTTGCGCGCCCACCCCACGGCCTTGTCGAGCGTGGTCAGCAGGAGCCCGCGCTTGAACTCCTCCTTCCCCTCTTCGGCCGTACGACCGGTCTGGAAGCCCTCGAGGCGCTCAACCGGCACGGGCGAGCTCCTCCTCACTTTCTGGCACACGTTCGGACTCGGCCTCCTCGGCGGGCGGCCGTTCGGCGTGCCCCCAGTCCAGGCCGCCCCGCTGCCACACGTACACGTACGCGACGAAGACCAGGCCGATGAAGATCGCCATCTCGACCAAACCGAACAGGCCCAGCTGGCGGAAGCCCACCGCCCAGGGGAACAGGAAGATCGTCTCGACGTCGAAGATGATGAACAGCATCGCGACGGTGTAGAAGCTCACGCTGAACCGCTCACCCTTGGGCAGCCGCTCGGGCTCGATCCCGCATTCGTAGGGCGCGAGCTTCGCGGGGGTCGGGCGGTTGGGCCGCAGCATCGCCGACGCGGCGAGCGAGAGCACCGCGAACAGGAGCGCGAGCACCGCCAGGATCACGACGGGCAGGTACTCGGACAGCTCGCTCGCCAGAACCATTCCGCCCCCTACGACGCCGGCACGATCCGCTCGAGCGCGTACATGATCTTGTCGCGGGCGTCGCCCGTCCGCCCGTCCGTCAGGTTGCCCATGAGCCGCAGCATGAAGCGCATCAGCCACTCCTGGGGCAGGGCGTATTCGGTGAGCGCCCTCATCACCGGCGGATGCCCGATCGCCCGGACGAACACGTTGCCGATCCGGTAGTAGCGCCCGTAGCGCTGGCGGAGCTCCGTGGGGTACAGGTGCGCGATGCCGGGCCGGTCCTTGACCAGGGCCTCGTGGATCAGCTCGCCGGCGAGCTCGCCCGCCTCCATCGCATAGGCGATGCCCTCCCCGTTGAACGGGTTGACCAGCCCGGCGGCGTCGCCCACCACGAGCATGCCGGGGGTCGCCGGCGGCGTCCGCGAGAAGCCCATCGGCAGCGGCCCCGACAGCACCCGGCCCTCGGCCGAGGTCTCGTTGACGTTCCACTCGGCCGGCAGCATCCGCCAGAACGCGTCGAACACGCGCTGCGCCGACAGGTCCTTGAAGTCGCGGAACGTGTTCAGCAGCCCCGCACCCACGTTGATCGAGCCGTCGGCGAGCGGGAACAGCCATCCGTACCCCGGCAGGATCGTGTCGTCGCCCTCGCGCAGGTCCATCCAGACCTCGAGCCACGGACCGGGGCGGCGCTCGACCCGGTAGTAGCGCCGCGCCGCGATCCCGAGAGGCTTCGACGGGTCGCGCCGCACGCCGGCCTGCGACGCGAAGCGCGACGAGGCACCGTCCGCGGCGATCACGAACCGCGCGCGAACCGTCCGCTCCTCGCCGTCCTCGCCCTTGATCGTGGCGCCGGTGACCCAGCCGTCCTCCTGGATCGGGCCGACCGCCTCCGTCCGCTCCAGCAATCGGGCGCCGGCCTTCTCGGCGTGTCGGGCCAGCAGCTCGTCGAACTCGGCTCTCGTCATCATCAGGCCGAAGTTCGGGAACTCCTCGAGGTCGGGCCATGGGAGCTCGAGCGTCACGCGGCGCGAGTAGATCCGCAGACCCTGGTGGCGTTCGAACCGCGGATCGTCGGTGTCGATCCCCAGCCGCCGCAGTTGGACGACCGCACGCGGCGTGAGCCCGTCGCCGCACACCTTCTCCCGAGGGAACGCGGCCTTGTCGACCATGAGCACGTCCAGGCCGTGGCGCGCGAGGTGGTAGGCGGCGGTGGAGCCTCCCGGGCCCGCGCCGACGACCAGGGCGTCGACGTCAAGCTGCTGGTTCGAGCTCGGCACGAGGTCCCCCCACCGCTTGTGAAAACTTTCACAAAGGATGCTAACCGACTTGTGAAGCTCTGCACAAACCCTATGCCCGGGTCTCCGGCGGCGGCAAGCGAGCGGCCGGTCAGCGCCCCCGGGCGTGATCCCACGCGCGGACGGCGTCCGGGACCACGCGGAGGAACCCGAGCCCACGGACCTCCTCGGCGAACCGCGCGAACCCCTCACCTGCGAGGAGCGGCCGGTACTTCTCGTGCCAGGCCGAGATCGGCTTGCGCATCGCGGCGCTCTCGGCCGCGAGCGGCTCGGCCCGGCCCACGATCTCGACGCCGGCGACCTCGACCCAGGCTCGGCCCAGGTCGATCGTGATCGCGACCCGCGGGTCGCGGAGGGCGTTCGCCCACGTCCGGCCGTCCTGCCGCGTCGAGACGAAGACCGCCTCCTCGGGCCAGACGAACCACAGCGGCACGACGTGCGGGGACCCGTCGGCGTTCGTGGTCGCCACGGCCGCCGAGGGCAGGCTCGCGAACATGCGACGCGCCGCGCCCACCTCCGCGTTCGAGACCCGCATCAGGCCGTCCCCGGGGCTGGGAGGAGCTCGGCGATCTGGATCAGCGCGTCGATGCCATCGCGACGCAGCGGCGCGTCGCCGAGCGCCCGGGTGGCGCGCGCGACCAGATCCTCGACGGCGGCGACGGCCTCGGTCCCGGCTTCGCCGTCGGCGACGTCGTCCCGCAGCTGGAACGCCTCCCCCACCAGCCGCCCGAACACCCGCAGCGGACCCTCTGCCTCCGGCCCGGCCCCGGCGAGGGCCGCGCCGATCAGCACCGGGCCCTCGGCGGTGTACGAGGCGGTCTTCAGCGCGCGGACACGGGCCAGGTCGCGCGCGCCCGAGACGTCGAGGAACTGCCCGGCCGCCATCTCGGCCCGCATCCGGTCGAAGCGGGCCATCGCCACATCGAGCCGGCCGGTCCCGAACCCGCTCGTGCGCAGGAGCCGCTCGGACAGCACGAGCGCCAGATCGCCCACCAGGACCGCCGCCGACGTCCCGAACGCCTCCGGGTCCACACCGGCCGGCGCCTGCTTCGCGAACCGGACGTGGGTCGCGTCGACGCCGCGGCGCTCGGCGTCCCGATCCATCAGGTCGTCGTGCACGAGGGCGGACGTGTGCAGGAGCTCGAGCGCCGCGCAGGCCGGGACGATCGGGTCGCCCTCACCGCCGCCGGCCGCTCGGAACGCCCACCAGCACAGCGCCGGCCGGACCCGTTTCCCGCCGGCGCGGAGCAGGCGGAGCAGCTCGTCCACCAGGGCGACCGCCGAGGGGTCCATCCCGGCCAGCTCCGCGCGGCGGTCGCCCAGGAACCGCTCGAGCTCGAGGTCGACCGGTCCGCGGACGGCCTGGATCGCCGTCGAAGGTGGCGCGGGAGCGGTGCGATCCTGCGTCGGCACGCAGGCAGTATGCCAACGCGGGGCCCGGCTCCGCCGACTCCTGCCCTCCTGCGGGAGGCGTGCTGCTATCGTTCGGACGAGCCCCGGCTCGAACCATGACGCGCTTCCAGAAGCTCACGATCGCCACCACCGCTTCAACGGTCCTGCTCATCACGGCCGGGGGGCTCGTTCGAGCGACGGGTTCGGGGCTCGGGTGCCCGGGCTGGCCGACCTGCTTCGGGCGATGGATCCCGCCGCTCGAGACCCACGCGATCATCGAGTACTCGCACCGGCTGCTCGCGACGATCGCGGTGATCCTGATCTGCCTCCAGGCCGCGGTCGCGTGGCGGCAGTACCGGCGGGTGCGGCAGATCCTCGTCCCGAGCCTGGCCGCGGTGGGACTCGTGTTCGTGCAGGCGGCCCTCGGCGGCGTCGTGGTCAAGGGCGAGCTCGCGGCGACCCTGGTGACCCTGCACTTCGCGACCGCGATGACGCTGCTCGCGGTCCTGGTGAACATCACCGCGAACTCCTTCTGTTACGTGAAGCTGCCGACCAAGGGCCCGTCGATCGCGGGCTCGGATCCGAGGTTCGCCCGGCTGACGCTGTGGACGGCCGGGGCCGCGTTCGCCCTGCTGATCGTCGGGGCGACCGTCCGAGCCGAGGCCGCGGGGCTCGCGTTCCGCGACTGGCCCCTGATGGACGGGCGGCTGGTACCGACGCTCGGTGGCGTCGCGACGCTGATGTTCGTCCACCGCGTGCTCGCCGCCGCCGTCCTGCTGCTCGTGATCTGGGTCGCGATCCGGGCCCGGACGATGACGAACCGCTCGAAGGACCTCGTGATCCTGTCGTCGGTGACGTTGGTGCTGTACGTCGCCCAGATCCTCGTCGGCGCCGCCAACGTGTGGTCGAGACTGTCGTCGGCATCGGTGACGGCGCACGTCGTCCTGTCGGCGTTGATCTGGGGCGTCCTCGTCGCGATCGCCACGGTGAGCCGCCGGTTCGCGGGTCACGCCCATGGCGCCGGGGAGGGCGACGCGCGCTCCAACGGGAAACGCTCGAACCTGCGCGAGACGACCGGCGCCTACTTCAAGCTCACGAAGCCCCGGATCATCGTCCTGCTGCTGATCACGACCGTGCCGGCGATGATGCTCGCGGAGCGCGGGCTGCCGTCGATCGGTCTGATCCTCGCGACGCTGGTGGGCGGCACGATCGCCGCCGGCTCGGCGAACGCGATCAACTGCTACCTGGACCGCGACATCGACGAGGTGATGCGCCGGACCCGCAAGCGGCCGCTCCCCGCCCACCTGGTCGAGCCCGACAGCGCGCTCGCGTTCGGGTTCGTGCTCGGCGCGATCTCCTTCTTCTTCCTGTCGATCGCGGTGAACGTGCTCGCGGCGAGCCTCGCGCTGTCGGCGATCGCCTTCTACGTCTTCGTGTACACGATGTGGCTCAAGCGCACGAGCGTCCAGAACATCGTGATCGGCGGGGCCGCCGGCGCCGTCCCCGCCCTGGTCGGCTGGGCGGCGGTCACGGGCACGGTCGGGCTCGCGGCGTGGGTGCTGTTCGCGATCGTCTTCGTCTGGACGCCGCCGCACTTCTGGGCGCTCGCGATGCGGTACAGCGGGGACTACCGCGCGGCCGGGATCCCGATGCTGCCGGTCGTCCGGGGACCGCAGGAGACCCGGAAGCAGATCCTCCTGTACTCGCTGGTGCTGTTCGGGACGTCCCTGCTGCTCGTGCCGGTCGCCTCGATGGGTCTCGTGTACGTGGTCGCGGCCCTCGTGCTCGGCGGGTGGTTCGTTTGGCGCGCGCTCCGGCTGTGGCGAGGGACCTCGCCGGCGGAGTCGATGCGCCTGTTCCGCTTCTCGATCGTGTACCTGGCGCTGCTGTTCGCGGCGGTCGCCGCCGACGCCCTCGTCGGCTGACGCTCACGAACACGGATCTCCCGCACACGCCGGTCACGCCGTGCGAACATCGCGTCGTCCATCGTGGAGGAGGTCCGGATGATCGGGTTCCTGCTCGTGCTGTTCGGCGTCGTCGTCATCGGGTCGTTCCCGGCGACGTGGCTGCTGATGCTGTTCCTCGGCAACGTCGGCGTGAACGTGAGCTTCTGGGGCGCCCTGCCCGCCGGGATCCTGATGACGTTCTTCGTCGCCGGGACCGGTGGCCTCAGCCGCTACCGCTCGGCCTCCTGAGACCGCGGCTCACTGGGAAGGGCCGGGCTTCTCCGATCGCCGCCACGGGACCACGCCCTCGAGCTCGATCTCCAGCGAGAAGCTGAGGAACGTCCGCACGACCACGAGGATACCGAGGGTGATCGTGCTCTCGATCGTGGGGTCGATCGTGATCGTCTGGACGATGTCCGCGATGATCAGGATCTCGAGCCCGAGCAGGATCGCCCGCCCTACGCGCTGGCGAACGCCCTCGTAGGCCTCGTCGAGGGGGCGGCGGAACAGCTCGACCGCGAACCGCGCGAAGGCGAGGACCGAGCCGACGACGAGCACCCCGACCCCCGCGACCTCGAAGCCGCGGACGACGTTCTGCATGACGTCCTCGAAGCTCGCCGAGCCGGTCACCCCTCCCACACCCCTCCGAACGCTCGAAGGCCGCCGGGTCCCCGTCGTCAGGGAGCGCCAGCGGCCCTCGGAGCTTCGATGATCGACGTCGCTAGACCTGCATCATCGCCTGCTGCTTCATCTGCTCGAACTCCTCCGCGGTGATCTTGCCCTCGTCGCGGAGCTTCCCGAGCTTGGCGACCTCGTCGGCCGCGGAGTACCCGGAGGCGCGACGCTCCCGCTCGGACATCGCCGCCATCATCTCCTTGTCCTGCTCGGTCATCTTCGGCCGCGCGATCATGTAGATCAGGATCCCGATGAACGGGACGATGAAGATCAGCACGAGCCAGCCGGCCTTGGCCCACCCCGACAGGTCGTTGCGCCGGAAGAGGTCGGCGAACACGCCGATGAAGATCCAGATCAGCATGAACCAGAAGAAGAAGACGACCATCGCCCACAGCACACTGCCGAACGTCCACTCGTACGCCAGCATCCAACCCCTCCTAAGAAGCCCGCTTTCGGGCGCTGGCGGAGCCTACCCCAAGACGGACGGCGTTGCACTTCGACGAACGCGCCCGGCGGCGCGGGCTAGAGTCCCTCCCGATGCAGACCGACGGATCGGGAACGCAGGAGCCGCTCGCGCCGACCGGCAGCCCCATCGCCCGACTCGGGAGCGCCGCATGGCGCCGGCGCCCCTCCGGCGAACCGCCCCCGCTGCCGCGCGAGCCCGGATGGCGCGTGTGGGGCTGGGCGACGGTCGCGCTGGTCGCGGCCGGTGTCGCGATCGGTCTCGCGATCGTCCCCTCGAACGCGCAGTCGCCGCTGTTGGAGTGGTTCCAGGACCTGCGGACGCCGACGCTGGTCGACGTCGCGAAGTTCCTCGACGGCCTGACCGACCCGCTCGTCGTCTGGATCATCCGCGTCGCGATCCTCGTCGTCGCCGCGCTCTTCGCCAGGTGGCGTCACCTGATCACGCTCTTGGCACTGTACGTGGTGGTCGACTTCCTGGACACGATCTTGGCCGTCCAGCGGCCGGCGCCCGAGGGCGTGACCGTCCTGTCCGACAACGCGGCCACGGCCTTCCCGTCGTTGCCGGTGGCCGCGCTCGCGGTGACGCTGTTCGGCGCCGCGATGGTGCTGGCCCCGTCGGGCCGGCCACGCCGGCTCGCGCGGGCCGGCGCGTTCGTGCTTACGGGGGTCGTCGTGCTGGCGCGGCTCCTGCTCGCCGCGGACTATCCGATCGACGCCGTGTACTCCCTGCTGCTCGGCTGGATCACCGTGGGGTTCGCGTTCGCGTTCTTCGTCCCGGAGGACGTCTTCCCGGTCTCCTACGCGCGCGGCGGGAAGGGCGCCCACCTCGATCTCGGCGGCGCGCGGGGCGAGGCGATCGTCGCGGCCGTGCGCGACCAGCTCGGCTTCACCGTGACCGAGATCGAACCGTTCGGCCTTGCCGGCTCTGGCGGTTCGAGCCCGCTCCGGATGCGCGTGGCCGAGCTCGACGGGCATCTGTTCGGCAAGATCTACGCCACGAGCCACTTGCGCGCGGACCGTTGGTACAAGGTCGGGCGCACGATCCTGTACGGGCAGCTCGAGGACGAGGTCCCACTGGGTTCGGTCCGAAGGCTCGCGCTCTACGAGGACTACGCGTTGCGCCTGCTCCGCGACGTGGGGATCGGCGTCGCGACCACCTACGGCATCGTCGAGCTCACCCCGGACCGCGAGTACATGCTCGTGACCGAGTTCTTCTCGAACGCGACGACGCTCGGCGACGCCGAGGTCGACGACGCGGTCATCGACGAGGGGATGGAGCTGGTGCAGCGACTCTGGGCCTCGGGGCTCGCCCACCGGGACCTCAAGCCCGCGAACATGCTCGTCCGGGGCGGCCACCTGCAGCTCGTCGACGTCTCCGGTCTGCAGGTCCGCCCGACGCCGTGGCGGCAGGCCGTCGACCTTGCGAACATGATGCTGACGCTCGCGCTCAGCAGCGATCCGGAACGCGTGTACGCACGCGCGATCACGCGCTTCTCGCCCGACGACGTCGCCGAGGCGTTCGCCGCGGCCCGCGGGCTCGCGATCCCGACGCAGGTGAGCGAGAAGCTGAAGGAGGACGGGCGGCCGATCCTCGAACGCTTCCGCGAGCTCGCGCCCGACCGCCCACCCGTGTCGATCCAGGTGTGGAGCGTTCGGCGCGTCGGGCTCACCGTGGCCGCCGTCGTCGGCGCGCTCGCCCTCGTCGCGATGATCTGGGCGACGCTCGCGATCGGCCTGGCCTGACCCGCACGGTCGGGCCGGGTGGGTCGGAGCGAGGCCACCGACTCGCGTACACTGCACCGACCTTGGAAGCGGGAGACTGAAGATGTACCTGATCCTCGCACTGCTCGCGATCGCGATGGCGGCCGGCTGGGTAGCCCAGCTGATCGTCGGCCGCAGCCACGGACGCACCGACTGGACCGAAGCCCTGATCGCCGGTTTCCTCGGCTCGTTCGTAGGCGGGCTGCTCGCGAGCCTGATCGCCGGCGATGGCCTGGACTTCCGGCCGAGCGGCCTGATCGGCTCGATCGTCGGCGCGGTGATCGTCACCGCAGCGTGGGGACTGGTGCGCGGTCGCCGGACCGCGTAACGCGCGACCGGAACACGGGTTGCGGGCCCGACGGGTCGCCCGGTTCGGGCTCGGCGCCGTCCTGTTCCTCGTCAGCCTCGCCGAGGCTCGCCGCCGCGAGCTCCCGGGCTACGAGGAACGCCTCTTCCGGACGATCAACGGCGCGAGCGACCGGATCCGCACCCCCGTCCGCGCGATCATGCAGGCGGGGACCTTCGGCACCGTTCCGGTGGTCTCGGTCTTCGCGCTCCTGGCCGGCCGCAAGCGCCTGGCCGCGAGCCTGGCCGTCGGCGGCACGATCGCATGGGTGGGCGCGAAGCTGATCAAGCCCCTCGGTAGCAGGGCGCGCCCGCAAGGGGTCCTTCCCGACGTCACGATCCGCGAAGGCATCGCGGGCGACCTCGGTTGGGTCTCGGGCCACACCGCCGTCGCGACCACGCTCGCCTTCGTCGCCGCCGAGGAGCTCCCTCGGACCGCGCGATCGCTCCTGGCCGGGGTCGTGGGGACCGTCGGGTTCGGTCGCATGTATGTCGGGGCCCATCTCCCGCACGACGCGGTCGGCGGCGCCGGCCTCGGGATGATGATCTCGGCCGTGATCCCGCCGGCCGAGGGCGGCTGAGTCACCCGGTCTCGGCGCTCGGCTCGCGGCGCCGATGCAGCGTCGCGTTCAGGAACTGGGCGGCCACGAAGATCCGCGCCACCAGGAACAGGAACAGCATCATCACGACGGCGAGCCCGAGCGCCCCGTACAGGTCGTTGCTGTGATCGAGGCGGGAGGCGAAATACGTGGACACGGCCAGCTCGAGCAGGCGCATCCCGACCCCGGTCAGGACGGCGCCCGGCACGAGGGAGGTCCAGGGCGCGTCAGCATGCGGCAGCAGCCGCAGCACCGCGAACGCCAACGACGACGCCAGGATCAGACCCAACACGAACCGGATCACGCCGGGGATGTCGAGCACCTCGCTCAGCTTCGGCAGGAACGCCTGCAGCGCGACCGCGAGCACGCCGAAACCGGTGACCGCGAGCGAGCCCTTCAGCGAGCTCACGCGGGGAGCGCGCGTCTCCCACGCCAGCTCGCTCACCAACCGAACGCCGCGGTAGACACCCCGCCCCGCCCACACCGTCAGGAACGCGCCGAGGATCAGGAGCCACCACCGCGCGCTCTGCGACGCAGCCACGGCCTGGGAGATCGCGCCCGCGAGCGCCGCGGTCATGCCGGTCTCCCTCGCGAGGTCGGCGGGGTCGTCCCCGGAGAGCTCGGTCGCCAGTCCGAACGCGCTCACGAGGAACAGCGCGAGCGGGATCTGCCACAGGAAGATCCGGTACGCGAGGCCGCCCGCCAGGAGACCGCCCGCGCGGCGGCGATCGCTCTCGAAGGCCTGGACCGCGAGCCGCACCGTGGCGTGCTGCTCGCGCGCGTGATCGAACTCCCGGCGAGCCCTGGTCTCGAGCTCGGCCGCCGAGCGGCGTGCGCGGGCGATCCGCCCGGGGTCGCTCGCGTCCTGCCCGTCCGGACCAGGGCCGATCGGCGGATCCGACCCTACGACGGGCTCGGGTGCGGGGGGACCTGGGGGAACCTCGGATCCGGGGGCGGGCGAGTGCGGCTCCAACGACTCCTCGTTTTCTGGCACGCGTCGTCAGGGTGAGAGCCCGGACGACGTTCGGGCACGGCGATGGTAGCCCGGACGATCTCCGCCTGTTGGCACCTCGCCGCCCAGGGGTGATGATGGGCACCCCGAACGAGAGGCCGATCGTGGACGAGGGCGCCGCTTCACCCGAACGCCTCGGCAAGGTCGTCCCGCTGCGCGTCGCCGCGCAGCCCCCGCCGCCGCTCGAGCAGCTGGTCGAGCAGACGTTCCGGATCGCGATCGGGATGACGGCGCTCGCCTCCGAGGTGCTCGCCGAGGCGGTCGCCCGCACGCTCGGCCGCGAGCCGTTCGCCGAGGGCGAAGCGCTGGGCGACGAGACCGCCCGCCCGGCCTCCGGTGTCCCGCTCGTCGCGGGCGCGGCGATCGGGGTCGCGCTCGAGGGCGCGAAGTGGGGCGCCCGCGCCGCCACCACGATGGTGCGCAGCGCCGAGCTCTTCTTCTCGCTCCTGACGAGCCCCGGGTTCGTGCAGGAGCCGCTGCGTCAGGCGGGGAACCGGTTGGGTGGGTTCGACGAGCGCTGGCGCGAGCAGCGCCCGCGCGACGAGGAGGCGGCGGCGGCGTTCCTGCGGCTGCTCGTCCCCCAGGTCGTCGACGCGGCGCTCGACCAGATCGACCTCAACGAGCTCGTCGCCGAACGCATCGAGCTCGATCGCGTGATCGACGGGCTCGATCTGGACCGGGTGATCTCCCGTCTGGACATCGACGCGATCGTCGCCCGGATCGACCTGGGCCGGATCCTCGAGCGCATCGACGTCGCGGCCCTCGTGGAACGGGTGCCGGTCGACGAGATCGTCTCCCGGCTCGACCTCGACGCCATCGTCGCGAGCGTGGACCTCGACCAGGTCGTGCGTCGCGTCGACGTCCAGGCCGTCGCCGACTCGCTGGACCTGCAGGCGCTGGTCCGCCGGCTCGACCTCGCCGCGATCGCGAGCGAGGTCATCGAGGAGCTCGACCTCATGCGGCTGATCCAGGACGCGGTCGGCTCGATGACGACCGAGACCGTCGGGGGGATCCGCGTCCAGAGCATGAACGCCGACCGCGCGATCTCGCGGCTGCGCGCACGCGTGCTGGGACGTAGTGGCGGAGGCGGATCCGACGCGGCACCCGAAAGCGGTTCGACCGACCCGGGCGCGGGCGGCTCAGGGGGCGATGAACCTGAGGATCGACCGTGAGCGTGTCCGCCCCCCCGGTGGCCAGGGTGATGCAGGGGCAACGCGCCGGCGTCGTCTCCCGGTTCCTCGCGGACGCGATCGATCTCCTGGTGATCGTCGCCGCCCTGGTCGGCGTCTACTTCGCCGTGAGCGGAGCCCGGTTCCTCCTGCACCCCCGGCAGTTCAGCTGGCCCGAAGCCTCCGCCCTGTACCTCAGCACGCTCGGTTGGATCCTGCTCATCGTCTACCTGACGATCGGGTGGGCCAGCACGGGGCGCACGTGGGGCAAGAGCGTGCTCGGGTTGCGCGTGGTCTCCTCACGCGACGTCGGCCTGCCGCTCTGGCGGGCGTTCGTGCGGGCGGTCCTGTGCGCGCTGTTCCCGATCGGGCTGTTCTGGAGCGCGGTCAGCAGCCGGAACGAGTCGGTGCAGGACCTGCTGGTCCGCACGACCGTCGTCTACGACTGGGGCCCGAAGCTCCCCGCGCTCCAGTAGCCGTTACGCCGGCTCGGCCCCCTCGGGCTCGTGACCCAGGCGCGCTAGGGCGATCTCGTACAGCGCGATCACGATGCCCGCGATGACGAACCCCCAGAGCGACAGGTCGAACAGCAGCAGCAGCGCGACGGCGAGGAGCGCGCCGCCGAGCATCAGCCCGTCGCGATGGTCGCGGATCCACCGCACCCGGCCCGTGTCCGGCAGCTGTTCGCCGCTGAAGGCGGCCGCAACCCCGCGGGACCCGTCCCGCACCCAGCCACGCAGGGTCACGGCCCACGGGTACGGACCGGTGATCAGCGCGATGAGCGCCGTCAGCAGCACGATCGCCAGCAGGATCGCGGTATAGCGGAAGAGGCTGGCCATCAGCTGGTCCGTGAGGACCCGCACCGATGGGAACTTCACCGTGTCGACGCGTTCGAAGAGTCGATCCCGGGCGATGATCGCGATCCGCCGGATGATGACGAGCCCGACGGCGCCGCCGACCGTGAGCTGGATCAACGTCCGGCGACGTCGCGTGGAGACCCAGAGGCTCGCCGCCACGAGGATCGGGATCAACAGGAGCAGGAGCAGCAGCAGCCGTTCGAACGCGTAGAGGAGCTTCTGCAACGCAGCTAGGTCCTCGGAGTCGTAGACGACGATCTGCCCGTACTCCTCGGGGAGGTCGACGCCGAGCGCCTGCTCCAGCTTCGCGATCGACGCACTCGGGACCTCCCCCTCCGTGATCTGCGGAAGCGTCACGTCCCGGCCGACCAGATCGGATGCAACGGTCTGGATCGATCCCAAGGCGAGGTTGACGAGCGGCAGCAGGTTCAAGAGCACCTTGCCCTCGCGGACACTGACGGTGTCCCCCTCCCCGCGCAGGATCGCGAGCACCTGGGTATGGACGAACCGGTTCGCCGCCACCCAGAAGGTCTTGAAGGCGTCGCTCGCCACCACCTTCTGGACCTGGTCCTGAACGAACCCCTTGACGGCCGTCGTGAGCGGACCCGCGAGCACCGTGGCGCGCTCGCCGAGCCCCGCCAGGGCGTCCGAGATCGTCCCCTCCACGTCCAACGCCGAGAAGACCTGGTCGGTGAGCTTCGTCGCGATCGACGCCTGGACCGCCGGGTCGTCCGCGAGCGGCGCGACGGTCGCCACGTAGCGATCGGTGTTCAGGACGGTCCGGGCGCCCCACGCCGCGGGGACGGTGACGGTGAAGACGATGATCGAGAGCACCACCAGGATGGGGGTCAGGACCCGACGCAGCCGCCGCCGCTTCTGGGGCTTGGCCTCCAGGGTCTCGACCCGTACCTCCAGCTTCTCCCGTTCGGCCTTCAACCGTTCGACCTCGGCCTCGAGCTCCTCGGGTGATGGCTCCTGCGGCCCGTTGCCCTCATCGTTCACGACGCCTCCGTTCCTCGACCGGTCCAGGCCTCGCGTCGGGCGAGCGGGAACGCGCCCTCGGACGTCCGTGCCGGTTCCTATGCCGCCGGCGACAGCTCCTTGGACAGCCTCCGAACCTCGAACGCGAGGAAGATCTCCGTGAATCCTCGGAACATCGCCGCGAACCCGACCCAGATCAGGATCAGCGCGGCGCGCGGCGCGAACAGCTGCTGCGATGCCCAGAAGGCCAGGAGGACCTCGAGGATCCCGACGACGAGCCCGAGCCACCACAGGTCGTTGACCTCTCGGGTCATGAACGCCATCGCGATGTCGAACGAGCCCTTCAGCAGCAACAGGAAGCCGAGGATCGCGGCGAGCTCGTAGAAGGCGTCGAGCGGGTGCACGAACGCCCAGATCGAGCCAACGATGAACAGGACGCCGAGGAGGGCATGGGCCCAACGCCACCCGGGCACGGCGCCCATGAGGACGAACTCGTTCACGCCGGCCATCAGGAACACGACGCCCAGCAGCGCGCCGACGGCGGCGATCGACGTGATGTCGAACCGGAGCACGATCAGCGAGATGAGCAACCAGGCGAGCCCGGTCACTAGGAACAGCCACCAGGGCAGCATCGACGCGCCCCGTGCCCGAACGCTCATACCGACCCCTCCCCTAACGAGCGACTACCACTCGGCGAACGGGCGTGCCCGGTCGCCTCCATGGGAGCGTAACGGGAGCGTAACGGAACCTGTGGGAGCCTCGTCATGGTCCCGATCGGATGAGATCGGCGCTAGGAGGGGCCGGTCGGACCGGTGGGGGGAGGACCACCACCACCACCGCCGGTGTCCGAGACCACGACGGTGCCGCTCATGTTCGGGTGGACGTTGCACTGGAAGTAGTGCTCGCCCGGCGGCAGCGCGGGGATGGCGTACTCCATGGTCGCCGGCCCCGTGATCAGCTCCCCGTTGAACAGCTCGTCGGCGAGCGAGCTGTCCGCATAGATCGCGATGTTGTGCTGCACGCCCGCGTCGCGGTTCTCGAACGTGATCGTCGACGGCACCGGCTCGAGCTCGATCGCGGCGGTGTCGAACGCCAGGTTCTGGGCCACGACCGTCACGCCGCCGCCACCGCCGGGACCGCCCGGACCGGTCCCACCACCCCCGCCGCCGCTCGGCACCGCCTGCATCTGGCCCATCATCGTCGTCGGGTGGACCTCGCAGCGGAAGAAGTATGCGCCCGCCTCGAGCGGGTCGACGTCGTAGTCGGCCTGGCGGACCCCCGTGACCAGCGCCCCGTTGAACAGCGGGGTCCCGGCGAACGTCGGGTCGTCGAAGATCTGGACGTTGTGCTGCGTGTTCGCGTCCTGGTTGTGGAACTGCAACGTGAACGCCTGGCCCGCCGGGACCGTCAGTGAGGTGGGTTCGAACGCGATGTTCGCGGCCGCGAGCGTCACCACCGGCTTCTCCCCGCCCCCCGCCTCCTCCTCGCTCCCGCCGACGACGGCGAGCGCCACCCCCCCGGCGAGCATCGCGACGCCGGCCGTCACGCCGAGCATCGCCCCCAGGGTCGAGAGCCGGACCTGCTTGCGGCCGGCCGCCACCGCCGCCGTGATCACGACGCCGCTCGCCACGACGATCGCGGTCACGGTCGCGGCCGTGGGCGTCAGCGACAGGAGGATCCTCGAGAACCCGTAGAGCACCGCCGCGATCACGGCCAGGATCCCGAGCGGGAGCAGGATCGGCATCACGAGACGGTCGCGCAGGACCGGTCTCATCGCGGCACCTTGGTCCGCAGCTCGCGCTCCTCGGGACGGAACGCGAGGGCGTCCCACCCGTCGCGCTCCTCACGGGCGTGCCACCGGAAGAAGATCGTCGCGACGAACCCCCACAGGATGAATCCGCCGATCAGCTTCATCTCGAGTCCGGCGATCAGCTGGTCGTTGAGCGCCGAGATGCCCCAGATCCGCGGGAAGGTCCCGTACACGGGATACAGGAGCGTGTGCCCGAACGTGAGGAAGGACGCCGGGATCGTCGGCGCGAGCGACTGCGCGAACAGGTACATCATCTGCGCCGGCGGGGAGAGCGCCGGGAGCTCGACGAGCGGCGACATCACCGGCCACCACATCACCACCGCCAACCCGACCAGCAGGACGTGGAGGGTGAAGTGCGTGAGCTCGGAGCGCACCGACGCATCGACCACCTCGGGCCAGTGGGTGAACAGCAGCAGCCCGTTGAAAAGGACCAACGCCACGACCGGACGAGTGAGGAACCGGAACGCCACGAACAGCCATCGCGGCCGCAGGATGTCCCGCCACATCCACGAGGGCATCCCGGCGATCAGCAGGGGCGGCGCGACGAGGGTGAACAGCAGGTGCTGCGCCATGTGCACCGAGTAGAGGTAGCCCTCGGCGAGGTCGTGCACCGGCCAGTCCGCTCCGAGCCACAGGAAGGCCATCCCGATCGAGAACAGCGTCGTGCGCCGGCGCCGGTCGTGGGGCTCGCCGGCGACCACCCGATGCCGCCGGACCGCGACGAGGTAGGCGACCCAGATGCTTCCCAGGACCAGCCAGACGCTCGGGTGCGTGTGCCAGGCGGGCATCGGCTAGCTCGAGAAGACCTGGAAAGTGAGGAGCACGATCAGGAACAGCGTGATCGCGCCCGCGAGCCCCATCACGAAGAAGCGCGCATACGTCCGGCTGTCGAACTTCAGGTGCATGAACCACAGGACGACGAGCGTGAACTTGACGAACGAGAAGAAGAACAGCATCGGGACGAGGACCTCCTTGAAGCCCTCGAGGTAGTAGATGGTCACCTCGGCGGCGGTGATCGCCGCGAGGATGATCGCGATCCGGATGTACTCCTTCGGGCCCGGGTGCCGCCCTGCGTGCGCGGGCGCGTGGGCCTCGGGCGTCGGCTCGTCGACGTGCGTATCCGCCATGCTCGCTCCTAGCCTCCCGCCCCGGGGTTCCCGGTCGGGATCAGGTAGACGACGGTGAAGATCACGATCCAGACGATGTCCACGAAGTGCCAGTACAGGCCGACGAGCTCGACGGTCATCGCGCTGTCCTGGGTGATCTTGCCCGCGAACGAGAGCGTGAACAGCGTGAGCAGCATCAGCACGCCCACCGCGACGTGCGTCCCGTGGAACCCGGTGAGCACATAGAAGGAGGTCCCGAACACGTTGGTCTTGAGCGTCAGCCCCTCGCGGACGAACGTCGTGAACTCGTAGACCTGTCCGCCGAGGAAGGCCATCCCGAGCAGCGCGGTGGCGAGGAGCCAGACCCTCGAGCGGCCGACGTCGCCGCGCTGGATCGCCGCGAGCGCGAGCACCATCGTGAGCGAGCTCGCGAGCAGCACGAACGACGACACCGACGTGAACGGGATGTCGAACACGTCGGCCGGGAAGGGCCCGGTGATACTCGCGCCCCGATACAGCACGTACGTCGAGATCAGCGCGCCGAACAGCAGGCAGTCCGAGGCCAGGAACAGCCACATCGCGAGCTTGAGGCTCGGTAGCCCGGTGCTGGTGGCCGCGTGATCGGTCACGGGCGCGGCGGCGGGGTGCTCGATGGTCGCCATCAGCCGCTCACTCCGACGAGGGCTCCAGGGCCCACCCGAAGAACCCGGCGAGCGCGATCACCAGGCCAAGCACGATGGCCGGGCGCCCGAAGATCAGTCCATAGCCGACGATCGGGAAGCCGGCGGCGGCGATGAGCGGGAAGTACGAGGGCGACGGCATGTGGATCGCGTGACCTCCTCCTCCATCGGCACCGTGCTCGCCGGCGCCGTGGTCCCCCGCATGCTCGCCAGCGGCCGCGGCGGTCTCCCCCGAACCTCCGGCGGCGACCGGGACGACGTGTCCGCCTTCGGTCTCGGCGTACTTGCGGTGCCACAGGTCGTCGAGGGAATGCACGACCGGGATCTCCTCGAAGTTGTATTCGGGCGGGGGCGACGACGTGGACCACTCGAGCGTCCGGGCGTCCCACGGGTCCGCCTCCATCTGCTTGGCCTTGCGGAAGCTCGAGATCGCGTTGATCAGGAACACCAGCACGCTGATCGCGATCACGAACGCGCCGATCGACGAGACCATGTTCCAGAAGGACAGCCCGAGCGACGCGGGGTAGCTCTGGATGCGCCTCGGCATGCCCTGCAGCCCCAGGATGTGCATCGGCCCGAAGGTCATGTTGAAGCCGATCAGCATCAGCCAGAAGTTCACCTTGCCCCAGGTCTCGGAGAGCATCCGCCCGAACACCTTGGGCCACCAGAAGTAGATCCCGCCGAACAGCCCGAAGATCGCGCCACCGAACAGCACGTAGTGGAAGTGCGCGACGATGTAGTACGTGTCCGTCTGCTGGTAGTCCGACGGCACGACCGCGTGCGTGACCCCCGACAGCCCGCCGATGACGAACATCGCGATGAACCCGATCGAGAACAGCATCGGCGTCGCGAAGCGCAGGTCGCCGTTCCACAGCGTCCCGAGCCAGTTGAAGATCTTCACGCCGGTCGGGATCGCGATGATCATCGTCGAGACCGCGAACGCCGTGTTCGCCACCGGTCCCAGGCCGACCGCGAACATGTGGTGCGCCCACACGCCGAACCCGATGAACCCGATCGCGATCCCGCTGAACACCACGAACTGGTATCCGAACAGCGGCTTGCGCGCGAACACGGGCAGGATCTCGGAGACGATGCCCATCGCCGGCAGGACCAGGATGTACACCTCTGGGTGCCCGAACAGCCAGAACAGGTGCTGCCACAGTACGGGGCTGCCGCCCGCGGCCACGTCGAAGAAGTGCGTCCCGAACAGCCGGTCGAACAGCAGCTCGACCAGGCCGATCGTGATCACCGGCAGGCTGAAGGCGAGCAGGAGCTGCACCACCAGCCCCATCCACACGAACACCGGCATCCGGAACAGGGTCATGCCCGGCGCCCGCATGTTCAGCACCGTGACGGCGAGGTTCACGGCCGAGACCGTCGACGCGATCCCGGCGATCAGCAGCCCGATCGCGTAGAACGTCATCCCGATCGAGGGGTCGGTGACGGAGTTCGGCGCGTAGCCGAACCACCCCCCGTTGGGCGCGCCACCCAGGAACCAGCTCGAGTAGATGAACAGCCCGGCGAACAGGAACGCCCAGTAGCTGAACGCGTTCAAGCGCGGGAACACGACGTCGCGCGCGCCGATCATCAGCGGCAACAGGTAGTTG
>DASXTX010000015.1:0-11231 GCA_036505195.1 Actinomycetota bacterium
GCGCGGCTACCGTTCCCAGGTCATGACAGCCGGACAGGGAACCGAGACCAACGCGCGACGCGGGCAGATCGTGGACGTCGCGATGCGGCAGTTCGCCCAACACGGCTACCGCGGTGCGCACGTCGAGGACATCGCCGCCGAAGTCGGGGTCGCCAAGGGGACCGTCTTCCTGCACTTCGGGAACAAGGAAGGGCTGTTCCTCGCGGTGTACCGGGAGGCGGTCGGGCAGCTCCCAGCCTGGCTCGATGCGCCGGCCGACGTCGTGGAGGGTGGGTTCTGGTCGGTCCTGGACTATTGGCTCCGCCGGACCGAGGAGTTCCTGACCGAGCAATGGGTGGCGAACAGGGTCGCGATGATCGGGCGCTACGACACCGGTCTCGGGCTCCGGCGTCCGATCGACCGGTTGATGCGGAGCGAGGATCCCTACGGGACGCTCGAGTTCGTCGAGTTCGGGGTCCGTCGCGGCGAGATCCGGGACGACGTCGACGTGGAGATGATCGCCTCGATGCTGGACTGGGTCGCCGAACGCTTCCAGGACGCCCTCGGCAGCGAGGAGCTGGATCCGGGGCTGGTCCACCGCAAGCCTCACGTCCCCGAGCGTCGCGACGCACGGATCCGAGAGTTCCTCGAGCTCCTGCGCTCGGGCATCTCGGCGGCACCGAGCCCGATCGCGGACCCCGACCGCGCTACGGCCGGTCAGCCGGCGACGATGGAGCCCGCCCGCCTCCGGAGGGCCGACCGATGAGCCAACGGATGGAGAGGACCCACGATCGCAAGGTGGCCTTCCTCGGTGGCGGCCGGATGGGCGAGGCCTTCGTCTCCGGGCTGATCCGCTCGGGCGGCCGGAGCGCGGACGAGATCATGGTCACGAGCCGCCGCGAAGAGCGCGCGCGGGAGCTGGCGGAGACCCACCGGATCGCGTCGACCCTCTCGAACCCGGACGCGGTCTCCTGGGCCGACGTCCTGGTCCTCACGGTGAAGCCCCAGGACATGGAGGCGCTTCTGTCCCAGATCCGCGAGCACGTGACCCCCGAGCACCTGGTCGTGAGCTTCGCGGCGGGGATCCGGACCTCGTTCGTCGAGAAGCACCTCCCCGACGGCGTCCCGGTGGTCCGCGTGATGTCGAACGTGGCCGTCCTGGTCGACGAGGCGATGTCGGTCGTCGCCGCGGGTTCGAACGCCGAGGATCGGCACCTCGAGGTGGCCGAGGAGCTGCTCGGCTACGTCGGCAGGGTGATCCGGCTGAAGGAGGTGCACCTCGACGCCATCACGGCCACCAGCGGCAGCGGCCCCGCCTACTTCTTCCTGCTGGCCGAGGCGATGATCGAGGCCTGCATCCTGCTCGGCCTGTCGAGGGACGTTGCGACCGAGCTCATCATCCAGACGATGCTGGGGTCCGCGAAGATGCTCCGCGACACGGGCAAGCACCCGGTCGAGCTGCGTGAGATGGTGACCTCGCCGGGCGGGACGACCATCGCCGCGATCCGCCACCTCGAAGAGGCGGGCGTCCGGGCGGCCTTCCTGAACGCGATCGACGCCGCGCGGCATCGTAGCGCCGAGCTCGCGCAGGGCGGCGACGAGGACGAGGACTGAGGGAGAAGGACGATGGGTCGAGGAGATCGAGCGAGGGTGCGCTGGGCGCACGATCGCGAGCGGAAGAAGAAGGCTGCGGACAAGCGCCAGGCCGCCGAGCGCGGGGCCGAACGCAAGGGCGCGAAGAAGTAGTCAACGACCCTCCGTACGGGGTCGACGGAGGTGTCCGCCTGATGGAGCTTCTCAAGATCGGATGGCTGGGTACGCGGACCGGCAAGGCGGCGGAGATGGCGGACCTTCTCCAGACCGTCCTCGGCCTGCGGTTGGTCCATAGGGATATGGACATATGGGTGTTCCAGCTCCCCGACGGGAGCAAGGTCGAGGTTTTCGGCCCGAGGTCGCACAACGAGCACTTCACGACCGGGCCGGTTCCCGGTTTCCTGGTGGACGATCTCGCCTCGGCGACCGAGAGGAGCTTCGGGCCGCCGGGGTTCCGATCGTCTCGGGTCCGACCTTCTGGCCGGGCGAGGACGATGTCGGCTGGGTGCACTTCCGGGCTCCGGACGGACGGCTCTACGAGATCACGCAGGGTCGGGATCTTCGCGAGAACCTGTCTGACTGAGGCCAGGCGGTCGTTCCCTCGTCAGGATCAGGGTGTGCCGAGCCGGTTCCGCAGGATCCCGATCCCCTCGGCCTCGAGCTCGACCTCGGCGCCGGGCCACACCCGTTGTTCGAACCCCGGGATCTCGAACGGGCCAGAAGCGAACGTCTCGCCGGGTTCCAGTCGCTCCCGCTTCGACGCCCGGGCGACGTCGCGGAGCAGGCCGAGCGCGGTGCCGTTCAGGTTCCCCTTGACCCACTCCTCGCCGTCGATCCTGACCGTGACGAACGCGGTCTGCGGATCGAGCTCGTCCGCCGTCACCACGCACGGGCCGATCGAGAGCGGGACGCCGCGCGGCGTCGGCATCGGATCGCCGTTCGCGCGCCGTGCGAGCCAGTCACCCACGAGCGTGTAGCCGAAGACGACCGAGGGCGTCTCCTCGGGCGTGATCGCGTCGTCCACCGCCCGCCGCAGGACCGCCGCGATCTTCGGATGGAACTCGAGCCATCCCGCCCCTGCCGGCCACGGGATCTCCTCGTCCGGCCCGAACGCCGGCCGCCCGCCCTCGACGGCGTCCGTCGAGCGGAGCGCGGTCGGCAGGAGCGCCGCGAGCAGACGTGGCCGTTCGACGACGAAGGCGTCTGCCTCGTCGCGCTCGAGGGCTGCCCGGGCGGCATCGAGCACCGTTCCCCCGTTGCTCCTGACGAGCCGCTCCATCGTCTCGGGGAACGCGGGGTGGCCGAGCAGGCTCGGCAGATCCACGACGTTCCCTTCCCGGAGCGCTCCCAGTCGCCGGTGCCCCCGCCGGTCGAAGGTCACGAGCCTCAAGGGAGGCCGATGATACGCCCGGCCGGGTGCCGAATCTCGGTATCGATCGGGCAGTTCCCCGCAGCCTGCGACTTGGGGGAACCCGGCTCCGGCGGCTACGATTGAACGAGATCGACCAGGTCACGGCCACGTTTTCCGCGCACAGGAGGCACTCCATGGCAGAGGAAGGGTTCCGCATCACCTACGCGACGATGACGGCCGACAACGAGGACCTGCACGAAGCCTACGACCAGGGCATCGAGGTGGCCCGGTCCTGGCTCGGGCAGCAGCATCCGCTCTTCGTGAACGGCGAGGCACGCGAAGGCTCCGGGTACAAGGCCGCCCATTCGCCCATCGACGGCACGCTGATCGGCGAGTTCGCCTCGGGCACGCGCGAGGACGTCCGGGACGCCGTTGCGGCCGCCAAGGGCGCGTTCCACGACTGGGCCGACCGCCCCTGGCAAGAGCGGGTCGCGATCATCCGCAAGGCGGCCGACATCATGTCCGATCAGCGCAACGAGCTGTCGGCGCTCATGGCGATGGAGGTCGGCAAGAACAGGCTCGAGGCGCTCGGCGACGTGGAGGAGTCCGCGGACCTGCTGCGGTGGAACGCCAACGAGGTCGAGCAGAACGAGGGCTTCCGCAAGCCGATGCAGTCGCTCGGCTCGCCGGGCGAGTACTACGACGTCCTTCGGCCGTACGGCGTGTGGGCCGTGATCAGCCCGTTCAACTTCCCGATGGCGCTCGCGGCGGGCCCGTCGTCCGCCGCGCTGGTCGCGGGCAACACCGTGGTGTTCAAGCCCGCCCACATGGGCGTGTTCACCGGGCTGAAGCTGTACGAGGTCTACATGGCGGCCGGCGTCCCGAAGGGCGCCTTCCACTTCCTGTCGGGTCCGGGCAGCGTGGTCGGCGACGAGATCGTCAACCACCCGGATGTGGCGGGGATCACCTTCACCGGCTCGTACGAGGTCGGGATGGGGATCTACAAGGGGTTCGCGAAGGACTTCCCCAAGCCCGTGATCTGCGAGATGGGCGGGAAGAACCCGACGATCGTGACCGACAAGGCCGACCTGGACAAGGCGACCGACGGGGTGCTGCGGTCGGCGTTCGGCTTCGGCGGACAGAAGTGCTCGGCCAACTCGCGTGTGTACGTGCACCGGAGCGTGTACGACGAGTTCGTCCGCCGCCTCAAGGAGAAGACCGAGAACGTCAAGATCGGCGACCCGCTCGACCGCGACGTCTACCTCGGCCCGGTGATCGACGAGGGCGCGGTCACCACGTTCGAGGAGGCGTCGAACGAGGCGAAGAAGAACGGCGCCGTGATCACGGGCGGCGAGCGGCTCAACGAGGGCGAGCTCGGGAAGGGGACGTTCGTCCAGCCCACCATCGCCGAGGTCCCGCTCGACTCGTGGATCTGGAAGAAGGAACTGTTCGTGCCCTTCGTCGCGGTCGCGCCCTACGACGACCTCGTCGAGGCGATCCGTCTGGCCAACGACACCGAGTACGGACTGACGGCCGGCTTCTACAGCGAGGACCGCGTCGAGATCGACCGGTGGTTGAGCTCGATCGAGGCCGGCGTCGTGTACGTGAACCGGCGGGCCGGAGCGACCACCGGCGCGTGGCCGGGCGTGCAGCCGTTCGGCGGCTGGAAGGGTTCGGGCACCAGCGGCAAGGCGGGCGGCGGCCCCTACTACGTGCAGCAGTACCTGCGTGAGCAGTCGCGCACGGTGATCGAGGAGTGAGCGCAGTCCGGTCACAGGACCTCGCCGAGGCGCAGGCGCCGCGGCTGGTCACGGAGATCCCCGGCCCCGAGGCTCGGGCGCGGATAGAACGAGACCGCAAGGTCACGAGCCCGTCGCTGCCGCGCGCCTATGCGCTCGTGCCGGCGCGCGGCGGGGGCTCGGTGATCGAGGACGTCGACGGCAACCGGTTCCTGGACGTCAACGCTGGGATCGCCGTGACCTCCACGGGTCACGCGCACCCGAAGGTGGTCGGGGCGATCCGGGACCAGGCCGAGCGGCTGCTGCACTACTCGGCCAGCGACTTCTACCTGCCGGCCTACTCCGACGTCTGCGAGGAGCTGGATCGGATCGCTCCGTTCTCCGGCGCCGCTCGCAGCTTCCTCACGAACTCGGGCACCGAGGCCGTCGAGGGCGCGATCAAGCTCGCGCGCTACGCGACCGGGCGGCAGTACGTGGTCGCGATGATCGGGTCGTTCCACGGCCGGTCCTACGGCAGCGTCTCGCTCACGGCCAGCAAGGCGAAGTACCACGCCGGGTTCGGCCCGCTGCTCCCCGGAGTGGTCCACACGAACTTCGGCGACTTCGAGCACCTCGAGCGGGTCGTGTTCGCGCGGCTCATCCCGCCCGACGAGATCGCGGCCATCGTTGTCGAACCCGTGCTGGGCGAGGGCGGGTACGTCTTCCCGCCGGAGGGCTGGTTCGCGTACCTGCGCGAGGTGTGCGACCGGCACGGGATCGTGCTCGTGGCCGACGAGGTGCAGTCGGGGATGGGCCGGACCGGCAAGATGTGGGCGATCGAGCACGAGGGCGTCGAGCCCGACGTCCTGCTGGCGGGCAAGGGGATCGCGAGCGGGATGCCGCTCGGCGCGATCGTTGCCCGCGAGCGCCTGATGACGTGGGACGTGGGCGCGCACGGCTCGACCTACGGCGGCAACCCGGTTGCGTGCGTCGCCGCGCTCGCGACGCTCGAGCTGATCGAGGGCGGGCTGCTGGACAACGCGCGCGACGTCGGCGAGCTCCTGCTGAAGGGGCTGCGGGACATCCAGGCCCGGCGCCCCGAGATCGTCGACGTCCGGGGCCGGGGCCTGATGATCGGGATCGAGTTCGAGCGGGCCGAGACGATGCACGCGGTCGAGCAGGCCGCGTTCCGTCGGGGCCTGCTGGTCCTCGGCGCCGGGGACGCCGTGATCCGGATGTCGCCCCCGCTGGTGTTCCGACCCGATCAGGCCGAGACCGCCCTGCAGGTCTTCGACGACGCCGTGGCCGACGTCGTGGGCGGCTAACGGGCCGGCGTCCGATGGCCCTGTCGGTCGAGACCCTGACGTGGGACTGCCGCTCGCCGGCGGTCGTCGCGGCGTTCTGGGCCGGGGTCCTCGGCTACGAGGTCGTCGAGATCGATGAGGAGGACGCGGAGATCCGCGACCCGAGGGGCGAGGGCTGGCCGATCCTGTTCCAGGTGGTGCCCGAGGGCAAGTCGGTGAAGAACCGCCTCCATCTGGACCTTCGGCCGGCGACGTCGATGGCGGACGAGAAGGCCCGCGTCCTGGAGCTCGGTGCCCGGGAGTTCCGCTACGTCAACGAGGGGGGGAGCTTCTGGACCGTGATGCTCGACCCCGAGGGCAACGAGTTCTGTGTCCTTCGCGGCCCGGAGGACGGCTGGAGCCCCGAGTGAGCGGGGCGGGGACGAGCAAGCAGACCACGATGGCCGAGGCCGTCGGCGAGCTGGTGCGCGACGGCGACACGGTCGCGATCGAGGGCTTCACCCACCTGATCTGCTTCGCGGCCGGGCACGAGATCATCCGCCAACGAAGGCGCGACCTCACGCTCGCGCGGATGACGCCGGACGTGATCTACGACCAGATGATCGGCGCCGGGGTCGCCCGGAAGCTGATCTTCTCGTGGCTCGGCAACCCCGGGGTCGGTTCGCTGCACGCCGTTCGGCGCCGGATCGAGCAAGCCGACCCCGAACCGCTGGAGATCGAGGAGTACTCCCACTTCGGGATGGTGTGCCGATACGTGGCGGGCGCCTCGAACCTCCCCTTCTTCCCCATCCGCTCCTACTACGAGAGCGACATCCCCTCGGTGAACCCGAACATCAAGCCGATGGCGTCGCCGTACGACGACGGGACCGAGGTCTACGTGGTGCCGCCACTGCGGCCCGACGTCACGATCGTGCACGCGCAGCGGGCCACGGTCACCGGCGACACGCAGATCTGGGGGTTGCTCGGGTGCCAGAAGGAGGCCGCGTTCGCCGCTGAACGCGTGATCGTGGTGTGCGAGGAGGTCGTGGACGAGGCGGTCATCCGTCGCGATCCGAACCGGACCGTCATCCCGGGGGTCGTGGTCGACGCGGTGGTCGAGCAGCCCTTCGCCTGCCACCCGAGCTACGCCCAGGGCTACTACGATCGCGACAACGCCTTCTACCTCGAGTGGGAGCGGATATCCAAGGACCCGGAGGCGCTCGAACGCTGGTTGAAGGAGTGGGTCCACGGTCTCGAGGGCCACGCCGAGTACGTGGCCCGGATGGGCGAACGGTGGGAGGGACTGAGGGCCGGGGAGCGCCTGTCCGGCGAGGTGAACTACGGTGACTACTCGTGATCTGCGGGACGCTCCGGTGAGCCAGGACGGCTACACGAAGAACGAGATGATGATCGCCGCGAGCGCTCGCACGCTCGCGGGAGAACGCGTCTGCTTCGTCGGCGTCGGGCTGCCGAACATCGTCTGCAACCTCGCGCAACGCACCGTGTCCCCCGAGCTCCAGCTGGTGTACGAGGCGGGCGTGTTCGGCGCGCGCCCCGAACGGCTCCCGCTCTCGATCGGCGACCCGACGCTCGTCTCCGGTTCGACGGCCGTGACGTCGATGTTCGAGCTGTTCGCGTTCTACCTCCAGGCCGGCCTGATCGACGCCGCGTTCCTCGGCGGTGCGCAGATCGACCGATTCGGCAACCTGAACACCACCGTGATCGGCGACTACGCCGCGCCGAAGGTCCGGCTCCCCGGCTCCGGCGGCGCGTGCGAGATCGCGATCCACGCGCGAAGGATCCTGGTCATCATGCGCCAGGCGAAGCGCTCGTTCGTCCAGGACCTGGACTTCCGGACGTCGCCCGGCCACTCGGGCGATCCCGCGCACGATCGCGCGCGCGGGTGGTTCGGGAGCGGCCCAACCAGCGTGGTGACCGATCTCGCGACGTTCGGCTTCGACGAGGAGACCGGCGAGATGACGCTGCTCACGGTGCATCCCGGCGTCACGATCGACGACGTCCGCGCGAACATGGGATGGGATCCGCGTCTCTCCGGGTCCCTCGACGAGACCCCGCCGCCGACCGAGGACGAGCTGGGGTTGATCCGCACGCAGCTCGACCCGCAAGGCATGTACACGTCCTAGCGATGGCGGACACCGAGGGTCCCCGCGGCGAAGGAGACCTGCCTGATGTGCGCGGGGAGCCCGAGCCCGACTGGGTCGAGGACATCCGGCGCGGTCGCGAGGAGCGGGCCGAACGGCTGAGGTCGCTCCTCGGCCAAGCACCGCGGGAGGCGGCCGAGGACGACGCACCCCGGGTCGAGCACCAGCCCGCGAGCGACGGAGAGCCGGAGCCGCCCGCGGGCGCTCCCGAGCCGCCGCCATGAGCCACGTGTTCCATCGAGTCCTGTCGCGTCCGCTGCCCCGAGCCGTGCGCGCCGAGGGCGTGTGGATCGAGGACGCCGAGGGCAAGCGCTACCTCGACGGCGCCGGCGGTGCGATCGTGGTGAACGTCGGCCACGGCGACCGGTCGCTGGTCGATGCGATGGCCGAGCAGTCCGCGCGGACCTCCTACGTCCATGGGACGGCGTTCACGACCCAGGCCCTGGAGTCCTACGCCGACGCGGTCGCCCCGGTGCTGCCGTTGGACGACCCTCGGATCTACCCGGTCTCGGGTGGGAGCGAGGCGGTCGAGACCGCGATCAAGCTCGCCCGCGCCTTCCACCTCGCCCGGGGCGAGGACTCCAGGACCCTGGTGATCGGCCGGCGCGCCTCGTACCACGGGAACACGCTGGGCGCGCTCGATGCCGGCGGCAAGGAGGCGCTCCGGCGGCCGTACGAGCCCTGGCTCGGGCGGTTCGAGCACGTGGACGCGGCGTACGAGTTCCGTTGCCCGAACCCCGACCACCCCGCCGCCTGCGGCCCGTGGCACGCGGAACGCCTCGACCGCGCGATCGTCGAGGCCGGCCCCTCCACCGTGGCGGCGTTCATCGCCGAACCGGTGGCCGGCGCCACCCTGGCCGCGGCCGTCCCGACCGACGACTACTGGCCGGCGATCGCCGAGGTGTGCCGCCGGCACGGGGTGCTCCTGATCGCCGACGAGGTGATGACCGGGTTCGGGCGGACGGGACGATGGTTCGGCGTCGACCACTGGGGCGTCCGGCCCGACGTGCTGACCGTGGGGAAGGGCTCGACCAGCGGGTACTTCCCGTTCGGGTTCGCGGCCTGCACGAGCGAGGTGTTCGAGACCGTGCGCCGGACCGGGTTCGTCCACGGGTTCACGTGGTCGCACAACGGCGTGGGCGCGGCGGTCGCCCACGCGGTGTTGCGGCGCCTGTCCGAGGACGACCTGGTGGAGGGGAGCGCGCGCCAGGGCGAGCGGCTGCTGAAGTCGCTCTCGTCGGCGTTGGAGGACGATCCGTCGGTCGGCGACGTCCGGGGGATCGGGCTGATGGCGGGGGTTGAGCTCGTCGCCGACCGGCATAGCCGGACGCCATTCCCGCGCGAACGTCAGGCGACCGAGCGGGTCGTCGCCGCGGCCCGGGACGCGGGACTGCTCCTGTACTCGAGCACGGGCCACGTCGACGGGCGCGACGGCGACCTCGTGATGCTGGGACCACCGTTCGTGATCTCCGACGACGAGTGCGACCTGGTCGTCGATCGTACCGCCGCCGCGATCGCATCCCTTCGGATCGCGTGAGCGGCTCCGCGGGCCTCGTCCTGTGTCCCGAGGCGCGCATCTACGATCACGGCCCCCAGCATCCGTTGCGGCCCCAGCGGGTCCTCTATACGTGGTCGCTGATCGAGGCCTGCGGGCTCCTCGAGCGGCCGAACGTATCCCGGCTCGCGTGTCGCTCGGCGGACGACGCCGAGATCGGCCTCGTGCACTCGGGCGCCTACATCGAGGCGACGAGGAAGGCGGGGCACGGCGAGGCGGGGGACTGGGGCCGATTCGGGTTCGGGCCCGGCGACAACCCCATCTTCCCGAACATGCACGAGGCGGGCGCGCTCGTGGCGGGTGCGTCGCTCGCCGCCGCCGAGGCCGTCCGCGACGGATCGGTCCTGCACGCGTTCAACGCCGCCGGAGGGCTCCACCACGCGATGACGGCGCGTGCGTCGGGATTCTGTGTCTACGACGATCCCGCGGTCGCGATCGCGTGGTTGCTCGCGCACGGCGTGCATCCGATCGCGTACGTGGACGTCGACGTCCATCACGGCGACGGCGTCCAGGCGATCTTCTACGAGGACCCCCGGGTGCTGACCGTCTCGATCCATCAATCCGGCGCGACGTTGTTCCCGGGGACGGGCTTCGTCGACGAACGCGGCGTGGGCCCGGCCGAGGGCACCAAGGTCAACGTGCCGCTCGAGCCGGGGGCCGGCGACCGGGCCTGGCTCGCGGCCTTCGCCGAGATCGTGCCGCCCGTCGTCCGTGCGTTCGGGGCGGAGGTGCTCGTCACGCAGCTGGGGTGCGACACGCATCGGACCGACCCGCTGGCCCAGCTCCGGCTCTCGACCGCCGCGTACCGCGACACCGCGGCGGCGCTCCATGCGCTCGCGCACGAGGCGGCGGGCGGACGATGGCTCGCGACCGGCGGCGGTGGCTACCAGTGGGCGACCGTCGTCCCGCGCGCCTGGACGCTCGCGTTCGCCGAGATGTCCGACGCCGAGCTCCCCGACGCCCTGCCCGAGCCCTGGATCGAGCAGGTCGAGACCGAGATCGGCGGCGAGGTCCCCGCCAGGTTCTCCGAACCGCCCCTCGAACGGGACGCGCTCGACGGCAGGACCGAGCGGACGATCGAGGAGGTCAAGCGGACGTGCTTCCCGTTCTTCGGTCTCCGCCCGTGAAACCACTGGCGGGTAGGATCGATGCATGAGCGAGTGGGGCAGGGCGGGAGGGCCGCTTCCCAACAACCCCGACGTCCAGCGAGAGCACCAGCGCGAGATGCGCGACGCGATCGAGCACGAACGCCTCGGCGAACGCGAGCAGCTCCGTTCGGGGCATCCGAGGCGCCGGTGGTGGAGGTTCTGGGCCAGGCACCCGCGCTGACGATCGAGGCCTCAGCCCTGGGCGGACCCGCCCGACCGCCACCGCCGCGAGATCGTCCCCACGCCCCAGCGGTACAGGGGCGGGGTCAGGACGCGGAACGCCTGGAGCGCGGCGAGCGCCCGGGGGATCGAGATCTCCGGCGCCGTGCCCTTGCGGACGACGTCGACGATCAGCTTCGCGACGTCATCGGGGTCCAGCCGGACGATGGACGGACCCGTCGCCGGGAAGCCCTCGGTGGGCGAGAAGCCGGGGTTCACGCTC